>CAYZOR010000105.1:0-4002 GCA_964479895.1 uncultured Candidatus Izemoplasmatales bacterium | reverse complement strand
GAAAAGAGGAGCTAATTTATATGAAAAAATTATTAAGCATTATAGTGATGTTGACGTTTGTTTTATCACTTGCAGCATGCGGTGATGATACAAATGGCGATGATAATGGAAGCACACCAGGTAATGATAATGGTGATAATAACGATAACGGTGATAACGGTGATAATGGGGGATCAACGATTGATCTTCAAGGTCAAGAGTTTGTGATTTTTGCTGATTCTCCTAATACCCGAGACCCACGTGATGACCGTTATAATGGTTTGCATCAATCTGAAAAAGAAGCATTGATTGATGCGGTTGAAGAAAAGTATAATATCGAAGTTGTTTTCCGTGCCTACCCTTCCAATGCGTCATGGGGCGGGGCGAGAAATCGATGGATTGTCAATAATGTTGTGAGTGGTTCACCACAAGGGCATATTTATGAAATGCCTTCAACTTCAATCCCAGAACTCGCTGAAGCAGGTGTGATTTTAGATTTAACTGATTATATGGATATTTATGGCGATCCTGCATTCCCAGATGAGAAAAAAGAATTCGGACGTTTCTTAGATGGGTATTATACGTATGATGATTATTTACCAATCAATGAAAATGGGATCTATTATAACATGGAGTTGCTCGCAGACTTAGGCTTTGAAGATGACCTTCCAACCCAAATGTGGCTCGATGGCGATTGGAACTGGGACAATATGGAAGGTTTATTTAAAGATATAGATGATGCAATCAGTGATCGTGACGATCATTATGTCATGGGTGGTAGAACGTATAATTGGTCTTATGGTATGGTGCATGCAAATGGTGGACATTTCATTAATGATCAATTAGACATTGGAATTTTAGACGCACCTACAATCAATACCTTACAATATATGGCTGATTTATATGAAGATATTGCGTGGCGTAGTGAAAGCTCACTTTCTAATACGGTTGAACAAGAATTTTTAGAAGGACGCATTGTCTTCCATAATGGATCGTATTGGCACACGTTTAACGAGTCTCGTTTTGGAAATCGTTCATGGAGCGATATAGGATTTGTTCCGTATCCAACAGGAGATAACACAGAAGAAGATTTAAGCAATTACGGGAATATGTTAACGTTTGGTCCAAGAACATATTTAGTAAGTCGTGGATATGAAAAAGAAAACATTCCTGAAGGCTATGAAGATTTCTTTATTCATGATGAACTTATTTTCCAAATTTGGTCTGAGATGCAATATTTTGCGGATATTGATGATGCATACTTAGACTTCCAATTAGAGTTATATCAGTACTATGCAAATGATGTTTCTGTTGATGCGCACGTATCGGTATTAGATGTTTTAAATAATGAACTATACTATGCACTAGGAACCGATGTTCATGGGCATGTAGAAGGCAGTGTAATGATTGAAATGGAAGGCGCAATTAAAGATAACGAAGTCCGTTCAACTATGGAAGCTATGCATCCGATTTTACAGGCATTAATCGAAGAACGCTTTTCTGAGTAATTAAAGCCAACCTTCGGGTTGGCTTTTCCTTTAATGGAGGATAATATGTTAAATCAATTTGAAATAAATGCTTTAATCTATGAATGGAACAAAGAATTTAGCGATTTAATACTCAATGAAGAAGTTTTTAGCCATGCGTTTATAGCGTCAAAAACACTCAATCAAAACGCTTCGATGGTCTTAAAAGACAATAATCAATTGATTGGTCTTTTACTCGCTAAAGATAATGATCCTAATTTAACGCAACATATTGGTTATTTATCATTTATTTATGTATTTAAGCCATTTAGAAACCAAGGCTTTGGTGAAAAATTGGTAAGCCATATGTTTTCGCGTTTTAAACAAGAAGGAAAAAAAATTGTTCACGTTATGGGTGATATGGAGCCTTTATTTCCTGGCATTTATGGAAAAAACGATCAACGTTTCTTTAAGCGTTGGTTTAAAGAGACTGGGAATGCATATAACTTAATCCGCACTCAACCTTTTGCAAAAAAGGATGTAGTCCCTTTTTATTTTGAACATTCAACTACGAACACGCTCCCTTTAATTGAACACTTTATTGAAACTTACTTTTCCAAACGATGGGCCCTAGAGTGTAAGCACTATGCGTCTAGTAAACATCTCTTTAAAAAGCACCATTACATCGTGTTAAAAGACAAAGATATTATTATTGGATTTATTAGGGCAAATACTTTAAATGCCCCTTTGATGCACAATACGCATTATCATGAAAATTATGAATCTTTAGGAGGCTTAGGCCCTCTAGGAATCCATCCTGATTACCGTAAAAAAGGACTCGCAAAAGCATTGATTCACTACGCAAGCAACTGGTTGTTTGAACAAGGATCGAGCGATGTATTGGTCGATTGGACAGGATTAAAAGCTTTTTATGAAAATCTTGGGTTTTCTTTAGAACACCATTTTAGAACTTATGAAAAAAATCTTTAACTGGAGTGAATTCCATGCTTAAGAAAAGTTTAATATTAGCTATCTTTATCGTTCTAAGTGCACCATTTATCTCACTATACGCAGAGGCGAATGTGGTTTTAAGCGATGGGGAGATGAATATACCAGTCGATTTAATCGATCCCGTCCACTATGAGATGAGTGGCTACACCCTAGAGAAAGATTTTGATTCAACAATGCTTTTTACGCCAAATTGGCCTAAAAAAAGTTTAAGTATTGACGAAGGAGTTTTAGTGACATTCAATCAATCGTTTGAAGTCATTGATATAAATGAAGAATCCGCATCGATTCCAATCAATGGAAGCATCCTTTATCTACCAAAGAGCTTTGAAGAAAGCCTAAGTGTTGATCAATCATTTACGGTAAATACTAAAGCGTTTTATCCTGAATTTGAAGGGGTTTTTGAAAGTCAGGATAAAAGAGTGCTATTAACAGGACTTAATAAAACAAGACAATCAGGCAATATTATTTATTATGATACGTTGTATGGTTCAACGACAAAAACATCAAGATTAGGGACTGAAATCATTGTGGAAAAAAGCGATGATGGTTTTGTAATCAGTGATTTTCGCCCACTTGCCTCAGGCAGTGATGAAGGCAGTATGATTCCTAGTGATGGGTTTGTTATATCTGCACAAGGTAGTCCTGAACAGCTTAAGTTAATGGAAGGGTATTTATTTGAAAAAGGTGATTCTGTGAATTATATAAATGTTGATATTTTAAAGACACAAACTTATGAATATTCTATCGATGCGATTGACCCTTCTTTAGAAACGCATCCTTCAGGAGAAGGTGGCATGGCTTTTAGAGGGGCTGATCAATTAATTATTTATACAGATGCTTGGAAAGCATCAAGAAATGATGCTTACACAGGGACCAATGCGTATGGGCATGAAGTTTCTGTCAATCAAGAAAACTTAGTAGAATCGATGGATACCAATGTAAAAATTCTTGATCAAGGATTTGTGGTTTCAGGTCACGGAGACGCTGCAAGGTTTTTAAGAGACCATGTTGAATATGGGTCATTAATCACGCATGATGGTGAAACTTTAACGGTTGAAAACAATCGATTCAATACATCGTATGCATCTGCGCATAAAGCCTATGAAGTCATTGATGTCCTATATACGTATAAAACAGAAGGCCTTTTTGACATCGATTGTGAAAGCGCATCGCGTTTAAAACAAAAAGTCGATGAAACCATGCAAACGATTGATGCGATTTATCAACAGGATTCAATCGATGAACAAAGCGCAACTAAGCTTTATCAACATTATGCTTCATTAGATAGTAATATTACAAAGTTAAGATATGCATTGATGGTTTCACATACTATTGACGCTAGATCAATGTGGCACCGTCCTAATGAACACAATTTAAACGAAATTATTGAGCATTTAGACTTATGGGAATCTTTGGGGTTTAATATCATTTATGTAGAAACGCTTTGGACAGGCTACGTAAATCATCAAAGTGATTATTTAGATATGCACCCTGATATTTTGGGCAATACGTATGGAGAATATGGCCAAGACTATTTAAAAGCGTT
>CAYZOR010000104.1:0-4135 GCA_964479895.1 uncultured Candidatus Izemoplasmatales bacterium | reverse complement strand
CGTATGATACGATTATTATACATCGCCACATACAACCGGATTTAGACGCTTTAGGTAGTCAATTTGGGTTGAAAAACATTATTAAAAAGAACTTTAAAGGTAAGGCTGTTTATGTTGTTGGGGATATGAATGAGTTTACGTTGTTTGGTACGATGGATGACATTGAAGACGATGTCTTTAAAGACGCTTTAATTATCGTATTAGATGTTGCGGGGAAAGATAGAGTGAGTGACAACCGTTTTATGTTGGGGAAAGAAAAAATCGTGATTGATCATCACCAAAATGAGACAGACTTTGCAGATTACTTTATCCATGACCCAAGTCAAATTGCGACGTGCCAAATGCTGACCCAAATGGTGAAAGACAATAACTTAACCATTGATGAAGAAATAGCGACGAACTTGTTTGGCGGATTAGTCACTGATAGCGGTAGATTTTTATACCACGCCACAACCTATAAAACATTTGACGCAGCGGCGTTTTTGACCCAACATGGCGCTGATATTCAATCAATCTATGATGTGGTGTATACGGAAGATTATGGGACAAAAAAGCTTAAAGGGTATTTTATTAATAATTTTGAAACAACGCCGCATCATGTTGCGTATATGAAAAATGATAAACGCTTAAAAGAAACGTTTAATGTGTCTGGTTTCACTGTGTCTAGAGGCATGGTGAATCAAATGGCTGGCATTAAAGGGATTCCTATTTGGGCGAACTTCACTGAAAGCGATAATGGAGATATTCAGTGTGAATTACGAAGTAAAGAGGTTCCTATTGTCGATATTGCGAAGAAATATGGTGGGGGTGGCCACGCTTTAGCGTGCGGGTGTACATTAAGTAAATGGGAACATATAGATAAAGTATTAAAAGACTTAGACCAACTAGCAGAAAGGATTAATAAAGATGGATCTTAATAAGTTAAAAGCAATACATGAAAAAATAAAAGACTATAAAAAAATTATAATATTACCACACGGTAGACCTGATGGAGACTGCATGGGGACAGCGTTTGGATTAAAAGATATTATCAATGCTACCTACCCAGAAAAAACGGTTTACGTGAGCGGTGAATCATCAGACTTTACACAATTTATTGGTACGCTTGATGACATTGAAGATGAAGTGTTTAAAGGGGCGCTTGTTATAGCGGTTGATACTGGCAATAAAGAACGCATTGCCGATCAGCGTTATGACCAAGGGGACTTTTTAATTAAAATTGATCATCATATTTTAGTAAATAGTTATGGAGACATTGAATACGTCGATACCTCAAGACCAGCGGCGGCTTTAATTATTTTAGATTATTATAAAGCCTTTAAAGATCAACTCACTATGAGTGAACAAGGCGCAAAGGCGTTGTTCACAGGGATATTGACCGATACTGGTCGTTTTAAATATCCAGGCGTTGATGGCGATACCTTTAGAAATGTTGCCTTGCTTTATGATGTGGGCTTAGATTCACAAAGTGTCTTTCGTCAACTCGATACAAAAAGCGAGAATTTAACGCGTTTTAAAGGTTATGTTTTACAAAATTATAAGAAAACAGACAATGGCGTTGCCTACGTTCAAATTACTCATGAACTGATTGATGAATTTGGGGTAACCATTGAAGAAGCGTCAAGTTTAGTCAATGAACTTGGGGTATTTGAAGATTGTCCACTTTGGGCGTTATTTGCGGAATATGAAGAAAAAATTGTACGCGCACGATTAAGAAGTAAAGGTCCAGCCGTCAATGAGTTAGCCGCTCAGTATGATGGTGGAGGCCATGCGATGGCATCAGGGGTTAACTTAGGGACTTGGCAGCGAGCCGGTGAAATCTTAAAAGACTTAGATGCATTAGCGAAATCATATAAAGAAGCGGAGTAAACGCTTCTTTTTATGATTTATGATTAAAGCATTTTTCCTTGCATGTTAGATTAACATATTATATAATACATACGCATATTAGGATTTTAAAGATTTGGTGATGATTATGAGTCAAATGGCAATTGATTTTTCCATTGAAACAGAAGGCCAAAAACAAGCCTTTAAAACAGAAGGAATGCTTGTTGGTGAAACGCTTATTTTTCATGATGATAAGCATCAAAAACATACCATCCAATTCTTAGATAACAGTTTAAGATATCTAAGAGAAGGAGACCCGTCGTTTGATTTTACCTTTGAAGAAAACGTGTTACATCAAGGCATCTATCAAGTGGGAAAGCAACATTTAACATTTGATATTCAAACCCACACTTTAAAACATAGTCATGAAACCCTCGAATTAACGTATACCTTAAAACAACGTGACATTGTCATCAATCATAGCGCATTAATCCTAAAGTATGAAAAAATGCAGGAGGCATAACGAATGAATGAATATAAAGAATTAAGTTTAATTAAAATCGCGGAAAAAGTTTTAAAAGCCGATCGTTTAAGCGTTCCTAAAACAGAAGAAGTTTCTTATGATTTATACGAGCTATTTGATAAAGTCGTTGAATTAAAAGGCATTGAGCTTGATAATGCCGCACAAACGTTAAATGAATTTTATGCGGAATTAAGCGCAAGTGCGAAGTTTGTTTATGCAGGCGATAATGCTTGGGATTTAAAAGCCCATCGTTCAATTGATAACTGGGACAAAGATGGATCTGACTATAGTGAATATAAAGAAGTGCATGATGAATCCATGGATGCACGTATAGCGACTCAAAAAGAAAAAGAACGCAAACATCAAGAAATGCTTGAAGAACGCGAACGTATTGCGGAAGAAAAAGCAGAGCACGCTAGGTTAATGGAAGAACAAGCAAAAGAAGATGGTACTATTGCGGAAGTGGACGCAATGGAAGAGGACTCCCTTGAAGATATTGGGGAAGAATTCCATGATGCGACTGAATTTGTCAGCGAAGAAGAAGTTGATCCTGAAAAAGAAAAAGATAAAGACATCTTAGAAACCTCTGAAGAAGACTACGATGAAGACGCAGAAGAAGACGATAAATACTTAGAATACTTAGATGATTACGAAGACGAATATGACAAATAATGGCTAAACTGTCGGCTTGAAAGCATTTTTATGCTTTCAAGCTTTTTTAATTTATGATATAATGTCATCAAGTGAAAAAGGAGGCAACGTCATGTTAAAAAAAGCGTCATTAGAAACCATTATTAATAAAGCTCTAGATTCAAGTGCAGACTTTGCAGAAGTTTTTTTAGAGGATACAACGCAAAATACCCTTGCGATGCAAAGTGGTAAAATTGAAAACGCCAATCAGTTTAAACAATGTGGGGCCGGTATAAGAATTGCGAAAGGATATAATAGTGTATATGGCTACACAAACGATGTTGATGAACAAAGTTTGGTTGCACTAGCAAAAAAACTTGCGCACTCTTTTGAGGGGAATAGAGTCCGTGAAACCATCACTTTACCCTCTTTAAAGAAAGGGAACAAGCATCCTATTACTAAGCTCCCTAACGATGTCCCTACTAAAGATAAAGTCGCAGTGGTTAAAAAAGCCAATGAAGCGGCGCGCTCTTATAGCGATGAAATTAAACAAGTCAATATATCGTATAAAGATAAGACGCAAAATGTATGGATCGCAAGCAGTGAAGATATTTACGTGAGTGACCAAAGAGTCCACACCCGTTTAGGGATTGCGTCTGTGGCTAAGAATGATGAAGATATGCAAATGGGATTCAATGGGCCTGGTGCGCATCAAGGGTTTGAATATTTTGATCATTTAGATATAGAAGCGGCTGCTAAAGAAGCATCACGTATTGCAGTGACTATGTTACATGCCGATGAAGCACCAAGTGAAACGATGCCTGTTGTTGTCGATAACGGGTTTGGTGGCGTGATTTTCCATGAAGCATGTGGACACTCCTTAGAAGCAACGTCCGTTGCCAAAAATGCGAGTGTGTTTAGTGGGAAAAAAGGGGAAAAAATTGGTAGTGAATTAGTGACTGCGGTCGATGATGGAACCATTGAGAATGCTTGGGGAAGTGCCAATTTTGACGACGAAGGTAGAGCCCAACAACGCCGCGTCCTTATTAAGAATGGGGTATTAAATTCTTATATGGTTGACCATTTAAATGGTCTGCGTATGAACGAAGCCTCAACGGGGTCTTCTAGAAGACAAAACTACCGCTTCGCCCCAAC
>CAYZOR010000103.1:0-4159 GCA_964479895.1 uncultured Candidatus Izemoplasmatales bacterium | reverse complement strand
GATAAAATCGGTTCTTTTTTCTTTTGTTTTTTTTCTAAACGCGCTTCTTCTCTCGCTTTACGCGCCGCTTCCCTAACGTTTTGGGCTTGCAAGGCTCGTTCGATTAAAAGTTGGGCTAATTTAGGGTTTTCATTGAAAAAATACGTCATTTTCTCACTAACGGTTTGTTCTACGGCGCTTCGTGCTTCTGCGGTCCCCAATTTCCCTTTGGTTTGGCCTTCAAACTGCAGTAAATGTTCAGGCACGCGGATTGAGACAATACTCGATAAGCCTTCTCTAATATCGGCACCTTCAAGCTTGCTATTTTTTTCTTTTAAAATCCCTGCTTTAAGCGCATAATCATTAAAGATTTTTGTGAATCCTGCTTTAAACCCTGTTTCATGGGTTCCACCGTCTTTGGTTCTAACGTTATTCACAAATGATAGCACTTGATCGGTATATGATTTGGTAAATTGAAAGGCGATTTCAACACTAATATCATCAATCACACTTTCAAAAAAGACGGGTTCGTGAATTGGTTTTTTCGTGTCATTTAAAAATTTAATATACGATAAAATACATTCATTGTATTGATATTTTTATTTTTGTTTGCTTCTTTCATCTATTAAAGTAATTTTTAAGCCCTTGATTAAAAAGGCGCTTTCTCTTAAGCGTTCAGAGATGGTTTGATAGTTAAATACTGTCGTTGAAAAAAGGTTGGCGTTTGGTTTAAAGTGAACTTTAGTCCCACTTTTTCTGCGTTTACCAACTTCTTGGATTTTAGAAACCTTCGCGCCACCATCTTTAAATGTCATATTATATAAAATGCCATTGCGACTAATGGTCACATCTAAAAACTCACTTAAAGCATTCACGACACTTGCGCCAACCCCATGCAAGCCGCCTGAAACTTTATAGCCACCTTCATTGCCGAATTTACCACCGGCATGTAGCTTTGTATAAATCAGTTCAACCGTATTTTTTCCACTGGTATGCTCTTCGATGGGAACCCCACGACCAAAGTCTTCAACGATTAAAGAATTATCCTCTTTAATGGTCACAATGATTTCATCACCATGACCTGCTAGAGCTTCATCGGTAGCGTTATCCACTATTTCCCATACCAAATGATGAAGCCCACGACTATCTGTTGACCCGATATACATACCGGGACGCTTTCTGACTGCGTCGAGTTCTTCTAAGACTTGTATTGATTCTGCTGTGTATGCTTTTTCTGCCATAGAAACACGTCCTTTAGGTTTGCTCACCCACATATTATACCAAAAAGCATGGTTCATTTGTAGTGTCTTTTTACTTTTAGTTATGGTATAATCAAAAACGAGAATAGAGTTTAGGGTGATTATTTATGAATGAGACGATAGAATTACTAATGCCTTATTTTATATTGTTAATATCATATATTATAGGATCGATTCCTATGGGCCTTTGGATGGGTAAAATTACCAAAGGCGTTGACATTAGAGAGTATGGTTCAGGAAACTTAGGAACGACTAACGCCATGCGCGTGATGGGAAAAAAATTAGGCATGGTCGTATTTGTTTTAGACATTTTAAAAGGTGGAATTATCATCTTTTTTATACGGTTAGGACTGTTTGACCAATTTAATATGTTTCATCCCTTACTTTATGGGTTGTTTGCTTCTTTAGGCCATTCGTTTTCACTGTTTGTGAAATTTAGTGGCGGAAAAGCCGTCGCAACCAGTGTTGGGATATTCCTCTTTTATGCGCCCTTTTTAGGGGTTTTAGGACTTTTAGGATACGTGATTGGGGTTAAATTTACACGCTATATTAGTGTTGGTTCTACTTTAGGCGCAACATTTGTAATGATTGCAGTCGTTATCATTTATTTCTTGGGCCCGAGGGAAGGCTCAAGCATTGAATGGCTTTTCGGCATGAGACGCGATTTATTCTTACCGCTCATCACATTCATTGGAAATAGCTTAATCTTTTATCGACACCGCGGAAATTTCAAACGCATCCTCAATGGAACAGAACCAAAAAGCAATTTTCTTCAAAAACATAAAATTGAACAAAAAGTATCGAAACGTTCATAAAAGAAAGGGACACTTTAAAGTGCCCCTTTTTTATCGAACTTTTTTCATGTATGATTGCATCGCTTCACTTTGAGGATTGTCTAAAATAGACGTCTCGCCATGTTCGACGATGTTGCCTTCGTGCATAAACACAACATAATCCGCAAAATCACGCACAAAGCTTAGCACATGTGTGACAAACACAAAATCTTTCCCACTGTCTCTTAACTCTTCAACCGCACTTAAGACATCGTCGGTTAAAATAGGGTCTAGCGAAGAGGTTGGTTCATCCAAAAAGATGATATTAGGATTCATACTAAGCGCCCTTGCAATAGACGCTCTTTGCGCTTGACCCCCTGAAACATTTTTAGGCAGTTTATGGACTTGATCACCAAGCCCTAAAAAGGATAAGTTATCAACGGCGGTCTTTTTTGCTTTGGCTTTTTCAACGCCGCGCGTTTTTTCTAAGATTAATGAAATATTTCGTTCTAAGGTAAGGTGTGGAAACAAATTATGAAACTGAAAAACAAATCCTACATAATCCTTATAATCAGGATTATCAACCTTTAAATCATTAATTGTAATTTCTCCAATGGTTGGTTTTTCTAACCCTGCCATCATTCTTAAAAGCGTCGATTTTCCACTCCCGCTTTGTCCTAAAAGTGCGACCGATTTTTTCCCCTCTAAATTAAAAGTTAAATCATGCAATACTTCGATATCATATGTGTGAGAGACATTCTTTATAGTGATTTTCATTGTAAAGACCATCTCCTTTCAAAGTAACGAATGAACTGCGATAAAGGAATCGTAATAATGATATATAAAGCCCACATAAAAAGCAGTCCTACTGACGTTTGAAACGTGTCACTTTGAAAGATTCTGTATGAATAAAATAATTCTCTAAATGATAAAACGTTTAATAGTGCACTTCCTTTAATGATCAAAGAAAAGTTATTCATAAGTGGTGGCGTTAAGATACGCACCACTTGTGGGAAAATAATGTAGGCATATTTTTGAGTGGGCGTAAAACGAAATAAATCCATCGCCATATATTGCTCTTCAGTAATGGCTGAGAAGGCTGATTTATAGATGTTTGACATGTAAGGCGTAATATAAATAACAATCGCCATTACTCCCATAACAGGTCTATTAAAAATATTAAAAGCGGGCCCAATTAAATACGCATTCACCATAATCATAACCAGTAAAGGCGTTCCATAAATAAACTCAGTGAAAACATCTGAAAATGCTCTAAAAAATTGAACGTTTGACTTCGTCATTAAATAGAGAATAAACCCCGTAACCATTGAACCTACAAGCGCAATGACACTGACAATAATGGTATTAACAAAGCCTTGACGAAATAATGTTAAAAACCCTGATAACCTAGAGAAATCTAGCGGTGTTCGTTGTCTTTGGATTACTAAAAGTATAAATCCTAAGATTAACAAAACAGACGCTGTGTATGATATGAGCTTATTAATTAAACTTCCTGTTGAATTCTCATTGGGTAAAGTAGCCATCATTAATCCTCGTTAATAAAGAAATCTAAATCAAAGCGTCCTAAGCGTTCTTGTACTTCATCGTCCCATGTATCACGCAAACGATCATACACGCCGCCTGGTTCATCCATTTGAGCAATAAAGGCGTTCGCTTCTTCTAACAGTTCATCGCCTGGTCTAAACGCCATCCCAATTGGTGAACTTTGGAAGGGGCTATAATTGACCATTGTGGTTTCTTCGTTTTCTCGATGATTATTTACGACTGGAAATGAACTCATCATTAAGATATCACGCTGACCTTGCGTAACTTCAAAGATTGCTGAGGGTAAGTCTGTCGCTTCTAAGACATCTAAGCCTAAATCTCTTGGGACTTGATAAGAAATTTGATCCGCCAAACCAACATAACGCGCATCTTCGATTGCTAAGATATCATCCGTTGATGTTTCAGGTCCAATATCATTTTCGTCCGCAAACTCTGCATTTAATAAACTAATAATTTTAAAGTAAAAATATGGATCGCTGAAATCAACGGTTTCAGCGCGTGCTTCAGTGATTGACATCGACGCAATAATCACATCAATTTCACCACTCATTAAAGAAGGAATCAAAGATCCAAAATCTGTAT
>CAYZOR010000102.1:0-4190 GCA_964479895.1 uncultured Candidatus Izemoplasmatales bacterium | reverse complement strand
AATGCGCTTACAAAAGCAAAAAACCATTCGGATTTACATATTTTTGGTTTGCTGAGTGATCAAGCTTCCATCGAATGGGTTGGAACTCTCGTGTCTAATTACTGGGAACGCAAAAGTGTTTTGGAAACGATTGGCTTAGTAGACAAAATTATGTATCAAGAAACTTTAGATCCGTTAGACAATATAAAAGCATTGCATGAAAAATATCCTGAAGCAACCATTACCTTGTATCACGGAAATAACTGGAAACTATACTCAGCGGAAGATTTTTTAAACAGTATAGGTGGACGTGTAATCTTTACTGATTATTATAAGAAATTATCCCCAGAAAATATTGTAGAAAAACTTAATAATCGCATTACCAAAAAAGTTAATAAAAATCCAATCATCTCAACAAAAGCATCCACACTGAAGAATATCCAGACGTATCTGACTCAATCCAAAATCGAAAAGTTGTATATCTTAAAGACAACAGATTGGCAATCTAATAAAGATGCATTGATTGAGTCCATACAATCATATTTTGAGGATGGGAACGTTGTGATTAGGAGTTCTTCAAAGAACGAAGATGCCTTTGAACAATCCAACGCTGGGCACTACACTAGTGTTTTGGATGTTAACGTTCAATCAAAAAGTGAACTGTCAGAGGCTATTGATAGTGTGGCTGCCTCTTATGGGGACGCAGCACAATCAATTGAGGAGGAACAAATTCTCATCCAGGAACAAACAAACCATGTGGACGTGAGCGGTGTTTTATTCACTCGAGACATTCATATGAATCGTCCTTATTATTTGATCAACTATGATGACAATGGTTCTACCGATGCAGTGACGAGTGGTGTGGGCGGTAAAACCTTATGGATTGCCCATGACACTTCCAAAATTACAGGGAAATGGTTATCACTCATTAACGCAGTTAAAGAAATAGAGGCCATTCTCGGAGATATGGTTCTCGATATTGAATTTGCGATTAAAAAAGATGGAAACGTTGTAGTTTTTCAAATAAGACCACTAGCTGCTAATGCACGGTTTATGAGCATCAATAATGACGATACATTTTATAGCGAAAAAGAAAAAGCGCTAAATAATTACAGTAAGCTTTACAATACGTTTAATAATAAACCTATGTTTTTATCGGATATGGCGTTTTGGAACCCTTCAGAAATCATTGGAGACAATCCGCGGCATTTAGATTATTCTTTGTATCGCGAAATAATCACCAAAGAAGCTTGGAACAGCGGTTTGGTTCCCATGGGATATAGGCAAGTGAAAAATGATTTAATGTATAAAATTGGCAACAAACCATATATATCTGTCGATTATTCATTTCTCAGCCTCATACCAGAACAACTGAGTGAAGCATTGACCAAAAAACTATCTGATTTTTATCTAAAACGATTTAAAAGTGATTTGTCTGCGCACGACAAAATCGAGTTTGAAATTGTTTATTCATTGTATGATTTTTCCATATTCCAAAATTTGGATACGCTGGGTGATGAAGAGTTTTATCCAAAAGAAGTTGAAGAGATTAAAAACACTTTAAAAGACATGACTGAATCGTCAATGTCCAATTATTTTGATTTTCTCAGAGAAGACACTGAGTCTTTAAGTATATTGGAAGCTAAACGCGATCATATTTATAAAGAAGCTCAGTTTAACGACAATACCCCTAAACTGCTTGATTATATCAAAATGCTGCTCGCCAATATCAAGACATTGGCAACCCCGCAATTTTCACGCCAAGCTCGTTATGCGTTTATGGCTCGGAGTTTTCTGGAAACGCTCGTGCAAAACAACTATATCGATAAAAATGCCATGAACGCGTTTATGTTTTCTATTGAAACTGTGGCTACACAATTTGAGAAGGACTTTTCTAGTTATTTAGCTGGAGATTTGTCTAAAGATATTTTCCATGACCGTTATGGTCATCTTCGCTCAGGTACGTATGATATACGTACCGATAGATATGATCAGTTGTCGTTTAAAACCGGCGGAGAACTTCCACAAAAAAGTCAAAAGAATGCAAGCTCAGTCTCCCTTGACACTGAAGTTATGAATAAAGCGCTTCACGATATTGATTTGGATATTTCACCGGAGTATTTCATTGATTTTCTAAAATCTGCGTTGGAACAACGTGAATACTTTAAGTTTGAATTCACAAAGTCATTGAGTTTGGTTTTGGAATTAATACGTAAAGTTGGTGTGAATCTTGGTATAAATAGAACTGACCTTTCATATCTTGAAGTATCGGATATTTTGGCTGCAGATTATTATTTGGAGAATGGCGGCTTGTTTGAATTTTGGACAGCCTTAATTGAATCACGGAAACGAGAATATGATGGGCGCTCGATGCTGACGCTCCCAGAGGTCATCTGTGATGCTAAGGATATCGATATTGTACACTTTGAAGAATCAAGACCGAACTTTATCACCAATAAATCAATAGATGCTGAAGCGGTTTTATTGGAAAACGACCCCAATCAGGATATTACTAATAAAATCGTTGTAATCACTAAAGCCGATCCTGGTTTTGATTGGATTTTCACGAAAAATATTAAAGGATTGATTACTAAATTTGGTGGAGTTGCTTCCCATATGGCAATACGTTGTGCAGAATTTAACATTCCTGCGGCTATAGGGTGCGGGGAGAAAATCTTCAACTATGTTTCATCACTCAATACAATAACGCTTGATTGTGATAAAGAGATCATTAAAGAAACAGGTCAAGCTTTATGAAAGCATTACTTAGCGTGAGACAATCGGTCAATGAGCACGGGGCATCCGTTGATATTATTGAAGGAGACTATGTTGAATATTTTGAATCTCTGGGGTTAAATCTTCATGTATTGTCAAATCATACAAAGAGTGATCGAATAGAACCATTGATTAGAGACGAAAACATTGAAATGATTATTTTAACCGGTGGAGGCGATTTAGCTTCCCATTATTACGATTACGTAAACAATGGTGAACCCCAATCCAAGCGCGATCACTTAGAGCGAACACTGATAACTTATGCATTAAAGCAAAGCATTCCCATCTTAGGTGTATGCCGAGGAATGCAGCATGTTCACGCGCATTTTGGTGGAAAACTCTCCAGCGTTAAACAAACTAATAGAATCATTGGTAAAGATCATCCAGTGACACTAGAAGATGATACAGTTATCCAAGTGAATAATTATCATAATGATGGAATCAAGGCTGATGAATTTTTGAATGAACACTTCAATGTATTAGCAAAAGATGAAGCCAATGACATTATCGAGGGATTCTACGCTACTAATCATTTGATTCTTGCCATCCAGTGGCATCCTGAACGACCCATTCGTTCGACTTATTCAAGGAAGATTAATGACACGTTATTAAAATCCTTTATATTTCAAGGAACAATCCATGAATTTACTAAGGGCAAACAAGGAGACTCAAACAAATGAAAGCAATTATTTTGGCAGCGGGAAGCGGCACACGTTTAAAAAAATATACAAAAAACCTTCCCAAAGGAATGCTTGAATTCAACGGAAAATCATTAATTGAACATCAAATTGATACTTATAAAGCTCAAGGCATTCATGATATCGTTGTTGTTACAGGGTTTGCGCATGAACAGATTAATATTGATGGTGTGAAAATTTATCATAATGCTGAATACGATTCTACCAATATGGTTGAATCCCTTATGAAAGCAAAGCAAGAATTCGATGAGGATATTATTGTTAGTTATTCAGACATTATATTTTCAGAAGATTTGCTCAGCACATTAATTCAAGAGGAAGACGCCGTTTCGGTTAGTGTTGATATTGCGTGGGAAAAATACTGGCAAGCGCGTTATGGTACACAGAATTTTGATACAGAAAGTTTAAAATTGAGTAAGGAGCAAAAGATTCTCAGTCTTGGAGTTGAAGATGTTCCACCAGAGGAGATTGATGCTCGATTTGTAGGGATTATGAAATTTTCGCGCTCTACTCTTACAGATATGGTAAAGATTTATGAAAATGCACGTTTAAATCATGGCCCTGAAGAAGGATGGAAACATTCGGGAAAACCAGTGAAAAAGTCTTATATGACTGATTTATTACAAGCCTTCATTGATGAGGGGTATGAAGTGCATGCCTCCTTAGTGAAAAACGGGTGGCTGGAATTTGATACAAATGAAGATTATGAATTGGCCAGACAATGGTTACAGGATAAAA
>CAYZOR010000101.1:0-4206 GCA_964479895.1 uncultured Candidatus Izemoplasmatales bacterium | reverse complement strand
ATGCTGCGAGAAACATCCTTCAAGAAGGATTGAGAACGCTTAACAATACCGCAGGAACTGCGGAAATTCACGCCTGTGGAGATATGCTACCCGTTGGAGAAGCAGCCCAGGAATCCCCTTCCTTTAGGTAGGGGTAGTTCAAACACACATAAACTAAATATATTTTATTATGAAACCAGAATATAAAGAGAAAGTTTTATCGAATTTAGAAGGATTAAACATCCGCACGAAAGTCATTCGTGAAATGATACAAGGGAAACGACCTTCTAACCAAAAAGAAGCTATTAGATTTACGAATGAAATTGATAGGTTATCGGAACTTATTCAAAATTTAGTAGAGGTATCTTAAAAACACTATGAGATTTATTACATTTTTTTTAGGAATTGTTGCACTTCTTGTAGCGGCTAATAGTGCATATTTTTCTATTACTGGGTTGTCGCAACTTTTTGCGGGTGCTGCTTGGGCTATTATTGCTATGGCAGGTTCTTTGGAAGCAGCCAAGTTAGTTATTGCTGCATTCTTATATAAAGAGTGGAAAGGTATAAAATGGTTGTTAAAGGTATATATGACTATTGCATTGATTGTGCTGATAGTCATATCATCTATTGGTATATATGGATTTTTAACGTCCGCATACCAAACTACAGCCGATAGAGTGCAGATAATGGATAGGCAGATTGAATTGGTAGAAACCAGAAAAGAACGATATGAAACCAGATTAGAAGATTATAGGAGCGAACGAGATCGATTAACTATTACAATTAATGAATTAAATCGTGGGTTATCAGAAGGTACAGCGGTTCAGTATGTTGACCAAGAAACGGGTCAATTGGTGACCACCACATCATCAGCAGCACGAAGTTCAATTGAAGAACAATTAACCGATGCTCGGGAACAACGAGATGATGTTCGTGATAGAATGGAAGTAGCAAACGATTCCATACTTTCTTTTGAAACGCAGATTATAGATATTCGTGAAGGTAGTGATTTGGAAGCAGAAATAGGTCCTCTTCGTTATTTATCTGAAATAACAAACAGACCTATGAATCAGGTTGTAAATTGGTTGTCTTTAATTATTATGGTAGTGTTCGATCCATTGGGTGTTGCGCTTGTTATTGGATTTACGATGTCCGCAACTATTGATACAAAGCGACGAAAGCACCGTAAAATGGAACGTGGTGAATATGAAGTCTATGATGATAAAAAACCAAGAGAAGAAAAACCAAAACCAAAAGCGGACAAGCCAAGAGAAGAAAAACCAAAACCAAAAGCGGACAAGCCAAAAGAAGAAAAAAAGAAAAGTTATTGGAAACAAATAGGCAATCGAAAAAAATCGGACAAAAAGAAAAAAGGATATCCAATATCCATTGATGGTGATGGTAATATAGATGGCTATGATACCACAGGTGATGGTCTAATAGATGAATACAATGCAGAAACTTCAATGCGTAATCGTTATGCGAAGGATAAAAAACCATATTATGCCAGAAAGGGGTTTGATTGGAGTGATAAAACCAAATGGATTAATGATACCAATGCAATAAATTATTACAACACATATGTTGCACCAAAAACAGAATATCCAAAAGATTTTAAAACAAAAACCTATTAGAAATGATTAAGCTTTCAAATATACTTAAAGAAACATATGGAGAAGAAGAAATTCAAACTTATATTGATGTTATTTCTATGAATCCAGGTGCTCCATATATGAAAAAGTATAAAAAGCAATTAAAAGATAAATATGGTATTGATTACGACAGGGAATATGGTATGAATGATAGCGATCTGATAAAAAACGCAAACTTGGATGATATAAAATCAAAAGACGATTTTTTAAGCTTCGACAATTATCAAAAATATGCCAAAAAGATATTTCAACTGCGTGGGTTATCTGGAAAGCAACCAAATCATATAGACAAGGAAGTGACTTTTGATGATGTCAATGAATTAGGAAAGCGTCTTGGTTTTAAAGTGAAACACCGACAATATTCAGGTAAAGGAAACTATGCACAAGTATCGGGTGATAGAATGGAAGTTCCAAGTGTTGTTGATGTGAATACTTTGATACACGAAATGGGGCATATATATTATAACAACCATCGTGGTGATGGTAAAGCATCAACAATAACAAATGCAAGTAGCCCATATCGCATAGGATATACTAGCGAAGTTTTTGCGGAAAATTTTATGCACTATTTTATTGCACCATCTTTTTTAAAGCGAAATTTACCCGAAGTATATAATGAGTTAAATTCTGAAATAAAATCGACTTGGAAACGTGAAATAAAAAATCTAATAAAATAAATTTGGATATTCCATATATTTTTATTATATTTGTGTAGTTATTCACTAATTTATATTCTTATGAATTTAGGTTATGCTTGCATATGTTTGTCGCTTGGTAAAGATGTATCTACCAACCGTTCAATGATAAAACGAACGTTTTTGGAATGGGGTGATGACTATGTATCCGAATTGACACTCAAAAATGCCAATGATTTATTACACATCTTAAAATGGAATAACGAACACGACATAAAGTTTTTCAGAATGTCTTCGGGTATAATTCCGTGGGGTGAATTTGTGGATATACCTAAATTAAAAGATTATAATCAAATAACGAACGCACTCAAACGGGCTGGTGATTTTGCCGATGCTAATGGAATTAGATTAACGGCACATCCTGGCCCGTTTGCTGTTTTAACTTCACCAAGAGAAGGTGTGGTCAATAATACAATTGCTGAATTGGAATTACACGGTATGATATTTGATATGATTGGTTTATCGCAAACTCCATATAATAAAATAAACATACATTGTAATGGTGTATATGGCGACAAAAAATCAGCAATGGACAGGTTTATACAGAACTTCAATCGGTTATCACCATCAGTTCAATCAAGATTAACAATTGAGAATGATGACAAATCGAGTATGTATTCTGTAAAAGACCTTATGTATATACACGAACGGATTGGTATACCTATTGTGTTTGATTATCACCACCATCTTTTTAATACAGGTGGTTTGACCGAAGATGAAGCTGTAAAGTTAGCAGCATCAACTTGGCCAGTTGGTATTAAACCAGTTATGCATTATAGTGAAAGTCGTTCCTTACACGAAGTGAATGATAAAGTAAAACCACAAGCGCATTCGGATTATATCAATACATTACCCGAAACATATGGTTTTGATTTTGACCTAATGATTGAAAGTAAGAAAAAGGAACAAACATTGTTTCCGTTTTTAGTAAAAGAAAAGGTAGCGTAAATATGATTGTAAAGGGGAAACCAAAGAGGGTAGAAAAAGATTGGGGTTATGAATTATGGATTGACAACCATAATGAATATTGTGGTAAGCTTTTGGTATTTACAGAAGTGGGAAATCATTTTTCGATGCATTTCCATATGAAAAAATTAGAAAGTTGGTATATCGCTTCGGGAAGTTTTACGTTGAAATATATAATGACTGAATTGGGGCAAGTCAATGAAGTGGTATTAAAAGAAGGTGATTGTCTTCGAATAGAACGCGGACAGCCACATCAATTAATAGCCAGAGAAGATAATTCAACAATATTCGAAGTTAGCACAGAACATTTTGATGAAGATAGTTATAGAATATACAAATAATTATGAAAGTAAAAGAAGTTAAAGATGGTAAAGTAACAGACGAAGAATTAAACTTGTATAAGCAAAGGGCATCTAAATTAGATGCACCCGTCTATACGGCTTTGGATGTGGAAATGGACAAGCGAATTGTAACCGTTAATGTTCACGAAGAATTGACATTCATAAATCCAAAGATTGAAGAATATTCAAAAGATGTTGTTATTTATATAGAAAACGACGGACGAAAAAACAGAAGAACAAAAAGAAGTAATAGAGTAGTTGTTGTTAGTGATAATTTAAAACCGATGGAATTTTCAGCTGATTTATCTAATTGGAAAACTGATGATTATGATTTTTTACAAGATATTGGACTTTTTGAATGTGTTTTAATACAGAGAGCTATTGATGCCATTAATGGTATTGATATAAACCATCCTTCTATTAAATACAATATACAGGTAGTAAATAAAGAAGATTTTAATAGGAATGAAAAGTTTATGATACAATCAGAAGATGGTGATATGCAATACATTAAATACAAAAAAAGCAAAACCACTTTTGGACAGCGGACAATATAAAATAGTTTAAGTTATG
>CAYZOR010000100.1:0-4217 GCA_964479895.1 uncultured Candidatus Izemoplasmatales bacterium | reverse complement strand
TATCATAATTACTTTACAGCCCGCTTTATAATTAACCTTACACTTGTCTTTAAACAAACATTAAAATCACGATTACCAACGTAATGAATACCGTATATATAAGCGCATCACTTTCAATGATTTGTTTTTCATACCGTCTATCAAACATATTAGACATGACCACAAAACGGTCTAAAAATCCAACATCATAATTGTGTTTAAGATCAACTTTTTGTACCGTTTTCGTGTCAATTGGACATTGATCACCATACATAATTTTACACGCTCCACGCATAATATAAAACGTTGGATAAAAGAAAATATATTCAACCCTTAACCATTTGGGTAGGGTTAAATGGAAAAGGTGAAACTTTGTTCCAAAAATAAAGATTAATATCCCAATCATCACAATCGGAATCATAATGAAAACATCACTAAATGTAAAAACATTCATCCCTATAATATACTGGTCAATAAAACTACTATCATAATGCACAGAAATCTGGGGAATCACAAACATATTAAGCATAAAGGTTGGATTTAAGCCGATAAATATAATAATAAGCGCTATCGCAACCATCGAAACATCCAACGAATTTAATTTTGGTTTAATCGCTTTATATTTTTTGGGCATGTCGCCTAAAAAGACATAATAAAATAGTTTGATAAAAGAACACACGGTCCCAGCACTGATAATGATGAAAATCCATTCTGCATATAAAAATGACTGATGGCCATACTCATACGCTTCAACAATACCATGATGCAAGATTGTTTTTGAAACAAAACCATTAAATAAAGGAATGCCACTGATTCCTAACGCTGCGACTAACGCAACAGCCGCTGTTAAAGGAAGTTTTTTCCAAAGTCCACCTAGTTTATACATGTCATTTTCTTTCGTATGTAAGTAAACAGACCCAGCCACCATAAACAACAAAGACTTAAACAAAGCATGATTTACAATATGTAAAATACTTCCACTATACCCCATAGCACCAATGTAGCCTAAATATAAACTTACACCGATTCCCATGACAATATAGCCCATCTGTGAAATTGAGTGATACGCCAACATTCTTTTAATATTAGATTGTTGGAGGGCTAAGAAAACCCCAATCGCCATGGTCACAATTCCAACCCATATAATCACACCACCAATCGTTTCAGCCGTTAACCAAATATCATCAAAACGATCGACCAATGTGCCTGGTTCAGGAAAATAAAAACTCGTCGCAACTCTTAAAACCCCAAACGCACCAACCTTAATCATAATCCCAGAAAGCAGCGCACTCGCAGGTGTTGGCGCAACAGGGTGCGCTCTAGGTAACCATACATGAACTGGCGCCATTCCTGCCTTGACTCCAAACCCAAAGAGCAAAAGTCCAAAAATCCAATACTTTAAGTTTCCATGTTGATTTAACGTAGTAATCGCACTAGCAAATGTTAAATCACCAACAATATAATACATCATTGCGGTTGCGCCAAAAATTGCGAACCCACCGAGTAGTCCCATAAATATGTAATTATACCCCGCTTGATACGACTCTTTATTCTGTCCATGCGTCACAAGCATGTAAGAAGTAATCGTCATCATCTCAAAAAATAAAAACATGGTTAATAAATCGCCAGCCACAATCGTTCCTAACACCGAACTATATGTTAATGCCATGAAGAAAAAGAAACGATTACACCGTTTTTCTTTAAACATATAAGCATGCGCATAGACCATGACTAAAAACCATAAAATGCTTGTAATCAAAAGCATGATATACCCAAGCATATCAACTCTAAAACTGATGCCAAGGCCTAAAACATTGCCATATTCAACGAGTATCCCGCCTGCTTTTGCGCTCGGATATAAAAGTGTACTCAAAATAAAGGTGATAAACGCTAAAGATATAACGACTGTATCTCTTGAATAACACGTTCGCCTAGAGAAAAAAAGCTGAATACCCCCTCCAATTGTAGGCAAAACAATGATAAGGATCGGCATAAATGACGCATACGATAAATCATATAAGAACGGATAACTTTCAAAGGGATCATTCATGTTAAAACTTCCATTTAACCCCGCAAAAATATAAAACAAAAACATGCCACCTAAAATTATCAACCCACCGGTTAAAAAGGTAAAACTCTCGTACCATTTATATTTTGGTTCAAACATTGTCACCCCTCCTTATACCTTAAATGTATTGACTGCTTGTTCAATGAGTGTCATTAATCCATTGGGAAAAAGCCCTATTCCAACTATAAACAAACTAATAATCACAATCGGCGCAAGCATTAATATAGGAACTTTATCTTTTGAGAGAACCGTCTGTTTTTCAGGATTGTCTCTTAAAAACGCCGCAATAATAATTGGAAGATAATAAATCGCATTTAAAATACCACTTGCAATCAACACAATGATATAGACACCACTTCCACCTTCTAAAGCCGCAATTCCTAAATTAAATTTTGAAATAAATCCACTGGTTAAAGGAATACCAATCATCCCTATAGCAGCGATAAAGAAAGCCCCCATAGATATAGGCATTAAATAGCCTATTCCATTAAAGGACGTAATCAAACGCGTTTTTCTCTGATAAATCACTGCGCCTACCGACAAGAAAAGCACCGTTTTCATCATGCCGTGTGAAAAGACGTGAAATATCGCTACGCTTAAACCGACATATGAAGCAAGCCCAATCCCTATGACAATATAGCCAATTTGAGCAACAGAAGAATAACCTAGCATCCTTTTAACATCATTTTGAGCAATCGCAAAAAACGACCCCATAACAACACCAACAGCGCCGACCATCATGATCATGGAAGGAATATTGAGTGCATCTAATATATCGATGCCATACACTCTAAATAAAATCTTCACAAACACCATTAAATACACCTTAACAACCACAGCCGATAAGATCGCACTTGAAGAACTCGGTGCACTTGCATGCGCATCAGGCAACCATATATGAAAAGGAAATATAGCGGCTTTTAACCCAAGCCCAACAATCATAAACCCAATCGCTATAATAATATTCGTAGGATGGGTTTGCCAAACGGTTTCGAGTTGTTGGCCCACCAGTTCGATATTGGTAAAGCCTGTAACCATATAAAGGAGGGCAACGCCAAACAAATAAGAAAGCGATCCTATCTCATTTAACATCACATAACGAAATGCCGCAGCGTAATTTTGTTTTTTTCTCTTTATAGAAATAATCGAACACGTTGTAATCGATAAAATCTCCATGAACACATACTTATTAAATAAGTCATTGGTGTAAATAATTCCATACATAGAAAAAAGCAAAATAAACATCAAAATATAATATCTACCATATTCTCTTTGATGAATTCCATCCGATGCATCACTCGTTGAATAAACAAAGATTAATAAAACCATGGTCATGATAAAAAACGTAATCAGTGTTGAGAAAGGATCAATCAATAATTCTAAGCCTATCATGGGGTGATAATTTCCAAACCGATAATAAAAGGCCCCTTCAGTATTGACATAATAAAGCAAATATACACTAATACTCCAAACAATGAGCAACACCGCAAAGTTGAGGCTTAGCGTTACTTTAAAATTCTTCTTTTTAAAAAGCGGAATCACTAAAGCCGTTAATAATAGCAACAACAAATTAACAATAGGCAGTTGTTCAATCACTGTAATCCTCTCCTTTTTGAATGGCCGCTATTTCTTTTTGATCTATGGTGCCATAAGTCTCATAAATTCTTACGACCAAACTTAAAGAATATACGGTGATACTTACGACGACCACAATCCCCGTTAAAATAAGCACAGAAGGCAAAGGATTAATAAAGACGACTTCACTATTTCCATCAGGATCAATTAAAGGTGGCGCACCTTCTAACACATTCCCTACCGCAATAAAAAAGAAAAAGATCGCAGTTCCCATAATATTGATTCCTAAAATTCGTTTAATTAAATTAGAATGCGTCACAACCGTATATAACCCAATCACAAAAAGCGCAACCGCCCCAATAAAATTGATATGGTCTAAAACATCTTTTAGCAATTCCATTATTTCTCCTCCTCAATGAGAATGTGAAATAAAGAAATCATAGTCGAGGCAACTTTAATCCCAATACCAATCATTAAAATTGGAATCACACCACCACTTAATAAGGATCCAAGATCTCCCATGGGAAAGCCAGCTGATTGATTGGATAAAAAACTCCCTGATAAGATAATTCCCAAAGCGCCCACAAATAAATAC
>CAYZOR010000099.1:0-4242 GCA_964479895.1 uncultured Candidatus Izemoplasmatales bacterium | reverse complement strand
GCATAGTAAGCATAGGTTAAATGATATTTTTCAACAAGCGTACTTAAATTGTCGTTATTGATTGGGTGATCAAATGCTTCTTCTACGGCCAACATCATAATGTTTTCATATAAATCTTCAATGACTAAATTGGTGGTTTCATAATCTGCATACCGTGATGATAAATAATTCGCAAAAAGATCAATTTTCTTTTCGTTTTCTTTTAAATAATCATTGCGTATAAATGAAATAGTAGCGAAAGTCGCACTTAAAACTGCCGCAAGCATTATAAAAAACAATACGACTAAGCGTAAGACTGGAAGATGATTCACTTTAAAAAAAGATTGTTTAGACATTGCATCCACCAACTTGTTATGTGAATTAAACTATATTATACCATTTTTTGTATTAGTTAAGATAATCAATTAAAAAAGAGCGCTTTCTTTCGCGCTCTTTGACCGTTAATCTATTAAATATTGTTTCACATTTTCAATACGTATTTCAATGAACAATGTATCTTTTTCATAAAACTCATCGGCTTCATCTAAGGTAGAAATATTCAGCCAAACAATAAAACCACTAGCGTTTTGATTATAGATTAGATGAATTTGTCCTTCTTTTTCACTGTTATAATATTCGTTAGACTCATCATTCAATGAATCACTTAATACCATCCATTCTTCATATGAAAAATGCGTGAGATAATGATTCATGATATCGCTTAAGCGGTGTTCACTGCGAGCTAAAATTTTAATGTCATGACCTTCAATCGTTTCTAATATTATGTTTGTCTCACTAGGATGATTGATTAAATCAAGATAATCATTGGTTTGGTTAGGCAAATAATACAAATCTTTCATAACGCTAATAACACGCACAATAACTTCATCACCGTCTTGTTCAAACCCATAATTCACAACATAATAAGTTCCCCTAAATGATAACGATTCATTTAAATCAGCGGGGTCATATCCAAATGATGAAAAATCAAATACTTGGGGGGCTTGTTCCATGTTTTCTGTCTTTATGGCGTGTGTTTTAACGATTTCTCGTGCTTCACTGATTTCAAAAGGTCCTTTAAAGGTAGAGACCGCAATATAACTATCCATATAATAGTTATTATCTATTTGTTCAAACAACAAGTATGGATCTTCATGATCATTAATAGGCGTTGAGTCCCCATTATCGATGATTTCATGCGCATCACAGCCAACGAGTAAAACCAATACAACCATAACTATCCATATATATTTATTTTTTTTCATTTTAGCCTCCTGAAAAACACAATGCTTAAAGTTGAAAACACAATGTTCAAAGCGGTGATAATCCCTTATTAAGGCATCCACAAGTCTGAACATTGTGTTTTTATATCTTTATTATATAGAATAATATATCAACAATCAATGGTATCTACGCATTTAAAAAAGCAGTAGCCTAAAAAGGCTACTACTTTATTTAGTTATGTAGGCAATCGCAACGGTTCCAATCCCCGCATTTAACGCAACAATCGATGATATATCCATCGTATAAGCTGGGTCTAAACCGGTAATGGCTTTGGCTTTTTCACTATATTCACTGACGCGGTTTTCTGCTTGGGCATGAACGATGGTGTAGCGTTCAATGCCTTTTTCTTGATGAATTTTTTCTAAATGATTAAAGATTTTTTTGGTAGACATTTTAACCGATAACCCTTTAGAGAAAATAATGCCTTCTCCTTGCTCATCAATGGAGATGACCGGTTTTAAGTTGGTGATTTTACCAATCACGCCGGTTACTTTAGAGACTCTACCGCCGCGTACCATATATTTAAGGGTTTTCACACTGACCAATATGCGCGCTTGACTTCTTAAAGCTTTCATCGTCTCCACAATTTCATTAAAAGATTTTTTGGCTTTGACCATTTCAGCGGCGCGCATGACCAATAATCCTTGCGCCCCTGAATTTTGCATCGTATCAATAACTTCTAGTTGTACGCCTTCTTTAACCGATTTTTTGGCTTGCATGAAGACATTATGCGTGCCACTCATCTTAGAAGAAACACTTAATACAATAATCTTTTTATAATACGTACTTAAATAAGAAAAGAGATTTTGCATCTGCTTTAAGTTTGGCTGCGCACTTTTTGGATAGTCAGTAAATTCGTCCATAAACTTATAAAATTTATCGGTTGTGATGGTTAATTTATCGTAATAATCAGAGCCTTCAATCGTTAAGAGTAAAGGAATTTGATAAATTTGGTATTCGTCAATGAATGCTTGTGGTAAGTCCGCAATAGAATCCGTCACAATAACCGTATCATATTTACGAGCGTTTTTGATTTCGTATTGCCGTTTCATATCGTCAACTTTTTGTTGGACGATTTCCCCTTTTTCTTTCAAACGGAAAAAGACTTCTGAAGGTTCGTTGGTATGAATATGGATTCTTGCTTTTTGTTCATTGCCCGCAACGACCATAGAGTCCCCTAGATCATGAAGTAAGGTCTTAATATCTTTGGCCGATAAATTCTCACCGGTAATTAACGCTTCTGTACAGTAGCGATAATCGCCATCTTTAAAGCCATCGTGTGCTTCAACCGGTGGCGTTTCGTTCGGATCTTTGGCATCAAAACTATCTTCATACATTTCATCCATCACCCCATCTTTTAAATACTGCATAAACCCTTCCACAAAATGATAAAATCCTTTAGCGCCTGCATCAACCACTTTATTTTGTTTTAAGACATCAAGTTTTTCAGTTGTGTTTGCTAACGATGAGCGTAAACTTTCAAAGGCTTCACTGAGTAACATTACAAAGTCTTTCGCTTTAAGCTTTAAATGCTTTAAGGTTTCGCCCCACTCGCGCATTAAAGTAATCATCGTCCCTTCAACAGGTTCACTGACTGCTTCATAAGCATAAGGGACCGCTTTTTCAATCGCTTCAATTAATTCTGTAACATCGATTTCATCCCCGCTTGCTTTATCAAGTTCAATTAACAAACCATTTAGATACTGTGCAAAAATGATCCCTGAATTTCCTCTTGCCCCTTCAAGGGCGCGATCAGCGATTGATTTTAATGCATATTTATCGGGCTCGTTTAATGATGCTTCATCTAAAATCGCATGCATCAAAGATGCTAAGTTAGAGCCTGTATCGCCATCCGCAACAGGAAATACATTAATTTCGTTTAAGTGATCTTTATGGCGTAAAACGCTTTTTGCGCCAGCCATTAAAGACATATAAAATTTTTCTTTTTTTAGTTTCATCGTTTCCATAGTATCGTCTCCATTTTAAATTAGGGTAAATAACAAGTAACCAAGCGTGGCGCTTGATAATCCTATAAACGTTCCCCAAATTAAATCTATAATCGTTATTTTTAAAGGCCAATCTTTAACGGTCGCAAGATTGGTTAAATCATACGTTGCATAACAGAAAAATCCAAACAACGCCCCATTTGTGAGCGCTAAAACGGCTGATGTTTCTTGAGTTGCAGGATATACTGCAAAATACACAAGTCCTACAATAAACAAAGCGTAAAATATCAATGCAGCCGGCCAATTGACTTTTTCAGCCAGTAAATACCCTAAATACTTATTATACAATTTTTTCGCAATGATCCCTAACCAAAGGATATCAATGATAAAGAATATAACAAACGTTAAAATAAACATTAAAATAAAGTCCATAAGTACCGCTCCTTTTTGATGGTTAAATAATAGCATGTTTTTTTTATAAAGACACTTATTATACACTCTTAATTGAAAAATCGAACGTTGGTTTAAACGTTAATCATGCCTTTTATTTAAAATCCTATTTTATCATACCATTTTTTAATTAAGAAAATATTAAATGTTTATTAAATAGAAAATTAATATTTCTTTGATACAATACATTTTAGGAGATGATACGATGAAAACCATTAAAATTATTGGAATTTTAGGAACCATTGCGATGAGTATTGCTTTGTTCAACGGATTTTTTAACGGAAGCTTTTTTGACGATGGGGGCGCATTATTTGATAATCCTTGGGGCATTGTTTCACTGGTGGATTTATATGTAGGATTCGTGATTTTTTCTATCTGGATTGTGTATAGAGAAAAAAGCCTTTTATCCCAAGGTATATGGGTAGGATTTATGATGATTTTTGGCTTTTTAACCTCAAGTATTTATTTACTGTATGTGCTTTATCACTCAAAGGGCAACATTTTAACCTTTATACACGGTAAACATGCAAGTCAATATGTTTTGAAAGATGACAGCAATGAAACTCAGTGAAATTAAAGAAGA
>CAYZOR010000098.1:0-4384 GCA_964479895.1 uncultured Candidatus Izemoplasmatales bacterium | reverse complement strand
TGTAGATGACGTGTGCAATTTCGTGGAACAAGGAAAACCAAAAAGTATCTACATACTTGTATCTTATTGTCATTGCAATCATTACTTGATCATTTTTAGTTTTGACAGTCAGTCCATGAATTGGAGCTTTTGGGACATGCTGGTTTACAGTGAACAATACACCACACTCATTTAATTTTTCTTGTATCAGCTCAACATGATGTTTTGATTCTTTAAACATAATCCTTTTAATTTTTGGTAGGTTTTTTTGTAATTTATCTATGTCTAGTTTTTTTTCTGTTTGCGTTTCACATTGTTTCTCGCATAAATACTGCCATACATACATTACGTAATCGTTCGTATCAACACCAAATTGAGCTCGATACGCTCCTGATGCGAGTTTGGTGATAGAAGCTAAGTTGCTAACACCAAGAATTTGCCTTAGTAACAAAACTTTTAAGGGCGTCTCTTTAGAATCCAATTTTTTACCAGTTAATACCTCAACCGGTTTTGAAATTTCTTTTGATATTTCGTCCTCCTCTGACGTTATATTATTCATTTCTTTAAAGGACTCTACCTCAAAATCATAATTTGTTTGTAAATTTTTCCAAAATGATGCAGAGATTCCTAATGCGTTTTCGAGTTTGAGAGCCAATTTTGATGAAATAGGTTTTTTCCCGTTTACAACAGTGGAAATGTGTTTTTCAGTAAATCCAGTTCGAATTGCTAATTCTTTTTGAGATATTTTTTGATCCTTCAAAACTTCTGCAATAGTTTCACCTGGATGTATAAGTAAATCAGGGGATGTATGATTTAGTTTTTGAGCCATGATAATCCTCCACTCCTACTATCACTATTTTTCTACATTTTTTTAACGAATCAGGAGACAAATTATCACTTACCGGCTTTATAATAAGCCTTTTGTTACGGGTGATATTTACAGCATAGCAGTCTGATTTATCTCCAGATAAGCGGTGAGGCTTACCAAGTTTAGACGCAAAGAAATCTGCAAACGTATCGAACGCCCTTAATTGATCGCATCTTTTTTTAACAAGTTTGGTAAAAGTACCATCTGTCTTCTTCTTCATCAATTGAAAATCGCTAAATAACTCTTTTACAGAATCATTCTCGTATTCAAACTCCATGTCACCTCACCTTTCTTACCTATTGGGTAACCAATAATTATATTAACACATTTTTGGATTGTGTCAAGCTATTTGTTTACCTGATGGGTAATAAGTTATTATAGATTTGATAGTTTATAACAAAAGGTTTGGACCATTATGAATGGTATTATGATAATGCAACAAACGGAAATCTGAAATACAATTGAAAAAGTAATTGCCAGCACAACCATAATACGCCGCAAATAAAAAATCATTATCATTTCACTCTTATCGTGCGTGTGAGATAACTTATAATATTCAAAAGACACAGCACGTGAATGCTGTGTCTTAAATTTCATCGATTAAGTTGTTGGTTGTAGGAGTATCATTTTGGTTTTGAAGAACTGGTTATTTGTTTCATGGCTTCTTTTATACCTGTTAGTTTTTGTTTGTTTTTTGGAGTAGGGTTTTGAATATAATTGTTTTTGGCATTTTTGTATTTCAAATGTAGTTTATTAGGAATTTTAGGAACCATGTTCTTGTTCATAATTACACCGGTGATATTCTTGTTGTGTTCTTTTTGTAATAATTTCTTCTTTTTATTGTTCAGCCGGAGATCGTATTTAGATACTACCCGTTTCACTTCTGTTATAAAGTTGGTGGGAATTGGCTTCTTTGATGAAAAAGTTAAATCATCTACGTAAAGACTCATTTCATAGTTCCTACTTTTTGCTATAGAGTACAACGTATCAAACATTTCTTTATAGGCTAAGAATGACAGCAATGTGCTTATGCTTGATCCGGTTGGAATATGTTGATTTGGAAAAGTGATGTTATCATTCTTGAGTTCAGACATATAATTTTCAACTTCAACAGGAAGCTCCAATGCACTATAATCAATTGTCAGTATGTTGCTAATAACATATGCTGCATCAGCAGACATTTGCATATACGAATGGAAAAAGTGATACACTCTTGTAAACGAACATGAAGGAAAAAATTTCTCAATATCTAAAGTCAAGATGTATGGATTCTCTTTGTGTCTTTTATAATTATCAACGTAGGACTTGCCTCTCTTTGATATAACATATTCAGGCAAATTTATTCTAGATAACAGTTTAAATACTCTCTTATGGACATCTTCAAGCTTGCCTGCCGGAGATTCTATAAGTCTTTTTTTGATTGTTCCCTCTGAATTAGCGGATTTATGAATGAATACGTTATAATTATTTACAAAACTATAAGATTCCAGACAATGTCCATACGATTCCAAATGAAGTAGTTTGGAGAGTTTCTTCTTGCTTTTCAAGTTATACAAAGCATTGTTCATGTCCCCTATTCCTTTCCCATAAAAAAATTAGTTTCTCTAGATTCAACATTAACGAAGGAGTTAATGGCAAATCTAGAAAAACTAATCTCTAGTTATCCTTCTTGCCGTTAAATGATGTTAGCTTAATGCAAACATTAGCTACATCATCAATGTGCATTTTCGGATAACACTTGCGCAATGTAAACAATAATATCATTCTCACAACTAAGATTAACAAAGTTATGAACACTGGTACCAGGGCCGCAATATAAATAACGGAACCCATGAACAATGTTTGCAATGAAATCATTTTCCTACCTCCTTATTAAATTCTCACCCATCAACTAGAACTAGTATTAGGGTGGCTCCTCACGAACGAACTTAATGGAGTTAGGAAGGGTATCGCGCAAGTTTTCGACATTAGCAATTCTACTCAGCTCCTCACCGACTTTGAATTGTCGTTACCACGCTTCCCCGACAGACGAAGGTCCACTTAGGGGAGTGCATGGATGAGGGCCCGTGGCCTTAGGTGGCCATTTTGTTTGGAGCATAAAGCTCCCGCTTTAAAAGCAATAATGAGGAGTCTATTTACCCTTTAATTACTATTGCATTTTAACACTAAACAAATGAATGTTCAAAATTATTTGTTTAAATATTGTTCAAGGTAGTGAAAAAAATCTGCGTATATGCATTTAACTCAATATGAATAAATGGAGTAAGCCATTCAGTTATTAGCATAAAGCTCATTGAAGCTTTGTTTGATCTCATATTGAGCTTTGTTAGAACCTTTATGAATCCGGTTTTGAAACACTCGTTATAATCTAAATGCATAAGTCACTAAGAACCTGTTTATGGTAATTTAAACTTGTTAGGTTAGTGTCAAATAAACGTTCTATTTCGTTTGGTTTTAGCGTATAATGAACCCATGATTGCTTGAAATCGAAACGAGGTCGTTAGGAGGCAAACGCATGTCGGAACATACACGCATTGGATCAGGTCGGACCGCCGAGGTTTATGCAATAAACGACGATAAAGTTTTAAAGCTTTTCCATCCTTCTGTGAGCGAAGCTACCGTCCAAAAGGAATACGATGTCTCAAAGAGACTTGTTGCAATGGACATGCCTGTCCCAACCGTGTTCAGGCGGATAGAAAAGGACAACCGCAAAGGGATTGTTTATGAATACATAAAGGGAACGGCGATGACAGAGGTCATCGCCAAAAAACCATGGAAGGCCCGAAAAGCGGCCCGCCTTCTCGCAAACCTTCACCTCAACATGCATGCGCACAGCGTTTCTTCCTTCCCGCGCTTTAAAGATGTCCTGAGAGTCGGTATTGACCGCTCGGGGCTCGATGCGCGCTTGAAAGAGAAACTGCAAAACACACTGGATGGCATCAAGGATGCGACCATACTTTGCCATGGCGATTTTCACCCCGACAACATCCTATGGAAGAAGCAATCTATACACATCATCGACTGGCTGGACGCCACCTGCGGCCATCCGCTTCTCGATGTGGCGCGCACCAAGATGCTGCTTGAGCATTCGGCGCTGCCTGATGACCTAGGTCGATTCGAAAAACGCATCGTCACCATCATCCGGCGCTCCTTCCTACGCACGTATCTGAAAACGTATTTCAAGCGGAGCGCGTATGATAAAGACGCGTTAGTCATCTATGAACCCATCGTGATGGCCGCCCGTATGAGTGAAACCATACCCGACCAAGAAAAAGACGTCATACGCGATGCCCTTATACAAAAGGTAAACATCTAAAAGACTATAACGCCTATATCGATATATACTTGCTCTATCAAAAAACACACACATAATCCTACAAAACCATAAAGGAGAACCCCAAATGACCATTCATTCAACCATGCTAAAATCCGCCAAAGACAAAGAGTTCATGACGTTGTTTCGCCAGTATTTCGAAGGCTTCTCCATGGAAGCGCCGCCGGCGCTTTTTGACATGATCGAAAAAGACACCCAAACTT
>CAYZOR010000097.1:0-4452 GCA_964479895.1 uncultured Candidatus Izemoplasmatales bacterium | reverse complement strand
GAACAATTGCTTTGGTGTCCGTATGGTAAAATAGAAGTTGTATTGGATAATGGCTCTGAACGTCAATCCTTTGTCTTAGACGATCCAGCGAAGGCGCTTTTGGTTTCAAAAGGCTATTGGCATGAAATGATTTGGAGACAAGAGAATTCAGTGCTCTGTGTTGCTGCTTCGGATTATTATGATGAGGATGACTATATCAGAGATTATGATGTTTTCTTAGATTACGTCAGCAAAGGGGTATGGAATTTTGAAGGTTAATTTTAACGTTTTAAGCCGCGGATACTACAAGTTTCAAAATGAGTATAACAACGCTGTGATCAGTGCTTTGGAGTCTGGGTGGTATATTTTGGGCAAAGAGGTTGAATCCTTTGAAAGAAACTTCAAAGGATTCATTGGTTCAAACCACGCAGTGGGCGTTAATTCCGGGCTGGATGCGCTCATTTTGGCGCTGAGGGCTTTGAATATTAAAAACGGGGATGAAGTAATCGTTCCCGCCAATACTTATATTGCGACCGTTTTAGCAATTACTGAAAATGGGGCTACACCAATATTCGTTGAACCTGATGCGTATTACAACCTGGATGCCCAGGCCATTGAGGCTAAAATATCAGAAACTACCAAAGCCATCATGGTCGTACATTTGTATGGACAAACCGCTAAAATGGATGCGCTAAAAGCGGTTGCTGATAAGCATGATTTATATTTGGTTGAGGACTGCGCGCAAAGTCATGGATCAAAATTCAATGGTCAAACCAGTGGAACGTTTGGAGACGTCGGGTGTTTTAGCTTTTATCCTACCAAAAATATTGGCGCGTTTGGTGATGGTGGTGCTATAGTCACAGATAACAAAGACATAGCAGACAAAGTACGCATGCTTAGAAACTATGGCAGCAAAATCAAATATCACAATGAAGTACAAGGCATAAATTCTCGTCTTGATGAAATCCAAGCAGCGCTGCTTAATGTTAAATTGAGTCATTATAACGAATTAAGAGAAGAACGCGCCGTCATTGCTAAAAAATATTTAGACGAGATAGACAATCCAAAAATTACCTTACCCAAAATTAGAAAGAATGCAGATACTGTGTGGCATCTCTTCGTTATTCGAACAGACAACAGAGACAGTCTCCAAAAATACTTGAGCGAGCAAGGAATAGGCACGCAAATCCACTATCCCATCCCACCGCACTTATCACAAGCTTATGAAAATTTAGGATATAAACAAGGCGATTTTCCAATTACAGAGCAATATGCTGAGACGGCTTTAAGTTTACCCTTATACGATGGTATGACATTCCAAGAAGCTGAATATGTCATTCAAATGATTAATAAGTTTTAAGGATGAAATGAATTTATGATTTTAACGTTTAATTGAGGAGAAGGCTATGGAAGTTAAATTGAGAAAATTGTCTATTGATGATGGGCCCAAGATGTTGGAGTTTTTCACAGACCCGGATATTCGGAGGAATTTTAAATACACGAATTCAGAAAATTCATTAGCCAACGTCGAAGAATTTATCCGTAAAAGTTGGAATGATGCGTCCAATGTGCACTATGCCATAGAGGTTGATAATGAATACACAGGGACAATCAGCTTAAAGAATATTAATAGAGTGAATAAGAATGCTGAATATGCGATTGTTATCAGAAAGAAGTTTTGGGGCCAAGGTGTTGCTCAAAAAGCGACAAAATTAATCATTGATTATGCGTTTAAAAGGTTAAAACTTCATAAAGTGTATTTAAATGTTCCAACATTCAACGTGCGCGCAAATAAGTTTTATGAAAAAATGGGATTTAAATATGAAGGAACCTTTGAAAAGCATGCTTATTTAAATAATGAATTTGTGGACTTGAATTGGTACTGCATATTCAATACATCTGAGGAGGCGTTTTAATGAAAGGGATTATTTTGGCTGGTGGCAGTGGCTCTAGGCTCTATCCGATTACCAAAGCAATCAGCAAGCAATTGTTACCGATTTATGACAAACCTATGATTTATTATCCGTTAAGTGTCTTAATGTTATCAAAAATCAGTGAAGTATTAGTGATATCCAACCCTGAATTCATTGATCTATATAAAAATCTTTTGGGGGATGGGTCGCATTTAGGGATGAAAATTGAATATAAAACCCAGCATAAACCGCGTGGGCTCGCTGATGCTTTCATTGTGGGTGAGGATTTTATAGGTGATGACAACGTTTGTTTGATTCTGGGTGACAATGTATTTTATGGACAAGGTTTTGGTGCAAAGTTAAAGTCTGTTTCTGCTATGAATGAAGGAGCAGTAATTTTTGGTTATTATGTAAACAATCCCCATGAGTTTGGTATTGTGGAATTCGATGAACAAAACAAGGCTGTTTCATTAGAGGAAAAACCCGACAATCCAAAATCAAATTATGCGATTCCCGGGCTTTATTTTTATGATAATACCGTGGTTGAAAAGGCTAAGAATCTTGAACCCTCAAGCAGAGGGGAACTAGAGATTACTGATCTCAACAAAGAATATTTGAAAGAAGACAAATTAAAAGTGGATTTATTGGGCCGCGGATTTGCCTGGCTAGATACTGGAACGTATGATGGATTGGCGGATGCCTCTGACTTTGTTAAAACCATGCAAAAAAGAACGGGCCTGTATATATCCTGTTTAGAAGAAATTGCTCATAGAAACCAATGGATCAGTGATGAAGCGCTTAAAAACTTAGGGAACGAAGTTGGAAAAACCGATTATGGAAAATATTTGCTCAGTTTAGTGAAATAAAAAATTGTAATATATATGAAGGGGTGAAGTAAATGGATAGCATATTAGTCACAGGTGGCGCTGGTTTCATAGGCAGTAACTATGTTAAAAAAACCTTGAATGATTATCCGAACATGCATATAGTCAACCTAGATTCATTAACATATGCAGGGAACCTAGAAAACTTAAAAGATATCGAAAATCATGAACGGTATACGTTTGTTAAAGGCGATATTCGTGATAGAGAATTAATCGATGATTTATTCAAGCAATACGAATTCACGTATGTCATAAATTTTGCGGCGGAATCGCACGTTGATAGAAGCATCATGGAACCTGAGGTCTTTTTAACAACCAACGTCATCGGCACTCAAGTATTGCTCGATGCCGCTAAGAAGTATTGGAAAGTATCACCAGATGATAAATACAGTACCGATTATCATCAAAATGTTAAATTTGTACAAGTTTCAACCGATGAAGTGTATGGTGCTCTTGGAAAAGAAGGGTTGTTTACAGAAACCATGCCTTTAAAACCCAATAGTCCTTATTCTGCATCTAAAGCGAGTGCCGATCTACTCATGCGTTCATATTTTAAAACCTACGGTTTTCCGATGAATATCACACGATGCAGCAACAATTATGGACCTTATCAATTTCCTGAAAAACTGATTCCACTTATGATTAATAATTGCTTGAATGAACAATCCCTTCCTGTTTATGGTGATGGCATGCAAATCAGAGACTGGTTGCATGTGAATGACCACGTGGATGCAATAAACACAGTTCTTTTCAAGGGTGAAGCTGGAGAAGTGTATAACATTGGTGGGAACAACGAGATGGCAAACATTGATATTGTTAAACTATTGATTGATACTTTAAATAAAAGCGAATCCCTCATAACTTACGTAAAAGACCGCCCTGGTCATGATCGGCGTTATGCGATTGACAATAGCAAAATCACAGGTGAATTAGGATGGAAACCTAAATATACATTTGAAGAGGGAATCAAAGAAACAGTGAACTGGTATTTAAATAATCAACAATGGATGAACAAAGTGGTTAGTGGCGACTACCAAAAATATTATAATAAAATGTATAAATAATCTACATTACATTGGGAAGGGTTTTAATATGAACGAACAAATTAAGTTTCTATCATTTGGTGGATATGGGGGTTCAGGAGGTACTGTAGTAAGAGATTTGTTGAGAGAATTTGATTTTGCATCTGAAATAGGGACAGAGTTTCGTTTAATAAAAGATCCCTACGGTATAATTGATCTTGAAATGCAGCTTTGTACAAATTGGAGAGTTCCTTTAAATGCAGATATTGCGATAAAAGATTTTTTATGGTTAACAAAAAATTTAGGAAGAACACCTAAAAAATTTGGAAAAAACGGATTTGGATATCAAAATATTATAACCCCCGAATTTTTAGACATCACAAATGAATATGTGAAAAACATATCTGAATTTGAATTCACCGGGAAATGGTATTTATTAAAGTTTAAAGAAAGTTATGTTAAACAAATTACTCAAAAAATAAGAAGAAAAGTTAAAATTGGCGAACAACAAGAGATTATGTATTACGCTAAACCCTCTAAACAAAAATTCATCGATGAGACAAGAAATTATTTAAAATCATTATTTCAGGAATTATGTGAACGTGAGGGTAAATCCACTGTAATGCTACATAATGCCATCCCGACATATAATCC
>CAYZOR010000096.1:0-4487 GCA_964479895.1 uncultured Candidatus Izemoplasmatales bacterium | reverse complement strand
CTTCTATCAAAGTTTCTAATCCTAAAGCATCCCCATCTCGTCTTGAATCCGCAACCCCAATATGCATTTTTTTATTTTTAAAATGAGGAAGTTCAATGGCTTGAACACACCCTAAAAAGAAACTGAATGCCTCTCTTTTTTTAATGTGAAAACCAAGTTCGTTAAATGCTTTTAAAATGGTTTGGTCAAATCTAGAGACTTCAAGTTGCATCTTTTTATTGTCACTTGTGTGAAATCGAGGGGCGAAAATTGCTTCTTCAAGGGGTTCTTTACCATCAAGATACCTTATAAGGACTTGCGCTAACGCAGTAGATATTCGCTCACTTCCAGGCGAACCAATGACTAATCGTGGTTTTTTTCTATATGTTATGATCGTTGGTGCAGCACTGGACCATGGACGGTTTCTAGGCAGTAAATAATAAGGATGGGTTTTATCTTTATATTCAAAGGCACTCATATAATTGTTATAGAAAAAGCCAAGCTCTTTCGCAACGCGTTTTGCGCCAAAAACAAGTTCAATCGATTGCGTCACTGAAATGATGTTGCCTTTTTGATCACTGACACAAAAATGGGTCGTTTCTCCACTTGTTTTAGGTGGGGTATGACTATTTAATGAATCATGATATGACGTTAGAATTTTATCGATGGTTAGTTTAATTTTTTTGGCATGATTTTTATCAATCATTTTTTTATCTAATTGCTGAAAATAAATATCAGGATTTTGTGGCATTCTTTTTCTATCTCTTAAAGTAAGTTGAAAGGTTAAGGCTAATAGGGCATTTCCTTTGGCAGTATTTGGATCAAAATCTTTATAGTCGAATTGTTCTAAAATATTCAAAATTTGCATCAATACTCTACCAGCGCCTGGCGGTGGAAACGTAAAGAGTCCATATTGGCGATATTTTCCTTCTAAAACAAACCGTTCTATCGGAACTGGAATTTGAGCGAAATCATCTTCTCTTAAAATCCCTTTTCTATTTTTCATGTCTTTTACGATTGTTTTAGCAATACTCCCTGTGTAAAAATCTTTCCACCCATTTTTGGCCAATGTTTCCATACAATGTTTTAACTCAGGTTGGGTTATTTTCTCACCGATATCAATTGGGTGGTCATTTTTAAAGAAGTTTGATTGAATGGTTTCGTCCTTCAATAAACTTTTGGTATGCTTTTTTAAAAGGCTATGAATAAGCGGAGTGACTTTAATGCCTTCTTTTGCTAAGGTGATGGCTGGGGATAGAATCTCAGGCATAGTCTTTGTGCCGTATGTATCTAGCAAATACCCATAAAAAGCGACGGTAGAAGGGAGGGTAGAAGCACTCAATCCTTCTTTAAGTGGAGTAGTAGGAAAGTCGTTTAAAGATAGGTCGTAAGGGGCATAAGAAGAACCGTCTAACGCGATATATTTATTTTCGCTTGCTATGTATAAAACCGCTGTTGATTGACCGCCCATTCCTGAAGCTTGTGGTTCACTAACCCCAAGTGCATAAGAAACTGCGCACGCCGCATCAAATGCATTGCCGCCTTGTTTTAATATCTCAAAGCCTGCTTGTGTGGCTGGTTTTGACGCTGAAGATACCATGCCATATTTAGCTTTGTGGAGTTTATAGTCGTTCATCTCTCACCTCCTAGTGATCATGGCTAGATAATAAATATTCAGTGATTAATAATGTTTTTTGAACCCACTCGGTACGGTTAATTGATTCAAGGGGGGTGTGTAGTTTTTTGGTTCCTGGAACCAACCCACAAACAACCGCTTTATCTGATTGAATTAACCCAGCTGGTGAAGGTAGCAAGGTTGATTCACTGCTTAATGTGGTGGTCCAATTTTTAGTGAGTGTTTTTAACGATTCTATCAGTTGATTTGATTGTTTGTTTTGTAAGAACGGTGGTCTAATTTCTAAGGTTTCTAAATACGTTTTCAACTGAGGGTTGGTACTTTTAAATAAGTCTCTTACTTTTTTTTCTGCAGATTTGGCTTTGGTAGAATCTAGGTATGTAATGTGAAGTGTGGCGTTCACTCTATGAGGCATTAACATGCTGTGTTTTGTGGTATTAATATCAGTGATAGAAAGCGCTAAATTTTGTTGGTTAATACTTTCTAAAGCAGGGAGTTTATCTAAGAAGAATTTCATCGCACTTGTGCTTGTGTTTTTAGCCCCAACCCTTAAAGGCATGCCTTCTACCATTAATGAAAGCTTCATAGATCCTCTTCTTTGGTGGATGATTTTATTTTCATTATAAGAAGGATGCATGATAAAAAATGTTTTGCCTTGAATAGAAAGTCTTTTTAAAGCATTGCTGCTATAACGCATCCCTAAGCCTTCATCTGCGTAGATAAAAATACCGATAGATTTATCTTCTAATTGTTGAGAGTGATGAAGCGTCTCTAAACTCTTAAGTGTCATAACAAGTCCGGCTCTAGAAGATGCAATGCCTTCACCGTAAAGTCTTTCGGGTTCTTTTCTAAATGGGACAAGATAAGGGGAACGCAGCCCTGGTATATCGATTGGTATAACAAAAATAATGCCATCTTGATACCCTTTTTTCGTTTGGTAAAACCAATGCGATTTCCCATCACTGAAAGTCTGACTTTGTTTAATCCCTAATTTTTTAAATCTTAAATCTAATCTTCGAATAAAGGCTTGCTTACTCACCGCATCATCACTAAATGTGAGTAAATTCATCCACGATTTTAATTCTTGTTCGCTTTTATCTCTATTTTGAGTAATGAAAGAAAAAGCTTCGTTCATCATTTCTGATTTATCATCACTAGCCTTCTCGACATAGGGTCCAAAATATCTCTCTGAGGCAACGTCTATAATTTTTTGAACCAGTTTATCATAAGAAAGTCCAATCGCTTTTGCCGCTTGAACGTAAGATGCGTTTTCCCCTAAAGATGCCATTGAGTTGACTTCTAAGACGTAGGGGTTCCCTTTGGTGTCAATTCTAAAATCGACTCTAGCACTATCGTAACACCCTAACGCATTAAACGTTTTAATCGCAAGGTCTTGAAGTTTTTTAATTAAGTCTTGATCAAGGTTCGCAGGACAAACCGACTGAACTCTAGAAGCTTGATTACGGTTCGTTTTATCTTCAAACGTAAAAATCTTATCCCCTTTACTAAAAACAAGCTCTAAAGGCGGTAAGGCTAAAACATCACCATTACCAAGCAAACCAACATTAACTTCTTTACCGTCAATGTATTCTTCCACCAGCGTTGGGGCTTTGAACTCATCATATATATTTTTTACGCCTTCGAATAACGCTTCTTCATTGTTCACAATTCTTAATCCAAACGAAACAGCTTCGTTTTTAGGCTTAACAATTAATGGATACTTTAAAGGTTCTTTTAATGTATCAAATGGCGTTTCTAAAACCGCAAATTTTGGGGTTGGGATTCCTCGTTGAAGTAAAATCATTTTTGTAATGACTTTATCAAGCGCAATCGCATGAGTTTCTGGTGAAGATCCTACATAAGGAATACCAAGCATTTCTAAAATACCAGGAATATGCATGTAACGTCCTTTTCCTTGAATCCCATAACTTAAATTAAACACAAGACCTGGTCTTTCACCAGAGATGACTTTTGGCATAAACGTTTCTAAATTATGGATAATGTTTTTATCCCCTTCAAACGTTTTTACGATGTGTCCTTTTTTAATTAATGCTGATTTGACAAGGTTAATCGTGTCCATGCCATATTTTTCTTTATTGGGGATTCCAAATAAATTAATAACCGCCTGAGACTCACGGTTATAAACAATCGCAATCTTCATTTCCCAACCCCTTATTTATATTTTAGCTAAGCGCTATTTGAGATAATTAATTGTACCACCAAAGTGATAAAAATGTATCCTTTTATTTTTCTTTTTTAACAAAAAAAGCTACCCAAATATCGGGTAGCTTTAAGCATATAAAATTTAATATTTTTCAGCGTTACTCTAAATATTCATCCATTTCATCGGGCGTTTCGATAACATAAAGCATTTCATTATATTCGAGTACGACAAACAATGGTTCATCACCTTCGATGATTAAGTGGACCCAATCAGCGAGTTCTTCAGTTGTATAGTCTTGTTCACTATCTATGGTAACCAATTCATCGTCAGATAAAGAGAACGTGTAGTCGCCTAAACTTAAGTCTTGTTCGATTTCATGAACCAATTCTTCAGGTGCATTGTCCAATCCTTCTTCTATATTAAATGATTGACCGACATTAAATGATAAGCTTATCCCAACCCCTGTTAAATAGTTAACATCTCCGATTTCATATTCTTTTTCTATGGGAACTTCATCGAGTAAATACCAATCATTGCCCTGAGACACTAAATCATATTCTTCACCGTTTACAACGACCCCTTCAATGACTTGTTCATCCGCATCACTCGTAATTTTTAATAGCACACTTTGTTCATGTAATAATACTTGAAAATCTTCGAGTTCTATTGATTCTGCTCTTTCAATTTCTTCTTCAATAAGATCACATG
>CAYZOR010000095.1:0-4550 GCA_964479895.1 uncultured Candidatus Izemoplasmatales bacterium | reverse complement strand
AAAACAATTTAATTCAAACACTTAAAGATTTAAAGTATGAGTTTATTAAAATACCAGATGAAGATGCTTTACTTGCTAACTTTAAAACGCAAATAGAAAAACATAATATTAAAAACGGGAATATTGACCAGCCTTTTTCAGAAAAAGAGTTTGAAAAACTCCTTTTTATGACGGCGAAATCTGGAAAAGGTGTTTTTCAGAGTGCAAAAAATCTCAGACAAAAACAAGTAATCGAATTAGACGATGGAAAAAAAGCCTATATTGAACTGTTCAATAAGATTGATTGGTGTAAAAATACGTTTCAAGTATCAAACCAGATTACTATTAAAGACAGAAGGGTAAATCGCTACGATGTGACGATTTTAATCAATGGGATGCCACTTGTCCAAGTGGAATTAAAACGCCGAGGTATGGAAATTAAGCAGGCATTCAATCAAGTGAATCGTTATAAGAGAGAATCCTTTAAAGGTTTATTTAACTATACACAGTTATTTGTAATATCAAATGGCGTAAACACAAAATATGTCGCAAATTCTGATAAACATCTGCGTTATGAACAAGCTTTTTTCTGGACAGATGAAGAGAATAATAAAATTAATGATCTGGACACCTTTGCTAAATCGTTTCTGCGCCCCTGTCAGATTTCAAAAATAATTGCTCGCTTTATGGTGATTAACGATACTGATAAGGCTTTAATGGTGATGAGACCGTATCAAGTGTATGCGGTCGAGCGGTTAGTGAATCTTGCTGCTGAGACAAGAAGTAATGGGTATGTATGGCATACTACGGGGTCGGGGAAGACACTAACCTCTTTCAAGTTAGCGCAGCTATTAACGAATCAAAAAGATATTGAAAAAGTCATATTTTTAGTGGATCGAAAAGATTTAGATGCTCAAACCCTTTCCGAATTTAATAAGTTTGAAAAAGATAGTGTTGATATGACGTCTAATACGAAGACGCTCGTTAAGCAGTTTGAAGACCCTAATTCGCAATTGATAATAAGCACGATTCAGAAGATGGATAATGCCATTAAAAACAAGCGTTATCAAAAGATAATGAAAAAATATAAAGAAAACCGTGTTGTTTTCATTATTGACGAGTGCCATCGCACACAATTTGGCGATATGAATAAACGCATTAAAAAGTATTTTAATAATGCGCAATACTTTGGCTTTACTGGAACGCCCATATTTAAAGAAACAACGAACCACGATGTTGCGACTGGGGATATATTTGGCAAACAGGTCCATCACTATTTAATTAAAGACGGTATCGATGATGGCAATGTTCTTCCATTTAAGGTGGATTATCTTAAATCTCATGACGTAAATCCCACAGCAAAAGATAAGGAAGTAGAAGCCATCGATACAAAAGAAATCATCGAGAGCGATAGGCGTGTTGAGGAGGTCGTTCGAAAGGTATTGGAAATCCACCCGATTAAAACCAATAACCAAGAATTCAACGCACTTTTTGCCGCTTCAAGTATAAAAATGGCGAATAAATATTATGATAAGTTTCGTGAAATGACGGACGACTTGGTCGTGGCGCGCATTTTTTCCTATCAACCGAACGATGAAGTGAATGAAGGCGAGAAACTTCACCGCGATCAACTTGAAGAGGCCATAGTTCACTATAACAAGCAGTTTGGCACAAACTTCTCAACGGACACCTTCTCTCAGTATTTTACGGATGTGTCAAAGCGATTTAAGAATAAAGAAATCGATATTTTAGTCGTAGTCAATATGTTTTTAACCGGCTTTGATTCGAAACGCCTTAATACCCTTTACCTCGACAAACAATTAAAGCATCATAATCTCATTCAATCTTTTTCCAGAACAAACCGCGTATTTTCACCGCGGAAACCATTTGGCAACATTGTTTCTTTTCTGACTAGAAAAGAAGATGTTGATGAAGCGATATATATTTATTCAAAACGTGATTCAACCGATACAGTATTGCTCGAACCTTATGAAACCTACGTTGATAAAGCAAACAACTTGATTGAGAGGCTATTGAATATAGCTCCCACGGTACAGTCAGTTGATCATTTAGAGAGTTCCAAAGAGAAACGTGAATTCATCGAAAGTTTCAGAGGTTTAGCGCGAGTAATAACGACTCTCAGAAATTATATTGAGTTTAATTTCTCCAATGATGATATCGCAATCTCAGAGCAGACGTTTGAAGATTACCGGTCCAAGTATTTGGATCTCAGTAGAGACTCGACCAAACCAGAGAAAATATCTGTTTTGGATGATGTAGATTTTGAGATAGAGTTAGTCTCAAGAGATAGAGTCGATGTGGATTATATTTTGAACTTATTGGCGAACGTCGATTTTGATGATGTTGAACGAAGAGAAAAAGATTTACAGATGATTAAGAAAGTGCTTGATGAAAGTGATACAAAAGAACTTCACAGCAAGATTGAGCTGATTCGAAAATTCATTGAAAAAGTTGTGCCAACACTTGATAACACTGCGGTTATTGAAGAAGAATACAGTGATTTCTTAGATCAAGAAGTGAATCAACGTATTAGCTATGTAAGTCAAGAAACAGACGTTGAACCAATGAAAATCAGAGAATTTATTTCAGAATATCAATATACAAATACAGTGCCCCATCAGGCAATTAATGATAATGTCGGGGGGAAATTTAAACAAAAAACGAAAAAGACTGAAAAAATCCGCGACTTATTAGAAGAGGTTTCATCCCTATATTAAGCGATAAAAGTCCAATACACTCGTGTTGGGCTTTTTGTAATTTCAAAAAATTACACAAAAAAGGTTGCTTTTTATTATAGGTTTGATATGATGTGTTTGTAGTTATTTTTTGAAATGACAGGAGTATATTATGGAAGAACCTCTATTTAATAATGTTATACCGGGCACCGTTCTTAGCCGTGTAGAAGATGAATTTGCGGAAAAGCAAAAAACTTACAAAGTTATTACGTTGCTTGAACTCTCTTATAAATCGGGTGAAAGCAATGACAGGGATTTTGAGAAAACAGTGAAACTTCCGGATATTACATCGGACAAGTATGTTTTTGTAGAAAACGGAGATTTAGTGTTTGCTTTAACTAAAAGGAAAGCGATGGTTATAGAAGAGAAAAAAGAAATGGCTATTCTGCCAACAAATTTCGTCCATTTAACTTATGACGAGAACAAGTATAATAATTATTTCTTAATGTGGCTTTTTAACGAAAACAGCAATTTTAAAAAGAAACTTAATTTACATATTCAAGGATCGGCTTTGAAAATGATTCCTGTGAGAGTGTTAAGAGAAATTGCTTTTGAGACTCCGGATATTTCAACACAAAATATTATCGGGAATCTTTATCAAAAAGAATTGATGTATGAAAAGAAAGTTTGGCAACACAAAGAAATAATGATGGAATTTATTAACGGATTAAACAATAAAAAAAGGGGAGATAATTAATGGTAAAACAAGCAGCGCAACAGCAAAGTCTTCATAAGCAATTGTGGGCGATGGCAAATGATCTACGGGGAAATATGGATGCCAATTCATTTAAGGATTATATTTTAGGTCTTATATTCTTTCGTTATTTGAGTGAAAATTTAACGTATATCGCAGAAGAGAAATTTCTTAAAGAAGACGGCATTACTTATCAAGAGGCTTGGAACGATGATGAGATACGTGAAGCGTTGAAAGAAGAGCTTATAAAACATAGCGAACTTGGTTATTTTATTGAACCGCAATATCTATATCAATCTTTGATTGGAAAAATCAAAGAAGGAAGCTTTGACATTTCAATGCTGGATAAAGCTGTTAAACACTTGGAGGCTTCAACTGTCGGTCAAGACAGCCAAGAAGATTTTGAAGGGCTTTTTGATGATATGATTCTTGACTCATCCAAACTTGGTCGTGGGGAGTCAGATCGGTCGAAGCTGATCAGTAAAATTATGCTTCAAGTAAATGAAATTGACTTTCAATTGCGGGACGCTGATATTGATGTTTTAGGCGACGCGTATGAGTATTTGATTAGTCAATTCGCTGCGAGTGCAGGCAAAAAAGCAGGAGAATTTTATACTCCACAAACTGTATCGGAGATTATGGCACGAATCGTTGTAATGGGGAAGAGCCGTTTGCGAGATGTGTATGACCCGACCTGTGGGTCAGGATCACTGCTGTTGCGTGTGCGAAAAATGATTGATGAAAAAGCAGGGAAATTATATGGTCAGGAAAAAGAACCAACCACTTATAACCTGGCACGTATGAACATGTTATTACACGGTGTGCCTTATTATAAGTTTGACATTGATAATAATGATACACTTGAAAGTCCTAATGAAGAGCATTTGGAGAAAAAATTTGAAGCAATTGTAGCGAATCCTCCTTATTCTGCAAAATGGAGTGCGAGCGAGAAGTTTTTAACGGATGAGCGTTTTAGTGGTTATGGAAAATTACCTCCAAAATCCAAAGCAGACTATGCGTTTGTTCAACATATGATTCACTTGCTCGACGATGACGGAACAATGGCGGTTGTATTGCCTCACGGGGTATTATTTCGCGGAGCAGCGGAAGAGACGATTCGT
>CAYZOR010000094.1:0-4682 GCA_964479895.1 uncultured Candidatus Izemoplasmatales bacterium | reverse complement strand
GGTCTAACCCAATAAACTCGGAAACCTTATTAAAGTCTTTGTTTAATTTATATATAACAACAAAGTGGTCTTTTTGTATTATAATCTCTTTAATCGTTATAACAAAACCGTCTTTTGTATAGTCACCAACGTTGTATATGTCGCCCCAATTTTTGTGTCGAGCGGAAAACTCGTAATCAACCGTCCCCATTCTATTAATTCTTGATTTTAAATTATTGGTAAATCCCGATAAATCTACTATTCTCAATTTTTGGTTGGCGGTATTGTACGACCGATAATTAACATCATCAATGTTGTCTCTTTGTGTTTCAAAACGAACGCTTTTTGGTATTGGTGTGTAAGATACACTTGCTAATACTTGACCTTTTTCAAAACTTATAACCCCATAATTATTTCCTTCTAATGGGTCGACTATATTGACTGAATATACGGTATTATTAACATCGGGAAAACGAACTGTTGCACCCGTGTTTTCTTGTCCTGTTAAATGAGGTATATCATCTTCGGAACTTTGTGCATTAAATTGATTAACCGCTTCAATAACTTTAGGGATGTTACCCTCGTATATATCTTTCATTAAAGCGTTTTGGACTACATAATTAAACGCTGTTGAAACGTTAAAAATACCAAATGTATCACCCGTTTTAATATTTTTACTACCATATGTATACTCAAACGTGTTATTTTTGAAATAATTGTTTCTATCAAATAAAGAAACAAATGGTGTTGGTGTTGTGGTTTCGGTTGTTAGTGTTCTTCTCTTTTCACTTTCAACAATCCTATCGGTTATATCAATGGTAACTGTTTCGTTATCCATTAAAACGGTAGGTGAAAAATCGTCATTATTGAATTGTAAACTCATGTTATATTTTAATAAAACTCTATCAAGTCGATATATCCTTCTTGGTGTTGGTATATAACTTGTTTCGGGATTATATATAAAATCATCGCTTCTTAACGTTGTAAAACGGTTTTCTGCGGGATAGGTTTCAACGGTTCTTCCTTCTAAACTGTCAACGGGATTTATGGCATCGGTAATCATATTAGTAGAATAATATTCTATGTCATGATTATATTCAATTTTTCTACGATCAATTTCATCTAATTTATCTTGTAACTCGTTAAATTTATCAACGTATAATAACCTTTTATTTTCGTTTTCTGGGTTGCGTTCTAACCTAACGATGCCGTCTAATACCGAAGCAACCTCATCTAACGCTTGTCGCAAGGTTACATCTTTAAATACAAATTCAGGTGCAATTATAGCGTCAAGTTCATCTTGGGTTTCTTGTGGAATGTCAAAAACCCTAAAATTATCGTTGTTAATATTTTCAACCGTGTCAAAAGGTACGGTTTCTCTTAACGTTTTTACAACGTCATATAATGTGTAAGGTAAATATAGTTTGTCGGGGTCTTGGGGAAGAGAGGAATTGTAAATTTCAATCTCTTCAACTTCGTTACCAAATAAGTAATTTTCACCCCTTATAACCAATTGTGCCCTTCCTATAAAATTCTTTTTAGCAATATACTTGATAACTCCGTTTTCTTCTTTTTTTACAAGCGCAAAATAATTTTCTAACGGAACTTGTTGACCTGCGGGAAACACAAGTAACAAAAAGTTTTCCCCAACATTTTGGGACACGTATGTACCATCGTTTTCAAAACAAGTATATACAAACCAATCAGCATCAACAAAAAAATTATAATAAGTTTCTTCTTCTCTTGGATCAATACTTGTATCAAAAACCGTTGTATCAATATTCCAACTACCATCAAGCGTGTAAAACCTCGAATCTGCGTCAATTAAATTTTCTGGACTTTCACCGCAAAAATCTTCGCAACTATAAAAACCCGCACTTAACTTTGCCGATTCCGTTGGTTGTGTGAACGTCTTACCGCCTATATAAAATTTTTCTAATATTTTAGTGTGTTCTATTAAAGTTATAATATGTTTATATACATTAGGCGATTTACTTATTAACTGTACGTGATCGTCAGCAATTATGTAACTGTCTACAATTTGCTCTTCAACAATAAAATCAACAATAGAAAACACAGGTAACGGTTTTTCTTCATAAGAAAACGGTATGACAAATTGACCCGTATCTAATTCCCTATCAAGCCTTTTTAGAACCGATGAACCTAACTGTATTTGACTTGTGTAATCTTCGGCGGGAAAATACGTACCCGTTTCGGGGTTGGGTTTGTATATTTCTATTTTCATGCTTTCACCCCTTTATATTTTTTCTCCATCATACCTTGAATTTTTCCTTGCCATGTTTCCTGATTTTTCTTTTAACATATTGGCTTCTCTATTTGCTTTGTCTAACTCTATGTTGTGCATTAAAGCACGGTAACCCAAATCTATACCCGCATACGCCAATCCGAACACTCCAAACTTTGCCGCCCCAATTGCGTACTGTGTAAATAACATACCCGTTTGAATTCTTCTTTGTCTGATTCTGTTATTGCTATAAGAACCCAGTGCCTCGTTATACATCCTTGCACCACGAATACCCAAACCTATTTTAGCGATGGACTTAAAATTAATTCTTTGAACGTTTTCTCCTAATTTCCCTCGTATAAACGGTTTTCTTCCCGCTTTATTCGTTCCTTGATGTGATACATCTTCAGGTGCGCCATTATAAAATATTGTTATACTATCGCTTCTGCCACGATCCGCCATTATTCGTTCAATCCTTCCCAAGCGGGCACAACACTAAACGAGTAAGTAAACGGTGAACCACTAATTGGTGATAATCCACCGTCCGTTATAACAACAATTTTGGTGGTGGTGAAAAACGGGTAAACCTCTTTTAATTCAAAGGTTTTATTTTGTTCTTCTATTTTAACAATGTGTTTCATTAGTTCTATAATTTTCTTGTTTGGTTTATAATATAGTGTAAATTCTTTTGTTATGCTATTGTCGTTTATTACCGTATCAGCGGTTTCTTTACCAACCAATTGTGATGTTTCGGGCTCTGAACCTACACCGTGACTTCTCATAAAGGGGTAAACCTCAACGCCGTCAATAAAATACCTTGCTTGATTTCCCATAAAAATATCTTTGGTTACAGTTATTCCTATCTCCACCGAATAATTTTGATAGTTCAAACCCTCACCCATTGTGAATTGATTGCCAATTGGGTTTGGCAGTGTGAAATCAAACGTTATATTACCTTGTGAACCACTCTCAAACAAAGTTTCCGTGTTGTTTGGAGTTACAATCCAATCTTCACCGAATTCACCGATATAATTGAGTTCATCGTATGTATCACCGTTTAAAACTATATATTCTAATTCCCCCATAAAATTTTGAAATCTATAAAAATCTACAGCTTCTATTGTGTTGTAAGCATCGGTAACTTCACCTGCAACCTCTCCATTTAAATATACAACGGCATCATTGTTATCTTTTTCTATTTTAAGTTCATATGTTTTTCCCTCTTCAAGAGTTCCTAAAACAATCCCAAACGGTGATAAAACTAAATCTTCATTAGAAACGGTTAATCTAAAAGAGTTTGTGGCGTTACTTGTTAATATTGAACCCTCTGCGGATATGTACTTAAATTTAATTTCTAATTCTTCAACTAAAACACTTCCGTCTTTTTCATCAAACTGAACGCTATACTCATCGCTAACGTAATACCTTGTTTCACCCAATGGGTAAGTTTTTCCTAACCCGTTTTTTATTAATTGATATATTGTATCGGATACATTTTGAAAGGTTTCTTCTATTAATGTATTGTTAATATCTCTTTTATCGGTGGGTATAAGTAATTGGGCGACCATGCTACCCTCAACCACTTCGTTACCTTTAAGGTTTACATAGTCGCCTAATATATCGGATATTACTATTGGTATTAATTTTTTTCGTTCTAACAAATATGTATTTTCAATCGGTACGGGTTTAACAATATCAGAGTTTGTTTTTACATCGTGTAACGAAACCTCATATTGAAACCTGTTCTCAACCAAAGGGCGGACTTCGCTTTCCGCCTCTTTTATTAAATTCTCAAACAAGTCACGTATAGATAATTGATATTTATTCATTGTTCACCCTACCTTCTGTTTCTACTATTAAAATCGAAATCCGCTAATTTATATTTTTTTGTAAATACATGTGGTGTTGGTTTAATCTGTCTTTTTCTATTTGTGTTAATTCCTCTTCGTTCATTGCGTCACTATAACGCCTAAAGGGTCTAAAACGATCAACCATTCCTTCGGTTTGTTTGGCTAAAGAACTTGCTCTTGACGAACTGAAGTTATTGGGATGCGCACCATAATCAGCCACGTGTTCTAATATTGCGTCTTTGCTTGCACGAATGAAACCCCTGTTGTGTTCATTACCACTTTTACCAGTATCTACAAAGCCTAAATATGGCGCTATACCACCGTCCCAGTGTATCGTGAAACCATTAGGCATAGCGGTGCTTCTAATCGCTCTCAACCGCAATAAACCCGTGTCAAACGGTGCAAACATCTTTGCTGTTAATAAACACAAGTTTTGCAACCTTCGTTCGTTTTTTGTAAGCATTAAACATCGTCCTTGTTAAGATGAATGATCGTTGGTACGTTCCCTTTCGTTTTAGGTAATAATAAATTTAATATTGAGGTTGGTGCATCGTATAATTTTTGAACGCCTGTAACTTCCATTTTTTTATCGTGTGTATCTAACGTGA
>CAYZOR010000093.1:0-4703 GCA_964479895.1 uncultured Candidatus Izemoplasmatales bacterium | reverse complement strand
GAACCGCCGACCCCTTGCACGTCAAGCAAGTGCTCTCCCGCTGAGCTAATTCTCCTTACAGACTATATGATTATAGCACTGCACTAAGGCGGGTGTCAAGGCAAGCTCTTTAAATTTATTAACATAAATCATATCACTGAAATTAAAGAAAAAACGCCCTTGATGGGCGTTTAGATTTATGATTGAGTAGATGGCGTGTTTATAGTGTTTTGTCGATACATTCTTCCTAAAGAATCTTCTACAACATAATCGCCTTCAATGGTTTTTCCTTTTAATAATTTCATATCATCTAAAGATTTCCCTTTAATCAACTGGGAAGGTAACGTGATATAATGTTCTGGTCGAATATCACCTTGATCAGCCATAGAAGTACAAGAGCAACCAATGCCACTTCCTTCTAATCGGGGTGGCGTTCTAAACTCATTTTCTAATAGATCGTGGACGTGATTATTTTTATCTTTTACAGCAAAGGTTTTGTCATCAAACATCCCAATCAAAAACATTTCCTCATTGGCTTTGTCTACATAAACCACACGCATATCTTCAGGACTTAATGGCTTGATGGCTTCATTTGTTAATTCAAGTCCTAATTTTTTTTGAATACGTTCATATTTTGCGCGATCATTGGCCGCTAACATTAAGTAGTATAAACGTTCTAAAGCTCTATCTTCTGGCGATTCGCTCGTTGAACAACACGACCCACCAAAATTGTTTTTTACGGTTTCTTTTTCACCGCTCAATTGTTGGATTAAATCACTGATTTCTGTTTTATATTCGGTTGTTAAATTTCCTTTTTCTTTTTCATACCATTTAATGATTTGTTCTAAATTACCGCGCATTGACAAGCGACGATTTACTTCAAACACAATAAATGTTATTACGACAAATGCTATGATTAAAACAACTGGTAAATTATCCATAAAAATCACCCTACTATCTTATTGTGCATCTAGTATATCATTTGTTAAATTAAAAAATATGCTGGATGCGATGCGTTTATTTTGTGTGTAAACTATTTATTTGTGATGATCTTTAGGAATTCATCCATTTGGCCTTGCGTAATGATATTTCCGTTTTTCAACTCTTTAAGTAAATTTTTGTAATAGGTTTTTGTCGTTTTTTGCGGAATAATTCTAGGTGATTCTTGAGTTTTTTCATCGACAAGCTTATGTTTAGGATATGTCTCACTACGCCCATCTTTATCACGAACCAAAAGGTCTCCATTCGCAACAATTCCTTTTAAAGTTAAAAGACGTGTTCCTTTTTCTAAACGGACAATCCGTTCTTTAACAGCAATATAATTATCTTTTTTAGTTGGTTTCTTCCCATTAGCACGGGCAGGGTAAACAAATTCGCGCGCATAGACATTAAAGCGTTGATCGTTAATATCTTTAGCGACAAATGTTTTTTCGTTGTGTTTTCCTATGATAAAGGCTTCTTCTTTTAAGACTATAAGTTCTACAGCATATGGTGCATCAATTTTATTAAAGTTTTCTGTTGGATAGTCATCAACTTTAGAATCCATTCTTTCTTGCATGATCTCAACACTGCGTTCAAAGACATTATCGCTACCTTTCGTATGGACGTTTTCAAATCCGGTGGAAACTAAAATATAGTTCATTGTTTTTTGTCGAATACTCGCTTTTTTAGCAAGGCCTACAAGCAGTTCTACTGGAATATGGTAGCGTGAAGGCATTAAATCTTTTTTTCTTTTAAACCATACTTCATACTCTGTTTTCTTTGATGAATCTTCACTCTTGGTATATGCTTCACTGGTAGATTTAGCTGTTAAAATAATGCCTACCCCAATTAAAACAAATGCTGCTAGTACAATTAATGAAATGATTACTGGATTGATAATGAACACCCCTAACTAGTAATTTTTTGTGCACTCAAAAGCGCTTACTATAATTGTAGCACGCTTTTGAAAGGATTAAAAGTACCCTTTGTTGGCACCGATTAAATATGGGAAACATAAAAAAAAGCTATGTTCCTAAGAACACAGCTAATTTCAAACATTTTCTGTTGCTTCGTTGAGGGTACTTGTTTCGCTAACAATTGTTGGGGAAACATAGTCTTTTGGAAAGTATTTTTCATTTAATGCATTGATAAAATGCGCCAATCGTTTGTAAACGACAAAGGTTATTCCATACACTAAAATGGCTAAAACTAAGTTCATAGGGATGGCTGCATAAATGATAAACATACGCATCCAATTCTCTTCATTAATACCAGGTATATTAGACATCATCGCAATGAGAGGGGTTGCATCTCCATTAAAATAAAACTGAACATAAAAATCAACCAAGAATAAATAATTTGCTGCTACAGCAATACTTACCCAAGTAAGGATGCCCGCTAAAGAGCCAAGTAGTGCCCCTTTTTTAGTGCGTAGTCTTAGATATATGACTGAAGAAACAAAAACAACCGAAGATCCAATGAGAATATCTGCAAATTCTCCTACATAAGCTGTCGAAGATCCAACAATCGCAACTTTTAATAAAGTTCTTAATAATACAACAGCGATTCCACTTACTGGGCCTAAAGAAAAACCAGCAATGATGGCAGGTAAATTTGAAAATTGAATATCTAAAAATGAAGCATACGGCCAAGGAAACTTAAGGGTAATATAAAGCAAGGTTGAAATTGCACTTAAATTCGCAATGACTACAAGTTGCAATGTTTTGTTTTTTTTCATAATAATCGCTCCCATTAAAAAAACTCAAGAATATCTTCTCGAGCATAGGAAAAACCTAAAAAAGGTTATATCTTCTCCCATCTAGACTCTACTATCGGTTCTGGAATTTAACCAGATCATGCTTTCGCTCGCGGACTATACCGCCGGTCGGGAATTTCACCCTGCCCTGAAGATTATTCATTTTTATTTACACTTGTATTATAACTTTAAGTATAATACTTGTCAATTAATATATCGTTTGAATACATCAAATTCCAATCTTTTCTAATTAAATCCATTAATTTTATGATTTTTATTGACGTTTTTTTAGGCATGTATTTATTGACCTTATTGTTTGAGTGAACTGTATGCATAAAGCTTTCAATTTGATATTCAAAGCCATTAACTTTATGTGGATTGCTCAATGTTTTTATAAGTTTATTATTTTGATTATATACAAAAATTTCTTGTGCCGATGAATAATGTGGGATAAAAATCATGCCTTTTGTCCCATATATATAGGCATCTTTTTTTAAGGGGGTTACCATTGAAATGTCGATGGTTATATTAACCTTTCCACTGGTTAAATATAAAGTCTCTTCTACATCCACCTGGTTGGTAATTGTGACGGTAGATGTTTGATAGGTTAAGTCATCAAAAAGATAATCTACAAAATGAAGTGGATAAACGCCTATATCTAAAAGGCTACCCCCACCTAATTGGTTTTCGTATAACCGATTGGCTTTTTCCGTTGTTGAAAAACTTGCATCTACACGGGTAATCGTACCAATCACATTGTCTTTTAATAAAAGCTTTAATGCTTTTAAGGATGGTAAGAATCTTGTTTTTAATGCTTCTAATAAAACTAAGTTATTATTTTCAGCCATTTTAAAAACTATAGCGGCTTCTTTTGCATTAATAGTTAAAGGTTTCTCACAAATTACATGTTTATGGTTGGTCAAAGCCATTTTAATGTGTTCAAAATGCAAACTATGCGGTGTCGCTATATAAATGGCGTCAATATCTTTATCTGAAACCAAATCTTGATAATCGCCATACGCTTTTTTAATACCATATTGTTTTTGATAACGGTACGCTTTATTTAAATCTCTAGAAGCGATGGCATATGGGGTTATATTTAATTCATTAAGCGTAAATAAAAACTTCTTAGCAATATTACCTGCACCAATGATTCCAAATTTCAACATAAATTATCCCTCTATTCTATTTATAATCATACCACAAAAAAATGTATTGTTTAAAGTATAAAAAAAACCAGCTTAATGCATGCATTAAGCTGGTGAAATAATGATTAATCATCGGCGTTTCCATAAAGTAATGTATAACTATCAAAGTGATCTTCTGTGAAATAGACTAAACGTTTTTCTGGTGAGAACACAAAGCGGAATCTACCGCGTGAAGACCCACTACCAAATGGTAAACGGGTATCAGCGATAAAGAAGTCCGTACGCCCAGGCATACTTGATGCACCATGGAACCACCAATATCCATAGTATAAGTGCTCACCTAAGCTTTGACCATGCTCATTTTCAACCTCTAAATAATGGTGTCTAGTATTGGCTAAGTCCATACCAAAATCATGATCGTCATAAAAGTCTTCATCAGGCTCTCCCACATACTGTCTATATAAATTCCATGCGGCTGGGGCTGAACGATCCGTTCTATCTTCATCATAACGGATGATGTAGTTTGGTGGAAGTTTTCTAAATGTTCTTATATAAAGCGCAACGTCATCAGTATCTGTATAGAATTTTGTTTCGACTAACCCACGTGGTGGATGTTCAGGCGTTCCGAAGTGCTGTTCAATATTTTCAAAGTTATCTGGTGTATAAAAAACCAATCCATCATTCGAATAAACAACATATGCGCCATGATGGTCTCCACTATCATATTCAACAAAAGCTTTATAGTATGAACGCTCATCATTGGTAGGGATATCCTCATAATCACTACTATCAAATGGAATGTCGCCTACAAGTTCTCCGTCGGTCACGTCATCTAAATT
>CAYZOR010000092.1:0-4722 GCA_964479895.1 uncultured Candidatus Izemoplasmatales bacterium | reverse complement strand
AACAAAGAACTGCGAAGCAAAGAGAATCAGAATAATCGGTAATAGCGCCAAAAATGTTTCACTGAGGGCTGGGCCAAAAACTTGTCCAAACGCTTGAAAAACCGTTACTGTGTTAACTTCACTTGCTAAGCTTTCATTGGTAAACTCAATGTTTGGACCGATAGCGTTTAACGCTAAGACACTTATAATCGCCCCAGCAGAAACAATCGCGATGGTCCCAAAAGAGTCTTTTTCGCCGGCTTTACTATCTTTTTTAAGGTGGGAGATACCATAGGCTAAACTGAGAATAAATGGGACTGCTAAAACACCCGTGGTTGCCCCTGAAGCATCAAAGGCAATGTTAATGAATTCCACTTGAGAAACCATCGCTAATATAAAGACAATGCTATATAGAAAAGTCAAAATATAATGGAGTGGAATATTATAAATAATCCGCATAAAGCCGACGACTAACAATCCTGCAATACCAACTGAAACAATCAGTAACAGTAAAAAGCTTGGCACTAAGCCATTGGTAATCCGTTCGATTTGCTGCGCATAGACAAGCAACCCAGGTTCGGCAACAGTGATAACAAAACCTAAAACTAACCCGACAACAATAATCACCCAAAGTTTATTCATTTTAACAACGCGTTCACCGAGGTACGATCCAAGTGGCGTAATCCCTAAATCAACACCCACTAAAAACAATGTCAACCCTATTATAATGAGTGCTGTTCCGATGATGAAACGCATCACTAAATAGACTGGCATGGGCACAAAAATAAAATGAATCAATAATACCATCACGAAAACAGGAAGAACTGACATAAGCACTTCTTTTAATTTCTCATAAAGAACACTCATCGCTCGTCCTCCTTTCAAACACAGTGTGATTTATCATTGTTTTACCATTATCCACAGTATTTATCACCTATATAACCGCTATTTTCTAAGCATTTATCGATCACAAAACAAAAGGCTCAAAAATGAGCCTTTCTATCATAATAAAAATTGACTTTTGTCTAAAGGATACTTCGTTTCAGAATCGGTATCTTTACAAATAAATATCCCTTTTTTGACTTCCTCAAGTACTATCACCGTTTTATCAATAGATACAACATAAAACACTTCATCAATATAGTGTTTAGACTGTTGCGCTTCTTGAGCATCAAGTGTGAGTTGGTATCGCTTATCCTTGACCTCTTCTTCAGGGACCAGTTCACCATCAACGAGTTCGAGATGGACCATAATTTCGTGTTGGTTCTTTGCGATAGTATAGAGCCCTTGAACAACAAAAATAAAAAAGATCGCTAGAAGTAGCTCGGCAGAAATAATGATCGCTAGTTGCCATTCTCTCATCGCTATAAAATTACGAGTAGTATCATACTAAGCATTAAAACAATCCAAAGCATCGATTTTGCTGCGTGTAATTCTTTCGTTTTCTCGCTCCTCTTATTCTTCATGTTTAATGATTATGCCATTGAACAATCATGATTTCCACCCAACTCAACGATTTTAACCACGATTTGGGTACGCCTACTTCTTCGATATGAACTGGTCTATGGTTTAATGAGGTCGGACATTTGATGCGTTCACATATTTACGTTGTTTATAGCATAAGTAAGAACTATTTGAAAAGTAAATATAGTGTTATTATCTTCGTTTCGAATTTGTTATAATAGGGCATAGTTTTGTGGGTTAGGATGATGCATGTGCTAAATGATGTTTATACGATTTTATACTTGTTTTACGGCGCAACATTTATGTTAATGGGGCTTTATGCATTGCAAGCATATCGTAAAGCAAAAAGTGTCTTTCCTACTGTTGATGCGATTATATATTTAGCGATTTTTGGTCTTGTTCATGGGTTATCAGAATGGATAACCATGTTTCGTTATGCAGGGTTACTCGAATCGTATCGTGTTGAGTTATTTTTTATAGGTCGTATTTTAAAAGCAATTTCTTTTTTAGCGTTATTTCAGTTTGGTTTTACTGTGTTGTTTCCCCAAAAATGGCGTAAATTTACATTTGTGATATTGACCGCTTATTTTAGTTTGTTTATTACGGTATTTTATTACATTATTTTTGCGCGAGGTATGAACTATTTGTATGAACATCCAGCCTTTTTAATTATTAGTTTACGTTATATGATGGCTTTACCAGGATCGTTAATTACAGTCTTCGCACTTTGGTACCAAGGGTTCAAAGTCAGGGTAATCAACCCAGTTTGGACACGACATTACCTATTTTTAGGTGTTGTGTTCCTTGTTTATGGATTGATGGATGGCTTGTTTGTTCGTAGGGCGGATTTTTTTCCTGCGAATGTATTCTATAACCAGTGGTTTAACGACAGCTTAGGGATACCAATACAAGTGTTAAAAATCATGACTGGAATCGCTTTTTACGTAGCTACTCGTTTTGTTGTTACAAGTTTTAGTTGGGAAAAACATAGTAAAATGATCCAAATAGAGACTCAGGAGCAAACTTTAAGAAAACGAGGGGAAATTAATCGGGTGCTTCATGACAAACTTATACAAGCCCTATTTGTGACTGGACTAAAGCTTGAAGCAAAACTAGAGGATCTAACAGATAACAACGCAAAGGTATTGATTAGTGAAACCGTTGAGAACTTAAATAAAAATATTGCATTGATTCGAGGAATTATTGCTCAGAATATTGATAATTACGTTACTGTGGAGGCTTTATCTGAAGAACTCAATAAACTGGTTGATACGTTATCAACATCGACAAAAACACAAATTATCTATAAAAATTATCTAACCAATCAAGAACTTTTTCGTTTGAGTAAACATTATAACGATGCCATATATGATACTGTCAAAGAACTTTTAATCAATGCTACGAAACATTCTCAAGCCACAACTATTCGGTGCATTTTATATCAAGAGTTTGATTGCATTAAGATTATTGTTAAAGATAATGGTGTCGGTTTTGATGTAGATGAAGTAATCAAAGAAAAAAGTTTTGGACTTAAAAACATCCGAACACTTGTTGAGTCACTTGAAGGCACTATAAAAATCCGTAGCAAACGTCGTCGATTAAACGACACAACTACCACGATTGTTGCTATGATACCGATTGGAGGAGTATTATGGTAAATATTGTCATGGTCGATGATCATCATTTAGTTCGTGATGGTATTACCCGTGTTTTAAATAAAGATCCGAACTTTAATGTCATTGGCTCACTTAGTTCATTAAAAGAAATGTTTTTATTCTTTGAAACGAAGCAACCTGACCTACTCTTACTTGACTTGAGACTTGAAGATGGTGATGGGATATCTGCTGCCATTCAACTGAAAAAACAATATCCAAATATTAAAGTTCTGATTTTATCAGGGTATATTGAACCGCGTCTAGCTGATGAGGCCAAACGTATTGGCGTAGAAGGATACATACTTAAAACAATTTCAATCAATCGATTGATTGCGTCAATTAAAAACGTCATTGCAGGAATGAATGAGTACGATGTGGAAGTTGAAAAAAATGACAGGCCTTCCTGTGACACAACAAACATGGATTTGCTTTCGTCCCAAGAAAATAAAATCATTTGCATGATGAGTTTAGGAAAGACCAACAAAGAAATTGGTGCACAAATGGGCATCACAGAAAAATCGGTCAGAAATTATGCGAATAATATGTTTAAAAAGCTTAATGTTACCAACCGTACAGAAGCCGTCGCTCACTACATGCGTCACCAATTCCTTCATAAAGTAGGGGTTAAATGACCCTATTTTTTTTAAAAAAATCTGTGTTACAATTTAAATGAAATAAAATAAGAGAGGATTTGGTAATATGAAAAAGATTTTAGCATTATTGGTTTTAACTTTGCTTTCAGTCGCATTAGTTGGATGTCAAACATCTGAAGAAACAAGTTATGAAGATGGACGTTACCGCGGGGTTTATATTGACCGTGATGAAGTTCAAGTTGTTATTCAGTTTGACATTGAAGAAAACATCGTACAAAGCATTAGCTTTAGATGGTTAGCATATGATGGAACGGATTACCGTGCATCAGAAAATGAAACTATCCAAGCGATTACAGATCAACATCAAGAAGCGATTGACTACTTAGTCGGTAAAGATATTCGAGAAGCCCTTGAAGATCTTTACACACCAGGAGAAATTGGAATCAGCGATGTTTCAGACACATTTACTGGGGCAACGATTCGTTCAAACAAAATTGTTTCAGCAATTCGTGATGCACTAAACCGTGGTGTCTATCAGTATAGATAACACTGCATTCATTTACTTCCTAGGAAGGCCTTTTTTAATCTATCGATTTAAATTGCGCGTTAAAAGAGATAAGAAATCACTTGCTATGTTATTTGCTACAGGATTGAGTTTTCTTATAGTAGTTATTACACCGAGAGCTGCAGCTAAACCATGGACGCAAAGACAAGCATTAATTCTTTTCTTAATACTTTCATTATTTTACTTAAGATTAAATGTTACACACAAAAGAGTAATGTCTAATTGATAAATGAAAGTAATATGAGATATGTATAAGCTAGGAAGGGTTTTTAAATCATCGTTCTTTAGTAAGGGATGCCAATTTAATTAACTATCTATAAAAGATGAAGAGGGGTTCACTTGTTGTGAACCCTTTTTTATGCACTTGTAAAAAGCCTCTATTAAGGTTTAATTATACCATAATAAGTTTAACAATCATTAGTTGTATACATGAAAAAAAACAGGGTATGTACCGATAAGTTATGGG
>CAYZOR010000091.1:0-4794 GCA_964479895.1 uncultured Candidatus Izemoplasmatales bacterium | reverse complement strand
TGCTTTTCTTAAACTCAAAAGTAATTCTTTGTTCTATTCAGTTTTCAAAGACCAATGCGTTTTTAAGCGCTCCTATAATTTACTACATTATAGCGTGTGTGTCAATAGCTTTTTGAAGTCTTTTTTCGCTTAAATTTTCGCCTTGTTTGCAGTGCCATTTTTGCTTGTTTCCTTGGCCCGCAATAAAGAGTATATAACTTTCAAGATTATAAGTCAACACTTTTATATACTTTTTTACCCCTTTTTATTTCTCACAAATTCTTCCCAACACTCAAACACTGAATAAGCGCTATATAACAAGGTTTTTCAGTGTTATGAAAGATTGCTTAACACGCTAAAATCAGGTATTTTATACCATTAAAAACCAATGGTAAACGTAATTTATTAAGACGTTTAACCGTAAAATAATTGGTATTTAATCATCCAACACGTCAAAAATAAAATCTGCGATATAATTTGATACTTCTTGATGTTGATCATAAACACTGATTAACGCTTCTCCATCCCCTCTTTGCGATCCATAATATCCAAATTGTGCATGATTGCCACCAACAATTTCTTTAAACGTTGTGGCCTCAGGCAATAAAGCCTTCGTTGATTCAAACGAACTTTGATTCATCACTTCATCATTTGAAGCGGTGATGCTTAATATATTCAATCCGCTTTCTTTTAAATCAACGCTTGAAGGTGGGTAGGCCGCCAAAAAGATCAATCCCGCAATGCGATTTGGATAATCTCTTGCCACATACGCCATGCTTGCGCCACCTAGTGAATGCCCAGCTAAAAACCAAGGGTGATCGTCTTCATTATAAATTTCATTAAACGCATAACGATCAAGGATGGCTAAGTTAAATGGCATTTTAGGAATGATTACACGGATATTTTCACTGGCTAAATATGATGCTTGAAGTAAATAACTCTCAGCACTCACCAATCCCCCTGGATAATAAACAATAGTCGCAACCGCGTCTTCACCATTGACCATAAAATAATCATCGGTTTCATTGACCTCACTTTCAATTTGCTCATACATTGAATTAAGTGGTTGATAGGTCAACACATTAACCACAATAAAAAGTCCAACCATAATAAGCACTAAAGCCAAACCTAACCATTTTAATCCTTTTAAAAATTTGCTCATGATGTCCCTCTTCTTAAAAGACTTCTATGGTTATAAGTTCCAATATAAAAGATGGTGATTAAAACAAACACACTCATAGATATCACCATAAAACTCACTTGATACGTCCCACTCACATCTGCTAAATGGCCAATGATGGGTGGCCCTATAACCATACTTAAACGCGTAAAGACTAATAATATACCCGTTCCTGTTCCCATATATTTAGCACCGACAATATCTCCAAGCGCTGTAAACATTAACCCCATAATCGCAAACGCAAACAATCCAAACACAAATGAAACCATCAAGATCACACTATATGAAAAATCACTCGGTAAAACAATTAAAGCGAGAACCATATAAAACGCACTAACAACTAAACCCAATCCAAATAATCCCCCACGGCGGTTTGAATTAAAATACTTATCATTAATAAACCCAAACATTGGGTTTCCTATAATACCACCGACCATAAATGTACTGAGCGCAACCCCCGCTAAAGTAGGTGAAAAGGTTAAATCCCCAGTCAAAAAGAGTGCATAATGAATGGTCATATTTCCTAAGGCTAAGCCTGTAGCGATTCCAATTAAACTCATCATCCATATCAAAGGGTTTTTCACCATCACCAGAAAATCATCTTTAAACGTTGTTTTCGTTTCATTCTCTTTTTTATCTTCATTAGGATGAAAAAGTTTTATCAACACCAACGCCAATAAAAACGCCAAACTTGCTGAGAAAACAAGCGCCGTTCGCCACCCATAATGTTCTCCAATTAACGGCAGTAAACTAGAACCTAAGATTCCACCAATACCGCCCCCAGCATGCACTATCCCATTAGATATTGCACGCTTCGAAGGATCAACCATTTCAATAATTCCTTTATTAATAGAAGGCGTAACAACACTAAAGCCTATCCCTGATAACAAAGCAAGCACCAACAATAAAGAAAAAAGCGGCATCAACGTATGTAAAACCATTAAAGACGCAATAATAATCACGCCCCCAATCAATCCTTTTCTCGGGCCAATAGAGTCAACAATCTTACCAGTAAACACCGCTAAAATAACCCCACTCGAATAAAAAAACGTTGAATAAAGGCCTGCTTGCGCACTACTGATGCCAAAATCTTCTCTAATTAAAGGAAGCATTGCTTTAAAGCCTTGAACACTACTAAACACCGCTATATAAGCGGTAGACATAACGAACAGTGTTGATAACGTACCAATTTTCTTTACAGCTTGTGATTTCATCTTAACGCCTCCAGCAAATCCGTAATAACATTTTACCACATATGCCCTTCTGGATAAAAAAAAGAACACCCTTTGCGTGGGTGTTCTATAATTTTAATTGGCTTGACAAGCTTTACAATACCCATATAGTTCTAGTTTATGTTCTAAAACGCGGAATGAATAATCCGATGCAACTTGTTTTTCATAACTTGAAACAGGACAACCGTGAACATGAATAATCTTGTTACACCTTAAGCAAATTAAATGATGCGCATGTTCTGTATGTGATAATTCATATAAGGTTTGTTTTGATGTTTCTAAATTAACAGGCGCTACCAATCCAACGTCAATTAATGATTCCATCGAACGATAGACCGTTGATAAAGATACGTTGCTCGACTGATTTTTTAATGCCTGATGAATTGCTTCAGCCGATAAAAAGTTATGGTTATTATCCAGCATTTCAAGCATAAGAATCCTATTTTTTGTTGCTTTAAGTCCGTGGTCTCGCAGCCAATCTTGGTATTTATTTGACATAAAGTGCCTCCTAATTTTGCGTCAGTTTACGTGCTGTATTATAAAGGTATATCGCGAAGAACACAATCCCATTTACAATCACGATGGTTGAACCTGAGGGTAAGTCATATTTAAAAGATGTCAGCAAGCCTAATAATACTGTGAAAACACTTGAGAAAACAGCGATGATAATGGTGCCTTTAAACCCTTTATTAAACTGCATCGCGATGACAGTAGGGAAAATAATTAAAGCAGATATCAACACCGTTCCGATGACGCGAATACCAATCACAACCGCCAACCCAGTTAATACTGCTAAAAGGGTATTAAGTCTTGACGTTTTAACACCACTGACTTTCGCAAACTCTTCTTCATACGTCATCGCATAAAAATCATGATAAAAAAGAATGATGGTGAGTAAAACTATAAAAGAAAAGCCAATGGATAAATATAGATCTATTTGACCAATTGCTAAAATCGAACCGAATAAGTAACTAAACAAATCAACGTTAAATCCTCCACCAACACTTGCTAAAATTGTCCCTAGCGCCATCGCAAACGCAGCCGTTAACCCAATCGCCGCATCCCCATGAAGTTCAACGGATTGATTAAGCTTTAAAATAAAGATCGACACCAACACAACAATCGGTATCGTTACAAGTAAAGGGGCTTGATCTAACCATAAACCAACCGCAATCCCAGCAAACGCAACGTGAGAAAGCCCATGTCCAATCATAGAGAACTTCTTTAACACTAAAAACGACCCTATAAAAGAACTACTAATCGCCACCATCACGCCAACAATAACGGCCCTTAACATAAATTGATAATTAAAAATTGCTTGAAAAACTTCTAACCAACTCAATGTCTGCACCACCCATCACGATGCTTAAGTGGATGGGTATGAACAAACGGAGAGAGTTCAGGGTGTTCACAAAATTCATCAAATGTGCCATCAAACTTTAACGTTTGATCAAGATAGATGACGCGGTTAATATAATCTCCAGTTGTCACAATATCGTGGGTAATCAATAAAATGGTAATATTATGTTCTTGATTTAACTCTTCTACAACTTTAAAGAAATGGCCACGCATTGATTGGTCTAGTGCACTGGTCGGTTCGTCTAATATTAACAAATCAGGATTACTCACAAGTGCTCTTGCGAGTAATACCCTTTGTTGTTGTCCGCCTGATAAAGCACCAATACGCTTTTTTCTTAAATGCGGAATTTTCATATATTCGAGCGTATCAATAATCTTTTGTTTATCGTCTTTAGTCAATAGCTTAGGAAACCTCTTTTTCCCCATCAATCCACTCGAAACAACTTCCTCTACGGTTGATGGGAACATTCTATCTTGCGACGCTGTATTTTGAGGCAAATATCCAATGCTTAAGTTTTTTTGAAAGCTTACCTTTCCTTTTGAAGTACGGAGTAATCCCATTAACGCTTTTATTAATGTTGTTTTTCCACTTCCATTCGCCCCAACAATCGCAATAAAATCTCCTTTATTTACCGAAAAAGATATATCTTTTAATGCCGTGAATTGCTGGTACTTAACGGTTAAATCATTAACATTCAATTGTTCATTATTCATGGAAATTCAACCCAATCTTATATTGTTCAATATTATGACGCATCATATCTATAAATGTGATCCCGTCATTAAATTCATCCACTGGCGCATTTTCTCCGTCATAAATATATAAAATCTCTGCGCCTGTTTCCTCAGAAATAGTATTCGCAACACTTTCACTCACTAACCGTTCGCTGAACAAGTAATTAACGTTATAGTTTTCCATATTATCAATCATTTCTTGTATCGCACCAGGCGTTGGTTCAGCGTCCGTAGAATATCCACGATACGGCGTTACATATTCAATGTTATAACGACTCATAAAGTAATTAAACGCATTATGGCCCCCAT
>CAYZOR010000090.1:0-4809 GCA_964479895.1 uncultured Candidatus Izemoplasmatales bacterium | reverse complement strand
TCACCTAGTTCATTGTATCATAAAGCCATTAAACAAGGAATAAAAGTGAGTCAAACGACCCACTTTTATCGTTATTGTTTGGCTTTTTCTAAAACTTCAAAACATTCAATCGTATTTTGGAGCAGTGAAGCAATTGTCATTGGACCTACCCCACCAGGGACTGGGGTTATAAACGCCGCTTTTTCTTTGGCGCTTTCAAAATCGACGTCTCCAACTAATTTACCATCCACACGGTTAACCCCTACATCAATAATCGCAGCACCCTCTTTAATCATATCGCCTTTGATCATGTTGGCTCTTCCAGCGGCTGCGATTAATATATCAGCGTCTAAACATTCTTTCTTTAAATCTTTTGTTCGTGAATGCGCAATCGTTACCGTCGCATGGTTTCTGAGTAAAAGTTGAGCGACGGGTTTGCCTACGATATTGCTTCTCCCAACAATTAATGCTTTTTGTCCTTGAAGGGGAATATCAATGCTTTTAAGCATGGTTAATATCCCTTTAGGGGTTGCTGGTAAAACACCCGGTGTTCCAATTTGTAAGGCCGCAATATTTAAGGGGTGAAACCCATCCACATCTTTTTGTTGTTCGATGGTATCAATAACTTTATTGGAATCAATATGATCAGGCAAAGGAAGCTGTACTAAAATTCCATGAACATCAGGGTCTTGATTCAGCTTTTTCACCATATCAATCAATTCATCTTCAGTGATTGATGGATCTGGAGTCAGCTTAGTACTTTTAATGCCTGCTCTTTCGCACGCTCTTTCCTTCGCTCTTACATAACTTTGACTTGCTGGGTCTTCGCCTACTAAAATAACGACTAAGTGTGGTGTATTCTTATAGGTTTCTTTTAACGCTGATACTTGTGTTTTCACAGAAGCGCGTATGTCTTTTGATAATGCTTTTCCATCAATAATTGTTGCGGGCATTAAGAATCATCCTCCATTAAATAAGAATCTACGATTTCTCCATAAAACATGATATGCGTATCATGATTTTTATAGTGTGATGCTTTAATATCATCAGGGATTAAAGCCGGTTCTTGGGTTTGCGTATAAATGATATTACATTCATACTGAAGTTCACATTCTTTGATTACAGGGGTGTTCACCTTTTTTGAAGGCACCAGTGTTAAATTGGCCGCATCAAATTTATCGATATCTCTTCCCGATTTAGACCCTGCGATTTTTAAGGCTTCTTTAAGGGTGCCTTCTTTGGGCACATTAATGGTAAAGTCTACTGCGTTTAATAAAACATCATAGGTATAACGAGAATATCTTACATATGCGATAAAAACAGGTTTACTCCAAACCACCCCTATATGCCCCCAAGCAATCGTCATGGTGTTGGTGTTTCCTTGCTCATCTTTAGCGGTAATAAATATGCCTTTTGGAAGTTGCTTTAATAGTTTATCTGAATGCTCATGAATTGTTTTTAACACCTTAGGCCTCCTCGCTTATAAATATAAGTCACTGTATTTTTCTTTTAAATAACGAATGTAATACTTTGGATTAAACGCTTCCCCTGTTACATTTTTTAATATTTGTTCTGGTTTAAGTGAAGATCCAAAACAATGGATTTTCTCTTTTAACCATTCATTAATTTTATGAATCTTATCTTCTTCAATCAATGATTCAAAATCTATTTCTTCTTTAATTGTGTAATAAATTTGTGCAGCGTAAGCACTACCGAGTGCATAGGTTGGGAAGTACCCAAACATGCCACCACTCCAATGAACATCTTGTAAGATTCCATTCGATGGTTTATCAACATCAATGTTTAAATATTGTTTCATCTTTTGATTCCACATATCCGGTAATTCATCAACGTTTGTCCCTTCGTTAAAGATTGAGCGCTCAATTTCATAACGAATTAAAATATGTAATGGATACGTTAATTCATCCGCTTCAACACGGATGAATGATTCTTCGACTCTATTAATGCCGCGGTAAAAGGCTTCAACGTTCACATCTTTTAATTGCTCTGGGAAAAGGCTTTTTAGTTTGGTGAAATGAACATTCCAAAATTCCTTGCTTCTTCCAATGACATTTTCATAAAATCTGGATTGAGATTCATGAATCCCCATCGATGCGCCGTTTCCTAAATTGGTCATGTCAAAAACTTCATCGATTTGTTGTTCATATAGCGCGTGACCAAGTTCGTGAATGCCTGCAAATATAGAAGAGAAGACAAAGTTTTCTAAATACCTAACGGTTAGACGAACATCTTTAGAATGCGTGTTCCATGTGAATGGGTGCACGCTTTCTTTTAACCCACCACGATCTAAATTATAGTCAAAAACATCGAGTAAATATTCCACAAATTCTTTTTGTGTTTCTTTCGGATAATTTCTACTGATAAAATCATCATTTTCTTTTTCTTTGGCTTCTAAAATCTCTTGAACAAAAGGCACCAATTCTTCTTTAATTAAATCAAAGAATTCATCGTATTTTTCCATGTTCATGCCTTCTTCAAAATCATCGAGTAAGACGTTATAAGGCACGTCTGTATCACTTCTATAAGCAACCATCTTTTTTTGATAGTTAATGATTTTTTCTAAATACGGTTTAAACGCTTCAAAATCATCGTTTTCTTTCGCGTCTTCCCATACTCTTTGAGCCATGGTACGCATTTTATTGTATTCGATATATTCCCCTTTAGGAATTTTATCAATTTTATCTAAGCCTTTTTTAGCTTTCTCTACTTCTCTTTTTTGGTTATCATTTAAATCTTCACTTTGAGCGAGCAAACTATTAATCGCTTGTTTATACTCTTTTGAAGTCGTTAAAGAAAAGTGTTCACCGCTGATAATTGAAAGCATTTCAGAACGATATGGAAAACAGTCTTTCGGGGCTTCTGTATTCGAATCCCAACTGGCAATTGAAAGCACCGTTTGGTAAGCTTTCATCTTTTTTTGTATTCCCTTAAATGTATCAAAATCACTCATTGTATACTCCTTTCAAACAAAGCAAAATATCTGCTTTATAACCGATTAAAATAATCCTTTTGCGTTGCCTAAATCATCAATATCCATATCCATTGCGGCGGGGCGTTTAGGAAGTCCTGGCATCGTCATCATATCGCCTGTTAACGCCACAATAAATCCTGCGCCAATAGATGGAGATAATTCTCTGATCGTAATCTCAAAATCTCTTGGTCTTCCAATTAATTTAGGGTCATCACTCAAAGAGTTTTGGGTTTTAGCCATACAAACTTGAAGCTTGTCCCAGCCGTTTTTCTTAAATTTTCTTAATTGGTTTTTCGCTTTTTTAGAGAAATTAACCCCTTTCGCCCCATAAACGGTGGTAGCGATTTTGGTAATTTTATCTTCTAATGAATCATCGTTTTCGTATAATCGTTTGAATGTTAGGGTATTGTTTTCCATTGATTTTAACACTTTGTTCGCAAGATCAACAGCACCTTCTCCACCTTTTTCCCAGTGTTTAGAGACACTGTAAGGATGGTTGTTTGATGCTAACCATTCACTTAACGCATTAATTTCAGCGTCAGTATCATGTACAAAATGGTTAATCGCAACCACATAAGGAACATTGAAGGCTTGCAAGGTTTCTATATGTTTTTCTAAATTTTCTACCCCGGCTTTTAATGCTTCAACGTTTTCTTCTTTTAATAAATCTTTTTTCACACCACCATGCATCTTAAGCGCTCTAACAGTAGCAACAATGACCACAGCACTGGGGTCAAAGCCTGCTTGGCGAGATTTAATATTAAAGAATTTCTCAGCGCCTAAATCTGCCCCAAAGCCCGCTTCTGTGATGACATAATCGGACAATTTACGTGCCATATTTGTGGCGATGATACTATTGGCACCGTGTGCAATATTCGCAAATGGTCCCCCATGGACTAAGGCCGGGGTGTTTTCTAAGGTTTGAACCAAGTTTGGTTTAATCGCATCTCTTAAAATTAAAGTGATTGCGCCTTCAGCCCCTAAATCACCGACTGTCACATTTTCACGCGCGTAAGTATTCGCAACCACAATTCTTTTAATACGCGCTTTAAGATCGTGGATGTCGCTTGCTAAACATAATACTGCCATAATCTCTGAGGCGACTGTTATATTAAAACCATCTTGTCTAGGGATTGAGTTTCCAACCCCACCGAGTCCAACCGTCACATCTCTTAAGGCACGATCATTCATATCAAGTGCGCGTTTCCAAGTAATACGGCGTGGGTCAATATTTAAATCGTTCCCTTGATGTAGATGGTTATCAATCATGGCGCTAATTGCGTTGGTCGCAGTCGTAATCGCGTGTATGTCTCCTGTAAAGTGTAAATTAATATCTTCCATTGGAACAACCTGTGAATGTCCACCACCAGCAGCGCCACCTTTAACCCCCATGACGGGGCCAAACGACGGTTCACGAAGCGCAACAATCGCATCTTTTCCGACTTTAGAAAAAGCTTGTCCTAATCCTACGGTTGTGGTAGATTTCCCTTCTCCAGCAGGTGTAGGGGTTATCGCAGTCACAAGGATGACTTTCCCTTTCTTATCTTTCAAATCATCCATTGCGTCTAAGCGTACTTTCGCTTTATAGTTCCCATAACGCTCAATGTGTTCTTCTTTTAGCCCTAGTTGTTTCGCAATTTTACCGATGTCTTCCATCTTTGCTTGTTGGGCAATTTTTAAATCTTGATTTTCCAAAATAAAAACCCTCCATTTCAATATTTACAATTATTCGTTCGGTATTATTATCACACATTTTTAGTGCTAATTCAACGATTAAATAAAACGCTTTCAAAATGAGAAAAGTGACAAATAAAGCATTTGTAGTATAATTAAGCTGA
>CAYZOR010000089.1:0-4852 GCA_964479895.1 uncultured Candidatus Izemoplasmatales bacterium | reverse complement strand
AAGTGACTTCAAAACCGTTTCCGTTGTTCAAAGATGTTTTCGGACTTCAGGAAATTATCGATGAGCTCACGCGGCTCATCACGTTTGTGAATGGGTCTGCCAATCACAAAAATCAGCATTTGATTCTTCCAAGAGGTATTCTCCTGCATGGTCAGCCTGGGACCGGAAAGACCTTCCTAGTTCGGGCACTGGTGAATGAACTGAAGCTTAACTACATTCACGTGAGCGCGCAAGATACGCGGAAAAAAGCGATTAACGACCTTGAAAATAGCTTTAAAGAAGCACGAAAAAATGCTCCTTCAGTCATTTTCATCGATGAGCTTGATTCATTCATAGAGGCGAATGAATTTGACATGCCAGATACCCGTATCATTAATAAGCTGCTCAATCTCATGGATGGGTTTGAACCCTATGAAGGTGTCATCGTCATTGCCGCAACGACGAAGTTTAACATAATTCCGGACTATTTGTTGAGGGCCGGACGATTTGACCGAAAATATCATGTCAATCTTCCAGATCTTGAAGCGTTGGAAAATGCGGTTAAACGTGTGATTTCCACACTTGGAATTAAAACTGAAGTAAGTATCAAGACGCTCCCATCCATGTTTGCGGGTATGACCATCGCTGAAGTCAAATCCATTCTCAACGAAATATATTTGAGCCATCGACTCGACAAAAATCCTTTAACCCTCAATCATGTCGTCGATGGAATCGAGAAATACCGGATTGGATTGCATAGTATCAACCAGGTGTATTCCGGTGATGTAAAAAAACGCATTGCCATTCATGAAATTGCCCATGCCTTTTTTCATCAAAAATATAACGGGATTGAGCAATTGGTTCGCATCAGTCTGATCAAGCGCGAAAACGCTCATGGTCATATTTTGGTTTCAGGTAACTCAAGACAAATGGCGGTGTCAAAAAGCGCCATTGAAAATGAAATCATGATTCTCTTGGCCGGACATGCAGCGGAAGTCGCGTTCTTCAATGAAGCGACTTCTGGGGGTGCGACGGACCTTGAAACGGCAACCTATATGGCATATGAAATGGTTTCGCGCTTCGGAATGAGCAGGCTTACTCCACGCATTTATACGATGGGAGAACAAACTAACCTGATACACATCGGAAATAAAATATTGGATAAGGCCGATGCCGAGACCTCCAGAATTATAGACCGACTGTACAAAAGAACACTAAAGACCATAAGAAAAAACCGCAAAACCATCGAACGTATTGCAACGATTTTGGAAGAGAAACTGACGCTCTCGAATGAAGAATTCAAGCAATTATTGGATACTAAATAGATAGCGTTCGTGTTGCGCCACTTCATTTTAAATGACAAAGTGGCGCGTTTTTTTTCTTTTATAAAGTAGATTTAATTAATAGCGCTTGATATGATATACTTTAAATGTAATATGGGGGATAAAGAGGTGGCAGCGATGCGTTTGATTGCACGAGAAATAGCACGCGCTATTAAAGAAGCGAAGTGGGTATATCTAATCTATGAAAACAAAAGTGGTGAAACCACTAAATTTTGGGCGTCTATAAAAGCTATTGATATCGACAAGAAATCTTTTCTTGTCGATATGTTTAATTTCAAGTACTATTCCAAGTCAAATGAAGCGATTGTTGAGACGTGGCTTTCTTTTACACGAATCAAAAAAGCGACAGTCATGGATGAGACGACCTATGATGTGCCAGAAGGTCTCTACGATATGATTGAGAAATCCATCCATCAATTAAACTGGCTTGCGTATGATCAGTTTGATGATAAGATTCTTAACTATTTAAGATCAGCGTCTGAAAAGGATTCAACGCCATATCGGTTAGATAGAACGTTAGTTGAAGGCATTGACGAAAAAGTGCTTTTAGATAACAAGAAAGTGAAGCTTAACCTCACCCAAATTGAAACGATTATCTATGATATCCTTAAAGAAAAGACCATAAAAGAACAAAAAGCAGATACAGCCTATACGCTTAAAAGCCTAGTTCTAAACGACCTTGCTATTCAGACGAAAAACGGACTTTTTGTGGTTGCTTATTATCCAATACTCTTTAACCCTAAAGACAAGTCATTATCCATTTCAGGAGACGTTGTGATTAACCGGGTATTTTTAACAGAGGGATTTTCCCACAACATTCAAAATTATATCGATACCGATAAAGAAAACTTTTTGAATGAGTACAGAAATCATAAAGAAACATATCGAGCCATCATTGATGAAAATTTGATGCCTAATGAACATCTTGTTGAATCGCCCATCATAATGGAAATCGCCCGTGACATACAGATTAATCTCAGAAATGACTATGATGCCATCATCGACAAACATCAGTCGAGTACCATGAATACTCCCCTCACAGCCTTCTTTGGAAATATGACCCAACATAGGAAAAAGAAGAAAGACCCAAACATTGTCGTCCTTGACGAACGAGTTAATATCGATCAGTTACGCGTTATTCATAACGCGATGAAACAATATATTACCTATGTACAAGGACCGCCTGGTACTGGGAAAACTCAGACTATTCTCAATGTCTTAATTTCAGCTTTTTTCAATGATGAAACAGCATTAATCGCTTCAGCGAATAATCATCCGCTAAATAGCATTATGACAAAAATGCGCCAATTACAATACAAGGAATCTGCTATTCCTTTTCCGATTTTAAGACTCGGTAATAGTGAGTATCTCCTTGAAGCCTTGGAATATATCGATGAAGTATATGATAAGTTTAAGCGGTTCAATGTTTACGAAAAAACCCTTAAAGATATAAAAAGTCATAAAACCGAATCGATAGAAACATTAAACCAATTACTCGATAATTATGAGGAACGCCTCGAACTTGAAGAACAACTAGATGCTTTAAATGCATTCAAGAATAAAGACAGCACCACATTTCGCTCTAATGTCATAGTGAATGGGGAAATCAATAAATATCAATCTAGATTGAAGAATTATCCCAAAATTACAAACGAAGAAGCGCTCAAACACGTTCAAGGCGCCGATGATTCTTTTTATATGTGGCTTAACTTTATGTCCATCAAGCGCATCAAACGTCTTGAAGAGCCTAGATATAAAGAATTGTTTGATATCATCAAAATGGATGAAGACGCTAAACGCCTCAAAGCGTTCAAGGAATACCTCAAAGACAAAAACCATTTCCGTAATCTTAGAAGGGTATTCCCATTTATTGTTTCGACGTTACATTCCGTACCGAAAATGGGTCCATGCGATACGACGTTCGATCTGAGCATTATCGATGAGGCAGGTCAGGCCAATATCGCAATTAGTCTTCCAACACTTTTAAGAGGTGAACGACTGTTGTTAGTGGGGGACCCGAACCAACTCAACCCCATTGTGACTATCGATCCAGGAATCAATGAATCGTTGCGCAAACGTCATAGAGTTGGTAAAACCTATGACTTTAGAGATAACTCTATTTTGAAGACCATGCAAACGGCTGACCAAATCTCTAAATTTGTACTGCTTAGATACCACTACCGATGTCAAAAAAATATCATAAACTTTTCAAACAGAAAGTATTACAACAATGCTTTAATTATTGAGACAAAAGATCTCAAAGACAACGCCCTCAGTTTTTACGATGTGAATAACAACTATAGTTCTGAAAAACATCTTGCTATACAAGAATCCGAAACAATAAAACGGCTTATCAAAACTTATGATAAAAAATCTGTAGGAATCATTACCCCTTTTCGCAAACAAAAAGAATGGCTATCACAAGAACTTGGTAAAACGGATTCAATCGATATAGGAACCATTCATTCTTTTCAGGGCGATGAAAAAGATATCATCATCATATCTCCAGCCATCACTAAAAACACCCATGCAAGAACTTTTGATTGGATCAAGAATAACCGTGAACTATTAAATGTTGGCTCTACCAGGGCTAAAGAGAAATTAATAATTGTAGGAGACTATCAGGCGATCAAGGAAAAAAGTGACATTGAATCGAATGATTTTTTAGAATTATGCGACTATGTCAAAGACAAAAACCATCAAATCATCAAGGAAACAGAAACACCAACGTACAATAAATATCTCAACAGTCTAAAAGTTTTAAATACTCAATTTGAAGAGTACTTCCTTGAAAATATTAATCATCTATTCTCGATTAATAAACGATTTAAAGTAAGAGAAAAAATAAGTGTTAAAAGTGTTTTTGAAAAATCTTTAATTACCGACAAAGGACTGCTAGACTATTATTTTAAAAGCGAATTCGATTTCGTCGTTTATGATACTTATAATAAAAAACCACTCATGGCCATTGAACTAGATGGTGATGAACATCAAACAAATGAGGACGTCAAACAAAGAGATACAAAGAAGAATGAGCTTTGCAGCCTTTTGAATTTCAAACTCTTAAGAATTCCTAATAACTATGCCAGAAGGTATCAGTATATCCGTGAGGTTGTATTGAAGATGCTGAAAAGCCAATAAGTTATCTCATTAAGTAGACGGTATGAGCGCTATTAGATTATTGAAATCTTTATATTATAAAATTATTTCAAAAATCACTAAGAATTACTGGACTGATGAGTTTTAATTTATCATGAATAATTGATATTTAAGTCCTAAAAATTTCAAAAAGTAAGGTGAGAAAATGAACCTGAAAGAAATTCACCATGAGGTGAACACCCGAATCAATCGCGTTGGTTTTTCATTGCTGTGGGAAGGGTTTAAACCGCTGAAGTTCGCATTGTACAATGAGAACGCATGTTGCTTTGACGGTGAGTACATTGAAAAAACGGACCAGTTTTTAGCGAATACGGCGATTCACTACAACGGTGAATATATTGCCATATGGCGTTTGGGTGAGGATGTGCCGG
>CAYZOR010000088.1:0-4883 GCA_964479895.1 uncultured Candidatus Izemoplasmatales bacterium | reverse complement strand
AAACCTTCGAAACAATCCTTGCCTTTAACATTCCAAAAACCCGTTCTTTTATGCATTTAGATACTGTGTTTACCCAAATTGATTATGGGGTTTTTACCATTCATCCTGGTATCATGAAGTATCTTACTGTGTTTGAAATAACGTCAGATGGTGAAACATTAAAAATCAACAAAGTAGTAACCACATTGAAAGATATATTATCTAAACACCTAAACCGTGAAGTTGAGTTAATTCACTGTGGTGGCGATGATGTTGTGGATAGTGAAAGAGAACAATGGTCTGATGGAGCCAACACCTTGGCTGTAAGTCCAGGCGTTGTTGTTGCTTATTCAAGAAATCATGTAACCAATAAATTATTTAAAGAAAAAGGCATTAGGGTTATCGAAATACCATCTTCAGAATTATCCAGAGGCCGCGGCGGTCCAAGGTGTATGAGTATGCCATTAGAAAGAGAAAAATTAAAATAAACTATCTATAGAGGAGAAATTATGAATCTTAAAGACAGAAGTTTTATTACTTTACTGGATTACACTAAAGAAGAAATAGAATATCTACTAGATTTGTCCGCACGTTTGAAAAAAGAAAAGTATGAAAGGATCCCCCATAAACACTTGGAAGGAAAAAATGTTGTTTTATTATTCCAAAAAGATTCCACAAGGACACGCTGTGCATTTGAAGCGGGAGCGTATGACTTAGGAATGGGTGTGACTTATTTGGGCCCAAGCGGATCACAAATGGGGAAAAAAGAGTCGATTAAAGATACGGCAAGAGTCCTGGGTAGAATGTATGATGGGATTCAATTTAGAGGGTATTTAAATGAAGACGTTGAAGCGCTTGCTAAATATAGTGGTGTCCCTGTATGGAACGGGTTAACTGATATGTATCACCCTACTCAAATTCTTGCGGACTTTTTAACCATTAAAGAAAATTTTGGCAAACTTGAAGGCATTAATTTCACTTATGTTGGAGACGCTAGAAACAACATGGGCAATTCATTAATGATAGGTTGCGCTAAGCTTGGGATTAATTTTAAGGCGGTTGCACCTAAAGAATTATGGCCTGAAGCATCCTTAGTTGATCACTGTAAAAACCTTGCAAAAGATAGTAAAGCGACCATTGAACTCACAGAAGATAAAGATTATGGTTGTAAAGATGCTGATGTAGTTTACACCGATGTATGGGTTTCTATGGGAGAAGCACAAGAAGTATGGGAGAAACGTTTAAAAACCTTGCATCCTTATCAAGTCGATTCAAATTTAATGAAACAAGCAAAAAAAGATGCAATCTTTATGCACTGTTTACCAGCATTCCATGGAAATGATACAGAAGTTGGCGCAGAGATAGCCAGTATGTTTAAAGACAAATATCCAAACTTAAAACAAGGAGAAATGGAAGTTACTGATGAAGTTATTGAATCGCCACAAAGCAAAGTTTTTGATGAAGCGGAAAACCGTATGCATACAATTAAAGCTGTAATGTTAGCGACTATGTCTGACAACTATTAATTATACAAAAGTCACTGAATTAGTGGCTTTTTTTATCGCTAAATAAAATTGATAATGCTATAATATACTATATTAAGGGGGAAAAAAGATGCCTATTATTTTAATATTTTTTATCTATAGTTTTATAGGTTGGTTGATTGAGGTATCGTATTACTTTTTTAAAGAAAAAAGATTTGTTAACCGCGGCTTTTTAAATGGTCCTATCGTCCCCATATATGGTTTAGCAATGGTGTTTATGCATCTTTTTATCCATGAATTTTTAAACTATACCATCACGATTACTATTTTTTCTTTTATGCTTGTATTTCTTTTAATCTCCCTTTTTTCGACGTTACTAGAGTTATTGGGGGGCTATATTTTATTGACCATTTTTGAAACAAGATGGTGGGACTATTCGCATTTAAAGTTCAATTTTAACGGGTTCGTCTGTTTAAGGTTTTCCTTGATTTGGGGGATTGTTGGAACACTTGGTTATATAGGGTTGCATGAACAATTAATATACCCTAATATTCGTAACGTTGATAGTGTTTTTGCGGTTATCTTAACCAACACATTCGTGATCGTTTTTTTCATTGATTGGATGTTTACAATTATTGCATTATTGAACTTTAAAAAATTATTACAAGAAATGCGAAGTCGTGTCTTTGTTTTGCGCAATAAAAGTGATCGTTTATTAACACAAAATTATCCTAAAACCTCACAGTCCTTACGCGCGCGTTTAAATGGAATCATAGAAAACACCAAAAATAACGAAACTTTAACCAAAATAAAGAGTCGTATTGATTCGTTGCGTGAGTTTTTCCAACAATCTAAAGATAACGAAACGTTAAAAGATTTTGAGATGTTGAAAAGACTGAACCAAAAAATAATGAATTCAAGATTTTATAAAGCCTTTCCTGAAATAAAGTTAATGCTCAGAAAGGATGAACCCAGTGAAAAAAATGAAGAAGATGAAAAAGAAAAATGATTTTTTACGTTTTGTTGAATGTGGCCATGACATTTTATCTCATCCTATTTATCAAAGACAAAAACAATTTATTCAACACGGTAATATTACCCTTTTCGAACATAGTGTAAGTGTTGCTTTTTTAGCGTTTAAACTATCTGAATCTTTATCACTCAATACGAAAAATGTTGTCAGAGGCGCTTTGTTACATGATTTCTTTTTGTATGATTGGCACGAAGAAGGCAAACGCATGAAAAAAACACTATTTAAAAAACATGGATTTAAGCATGCCTCTTATGCACTAGAAAACGCAAGCTTTTATTTTCCTTTAAACGCGATGGAAAAAGATATTATTTCAAAACACATGTTTCCTTTAAATGTTAAACCACCAATCTATATAGAAAGTTGGATTGTAAATATTAGTGATGATGTGATCACGTATAAGGAATCTATGAAACAAGCGGTATTAAATGAAGAAATATTCAAATTTATAGAAGCTTATTTTAAGGGGAAATAAAGGGTTTTTTATTGACTTTAGTAAAAAAAGACAAATTTATATAAAAAAGACTTGAAACGTGTCTTTTTTTTTGATATTATGTCAAAGACTTTCAATTGTAAAAGTCTGGCTGTGAAGCGGGAGGTTGTTGACACACGGATAGGCGTTGTCTTAGTGTGTGTTAAAGAAATTTCTGCGGAGCAAGTCTATACATGATTGTAGGCGAAAGGAGGAACTTAAATGGCAGCACAAAGCATTCGAATCCGATTAAAATCATATGATCACAGATTACTTGATCAATCGGCTAAGAAAATTGTTGAAACGGTTAAAAAGACTGGTTCTAAAGTATCAGGTCCAATTCCGTTGCCAACCGAAAAAGAGGTGTTCACCGTTTTGCGAAGCGTCCACGTTAATAAAAAATCACGTGAACAATTCGAACGTAGAACCCACAAACGTTTAATTGACATTGTGGATCCAAATCCGCAAACAATTGACAGCTTAATGCACTTGGATTTACCATCCGGTGTCGATATCATTTTGAAATAATAATTAGGAGGTGTACTCATGGCCAAAGGTATCTTAGGAACAAAAATAGGAATGACACAAATTTTCGATGATGCAGGACGTCTTGTCCCAGTCACTGTAATTCAGTGTGAACCTAATGTTGTTCTTCAAAAGAAAACAGTTGAAACAGATGGTTACGAAGCCGTACAACTAGGTTTCAAAGACAAGCGTGAATCTCTAGCTAACAAACCTGCAAAAGGGCACGCAGCCAAGTCAAACTCTAACCCTAAGCGCTACGTTAAAGAAATTGCCGGAAATGAAATGAGCAGTTTCGAAGTAGGTCAGGAGATCGGAGTTAATATATTTGATGAAGGCGAAATTATTGATGTAACAGGAACGTCTAAAGGAAAAGGGTTCCAAGGAAACATCAAGCGTCATAATCAAGGACGTGGACCTATGACCCACGGTTCTCATTATCATAGAGGCCCAGGTTCAATGGGACCAATTGATCCTAACCATGTTCGTAAAGGAAAGAAACTTCCAGGACATATGGGACATGAACGTGTAACTATTCAAAACTTACAAGTTGTTAAAGTGGATCTAGAACAAAACATTTTGCTTGTAAAAGGCAATGTACCAGGACCTAGAAAAGGACTTGTAGAAATTAAAAATGCTGTAAAAGCGGATGACATTGAACCACTAGATGCAAGCAATTTTACAAAAGATGAAAATGAAGCAAAAGACGAATCGTAATAAGTTCAGTACTTGAAAGGAGGATTTGAAATGCCAAAAGTAGCATTATTAAATCAAAGCGGACAAAATGTTGGCGAAGTCAACTTAGAAGATACAGTTTTTGGGATTACCCCAAATCAACAAGCGCTTTATGATGTGGTAAAAGCAATTAGAGCGAATAAGCGTCAAGGAACGCACAAAGCGAAAACGCGCAGCGAAGTTCGCGGCGGTGGACGCAAACCATGGCGTCAAAAAGGAACAGGTCGCGCTAGACAAGGTTCAACCCGTTCACCACAATGGGTAGGCGGAGGCGTTGTTTTCGGCCCAACTCCACGTGATTATACATTAAAAGTGAATCGCAAAGTAAGACAACTTGCTTTAAAAAGTGCGCTTTCACAAAAAGTGCAAGATGACAACATGATTGTACTTGATAGCTTTAACATTGACTCACCAAAAACCAAAACTATGGTTGAGATTTTATCCAACCTTAAGATTGAATCAAAGGTGCTGATCATTCTTCCAAAAGGAGACACTAATGTAGAACTTTCTGCTAGAAACATTCCAAAAACGGTTGTTTCTACAGTTTCACAAGCAAGTGTCTATGACATTATGAACAGTTCAGTTATCATCACCACTCAAGATGCAGTTAAAAATTATGAGGAGGTGCTTGTATAATGTTAGCCTCTGAAATCATTAAGCG
>CAYZOR010000087.1:1827-4969 GCA_964479895.1 uncultured Candidatus Izemoplasmatales bacterium | reverse complement strand
GTTAAAAAAGGTTTTTTCAAGTGCCCATGTAGCCTCACTCTTAAGTGGTAAAGCAGGCATTACCAATGTGCATGTTGGTTCTGGTAAAAGGGGTTTAAAACCGATAAAAACGATCTTAGATGAAACCGAACTTTCTGCTAGAAAGATTTTGCCTACCCATATTAACCGTAGTCACGCCTTGTTAGAAGAAGGCATTGCCTATTCAAAAGCCTATAACGCCCCGATTGATTTAACGGCTTATATTCATAAAGATGATGACTTGTCAGCTTATCAAGCCTTTAAAAAAGCTTTAGATGCAGGGGTAAAACTAGAAAACATTACGATATCATCAGATGGCCAGGGGAGTCTGCCGGTTTTTGATGAAGCAGGCAATTTTATCAAAATGGGTATTGCCTCAGTTAAAGCGCTTTTTGAAAACGTAAAAAAAGCACACCTTCGGTGTGATATACCACTTGAAGATGCACTTAAACCGATAACTAGTAATGTCTCAACATTGTTTAAACTAAAAGGCAAAGGCACCTTAGAAGCAAATAAAGATGCCGATATCATCATCGTTGATGACAACTTAGAACTAATGGAAGTTTACGCGCAAGGAAAAAGAAACAAACTTTATCAATAATTCATGTTTTCTGATTATTAGTAACTTGTTAATATAATCGATATTGATGGTTAAACATATGACTCTTTGTTTATGCCACAAACCACAAGTAGGCATTAAGCGTATAGAAAATATCTAACTAGTTAGTAAAAAGATGGTTAAATCAGCAAAAAAACGTTTATAAGTCTTTGAAAACTATATAAAAAGTATGAGGACATTCGCCTCATACTTAAGACGATTAAATGGTACCGTCTCTTAAGATATCTAAATAGGATTCATAAGCAAAGATGCGATATCGCTTATGTCCATCCACTTGTTTTAAAATACCTAATTCAATAAAGGTATCAACGGCTTTAGATACGGTATTAAAAGCCTTCCCAATACCAGTGCTTGCTTGTGTAATATCCATAATGGGATGTGACTCCAAATACTCAAATAAAAGCAATGCGGTTTGTTGCTTTTTTCCTTGCAATTTTTTAAGTTGTTTTAAGTGCTTTTCTCTTAAGTTTAGTATGGATTCAATGGTGTTTAAAGCGTGTTTAGATACTTCAATAATACCATCCACAAAAAAGTTGATCCAAGCTTCATAGTGACCTTTTAATCTTACATCCATTAATCTATCATAATATTCAATGCGATTTCTCTTTAAGTAATAAGACAGATATAAAGTATCTGCTTCAAGGATGCCGTAATGCTTAAGTAGTATTGAGATCAAAAGCCTTCCTATACGACCGTTACCATCCAAAAAGGGATGTATGGTTTCAAACTGATAGTGAATCAACGCGATTTTAACCAATGCGTCTAAAGTCTTATCGTGATGAATGAAAAACTCTAAATTAGAAAGCGAGTCGTGCATATCATCCAAATTTGGCGGGATGAATTTTGCGTTTTTAAGGGAACTGCCTTTTGGACCAATCCAATTTTGCGTTTTTCTGAATTCTCCTGGTTCCTTTGTTTTACCTCTTGAGGAATCAAGAAGTACTTGATGAAGCGCTTTGATAAAACGCATAGAAACTGGTAGTTCTTTTATTAGGGCGTTGGCATGGTTTAGTGCTTTTAGATACTGAATAACCTCTTCAACATCTAAATTTATGTTTTGGTCTAGATGGGGATTAAATATATCATCTAATGTCGCTTGTGTGCCTTCAATTTGACTTGAAAGCAACGCTTCTTTTCTTATATACATCGATATAAAAAGGTCTTTGTTTGGGATTAATTTTGATACACCATCCAGTTTGCCGAGTAGATGATAGGCGGTTTTAATCTTTTTATCTAAACTATCATCGATACGTATTTTGGGATTGGGCGGCAAATCACTTGGTTTGAAAGACTGATAAGATAGGTTGCCACTCAAGTTATTAACAAACTTACCTGAACGATACATGATTTGACCTCCAAATGAAATTATATACGTATAATATCATTTTAATTTCATTTAGTCAATTTAAATGAAATTAAAATAAGGTTTTATCTTGTTAATTTCAATTCATCGTCATTGATGTTTTTCATGGGGACATGCGGAATAAAGATTATGTTTCGGTCCTAATGGAATATGTGTTCAAATGAGTAAAAATAACCATAAAAGATTATTTGAGACTGATACAAACAAGTAAAAAGCGCGCTATCACCTTATTATAAGGTAGAGCGCTTTTTATGTCTGGAGGCTAAATAATGAAATCACATCCCTTAGAATCATTGATTGAAAACTATCTTGCACAAAAAGATATCACCAAAGGCACCTTTGAACTTTATCATACCGTGCTTAAACAATACGTAAGTTACTTAAAGAATCACCAGATTCTTTATGCTAAAACAAGCGATGCGATCAACTACTTGGATTGGAAAAGAAGTCAAGGTTATTCTTCGCGGTGGATTTATCACCAAATTACGGCACTCAAAGGCTTGTACCGGTATTTAAGTGATAACCAAAGGCGGCTTGGCCTTTCTGTTGAGTATGCAGATAATATCACAGAAACGATCAAAAATGAGCGGATTCATAATAATCTTTCTAAGCCCGTTTTAACCACAGAACAAGCTAAGCAGCTGATACTGTGTTTAAAAAACAGCCGTAAATATATTTGGCATTACCGCGATTATGCACTCATTTATTTAATGATTACAACGGGCATGAGAAGCGTTGAGACTAGACGGGCTAAAAGAAAAGATTTAAGCGTTTTAAACACCCAACCTATCTTGTATATTCAAGGCAAAGGAAGCCAGTCAACCGATGCCTTTGTAAAAATACCTAAGGGCGTTAAAGATGCTATCGATGATTATTTAAAAAAACGTGATGATAAAAACCCTTATTTGTTTATTTCTCATTCTATTCGCTCGAAACATAGGCATCTTTCCAGAGTCTTTTTTCTAAGGATGTTAAGAAGGGTCTTAAAAACGTGCGGCTTAGAAGAAACAGGCATTACCCCACATTCTTTAAGACATACCGCCGCCACGCTTAATTTATTAAGGGGTGGGTCCTTAGAAGAGACCAAAAAATTTATGCGTCATACCAACTTATCGGCGACTTTAATTTATGCGCACCATATT
>CAYZOR010000087.1:0-1727 GCA_964479895.1 uncultured Candidatus Izemoplasmatales bacterium | reverse complement strand
CCTATTTAAAAGAAAAAAGGATACTGCACGCCAAAACCGGTGATGTGATTGAGTATAGGGAGAAAAAAAGAGCTTTAGGTTATTCAAGCCATTATATTTATATTCAGATGAGCGCCTTAAGGGGTTTTTATAATTATCTAAGGCTTAATCAAAAGCGTCTTGATTTAGATAAAGTCTATGCGTATGATATCATGCGCGGAATTAAAAATGAGCGTATAAAACCCAGCATTACTAAACCCATCTTAACCCTAAACCAAGCCAAACATCTAATTCTTCACACTAAAAAGATTAGAAAATACATTTGGCATTACCGCGATCACGCCATCATTTATCTTATGCTTACCACCGGCTTAAGAGGCCATGATATTGTGCACGTTAAGCGGCGAAACTTAAAAAAACGTAAAGGTGAATATTTGCTTTATATCGATGAAAAGTCTTTTGTAAAGGTGCCGCCGGGGGCTTTTAAGGCTTTAACGGAATATTTAGATAAACGTAAAGATGATAATCCCTATATGTTTATTGCCCACAAAAACACCTCAAAAAAGGGCATTTAGGTAGAATGTTTTTTGTGGACCGCTTCCCTAAAATCTTAAAAGCGTGCGGCCTAGATTATCTAAACATTACCCCGCACGCCTTAAGACATACCGCTGCGATGTTTAATTTGCTGAGGGGCGGGTCACTAGAAGCCACTAGGCAACTGATGCGTCATGAAACGATTCAATCGACGCTTGTGTATCAAGAACACCTTGAGCGCATCAAAGATGACTCTGAAGATCAAATTGAGGCATTTATCTTGAAAGAAGAAGAGGAACACTATTTGGATTATATAATCTTACTTAGTTAAAGCGTAAGAAGAACCGCTTTAGTAAGGTTCTTTAGCTAATAAATCTAAAAAAGAAGAAATTATGCATAATAATGCGTATTATTTAGGTAAGAGATATGCTGGTTTTAGAAGATTAGTGTATTGGATTGTTAAGAATGTTTAGTGTTTGATGGTACTGTCCCTGGGTTGATATCTTATTTCCATAAACAGATTTTAAGAGTCGAATTAAAGCAAATCTATGCATAATATTGACAAAAGCATAGATTTGCTTTAAAATGTACTTGGGTGATAACAATGTTTTATACGTATAAAGAAATGATAAAACGCTATAAAAGTGACTATCAAATTAAAAAGGCACTAAAACGTAAAGAAATAAAAAAAGTAAAACCGGGGCTGTACTCTGATGGTGATGTTTTATTTGATTTGCCGGAACTTTTTCTTAAAAGAGATGACACCGTTTTAACATTACAATCTGCCTTTCAATTGCATGGCGTAACGGATTATATACCTGAATACACTTATGTGGCAACACCAAGAAGTGCTTATCCAATTAATTCTTCTGAGGTAAAGCAGATATTTATGACTAATGACTATCATTTGATTGGCGTAGAATCAACCATTATAGATGAAGTTCAAATAAGAGTATATGATTTAGAACGCTCGTTGATTGAACTCATTCGATACGAAAAAAAAATTGCATTTGAAGAGTATCATCATGTCATCAGAAAGTTTAGAGAGAAAAATGACATCATTGATTTTAATAAACTTATGACCTATGCAAAGCATTTTAAATCATATAAAAAAATTGTCAGAGTAGTTCAAAATTCTATTATGTAAGGGAATAATATGACGTTAACTGAATTAGTTAAACTTATGAGAAACGATGGTTTTAAACAAAACAGAG
>CAYZOR010000086.1:0-5143 GCA_964479895.1 uncultured Candidatus Izemoplasmatales bacterium | reverse complement strand
CATGAAACTTGAAAATAAGATTGCCATAATAACCGGTGCCGCTCAAGGCATAGGAGAAGCAACTGCAAAACTCTTTATAGAGGAAGGCTGCAAAGTTGTTTTAACTGATATCAACCAAGAAAAAGGCTCTCAATTATCAGAACGCTTAGGGAAAAATGCTTTATTCATTCATCATGATGTTTCTTTAAGAAATGATTGGCAGACCGTCTTAAAACAAACACAACTCACCTTTGGAGATGTTGATATATTAGTAAATAATGCTGGGATTGTCATTCAAAAACCTTTTAATGAAGCATCAGATGAAGACTTTCACAAAACCTATATGATCAATCAGTTTGGCGTTTATTTAGGGATGGATGTAAGTTATCCATCGATGAAAAGAAACCCCTGTGGCGCCATTATTAATGTCTCATCGACGTCTGGTTTTGTTGGAAAAAAAGGTTTAATGGCATACAATGCGTCTAAGTTTGCGGTCCGAGGCATGACAAAAAGTGCAGCCTTAGAGTTTGCGGAAGATAACATTAGAGTCAATTCAGTTCACCCTGGATTTATTCATACCCCAATGACCGATGAATCAATCAGTGAAACTTATAAGAAAAAAGCCATTAAAGACACCCCTTTAAAACGCGGTGGGGATGCGCTAGAAGTCGCAAAGATGATCCTTTTCTTAGCAAGTGACGCATCAAGCTTTTCAACAGGAAGCGAATTTATTGTGGATGGTGGAAGACTTGCTTAATCCTTATAAGGCATAAAAAATCTCGGCAGGGCCTGCCGAGATTTTTTTAATCAATTATAAAGGCTTTAATCGCATGAATAATCGTCGTATACAAGAAAAATATTCCAGCTAAGAGCATCGTTAAATCCCCTGAAAGCATGCCTTCATTTATAAAGGTACGGTTAGAAAACTCAATGAAAAAGATTATAAAAAACATCAAACTCATTAATCCGAATATGGTAATGTTCTTTTTTAATGTGTCTTTTGTGCCTAAGTAAGCGTCGTTTAAAATCGAACGCGTGATAAAGTACCCTGACGTTAAAGCAATGATGATAAATGCTTCAGTCATTGGCTCCGCCCAAGGGCCATAAATATTACTTTTGATTAAGCCGTTCACCAAAATTATTGCGAGTACCATAATTAAGGCTTGTCTAGAAATTTTCATGTTCAACCATTCTTGTCTTTCATCGTGATTTTGATGCATCACTATCATCCTCCCAAAATAAATCATTTAATGTTACGTCTAATTCAAGGCATATTGCCTTACAAAGTTTAATGGTAGGGTTATAATTTCCTTTTTCAATTGCGTTAATGGTTTGTCTTGTTACCCCTACTTTTAAGGCTAAGTCTTCTTGTGTATAATCTTTGATGACTCGAGCACTTTTCATTTTTAAATTTTTTGTCATAAAGCAACGCCTCCTATACATAAAATATAATATATAAATCTAAATGTCAATTATATTATACAAATTTAATAATTAAAAAGGATCGATTTTTCGACCCTTATCCTGTATATCTGGCTTCTTTTTCAACAACTTTTGTGTTAAAAATAAAATCATGAATGGTTCTTTTTTCTTGATGTTTTGTAAAGATGATGAATGCAACCACAAAGTATAAACCTATCGTTATAAAGCCCATGATCCATTTAAAGAGTTCTCTTAAATGTAAAATGCCTGTGCTTGGCACATCCCCATCAACGGTAATGACTTTTGTTTTGGCGTGCATTTTACCTAAAGACTGTCCTTTAGTGAAGAAAAAAGGAAATATAGATGTAAAATAGTAAGGCATGAATACAATCAATCCTTCTATGATAGGATGAAAAACCACGAAAATGACGACAAGTATTGAAAAAAAGATTGTGAACATCTCAATGGCGAATCCTTGTATTCTAAGTTCAAAGTTGGCACTGATATTTTCATAAACACGCAATGGAACCACTCCTAAGCAAAACTTAATTATATCTTAAAGGCCCTATACGTTTAAGTCAATCATTTATTTAAAAGCGCTAGTATGACAAAAAACTTGTTGTATAGCGCTTTTTACTATATGAAAAAAAGGAAACCGTTTACTTGTAAGCGTTTTTGTTTCTTTGATTGAATTTGGAGGGTAAACAATATACAATAAGCATGTTAATTTTCTAGGAGGTCTCAATATGATTAAACCCGATGCAACGCACAAAAGAGATTTATTTATTTATCAAGTTTATGTAAGAAACCATACCAAAGCAGGAACCTTTAATGCGTTAAAAGCTGATTTAGATCGCATTAAAAAAATGGGCGTAGATATGATTTATTTGCTGCCTATTCATCCGATTGGGGAATTAAAGAGAAAAGGAAAGCTTGGTAGTCCTTATGCAATTAAGGATTATTTTGCCATCAATGAAGAATTAGGGACGATGGATGATTTCAAAAACTTAATCGGCGCAATCCATGATAAGGGCATGAAAGTGATGATGGATATCGTCTATAATCACACCAGTCCAGATTCAACATTGATTCAAAACCATCCTGAATATTTCTATACAGAAAACGGTGAATTTAAAAACCGTGTTGGAGATTGGTGGGATATCACGGATTTTGATTTTTCCAAAGGAAAAGAAGCATTAGAAACGATATTGATCGATGCTTTAAAACAATATACCAACATGGGGGTTGATGGTTATAGATTTGATGTCGCTTCAATCATCCCTAGAAGCTTCTTGGCTAAAGCCAGAAAAACCATAGATGCTTTAAATCCTGATACTGTGTGGTTATCAGAATCTGTCCATGGACATTTTTTAAAAGAAATAAGAGACAGAGGCTTCGATGCATTAAGTGAAAGCGAAATCTATGAAGTGTTTGATATGGCCTATGATTATGATGCACACCCTTATTTTGAAGCGTATCTAAAGAATGAAGGCCCCCTCAATGATTATATCCATTGGCTTCAAAAACAAGAAGAAATTTATCCTAAAGATTATGTCAAAATGCGTAATCTTGAAAACCATGATTTTGGTCGAATTGCAGAATTATTAAATGAAGATGTTGCGCTTTTAAAACAATGGCATGCGTTTAATTTCTTTCAAAAAGGATCGACCATGATTTTTTCAGGAAGCGAAGTTTTCACCCCCCATCATCCTGATTTATTCAATAAAGATACCATTGATTTTACCCTCCCTTCGTATGAAGAATGGGTTACAAAGGTAAACGAGTTAACCCGTGGAGAATTATTTACTTTTGGTGTTTATGAAGTCAAAAAAGCCAAAGAAAAAGATGTTATTACCGCTTCGTACAAACTCGATGCGCACTATGCATATGGTGTGTTTAATGTTTCTAAATCTAAAGGGAAAATTAAAGTAGACATTAAAGATGGTATCTATCAAAACCACATAACAAACGAAAACATTGAAGTTAAAAATGGTGAGTTATCGCTCATTAATGAGCCAATAATCATCAAATATTAATCGTAAAATAGACATTAAAGGAGTTAGACTTATGCAAAAAAAATGGTGGCATGACGCAATTATATATCAAGTCTACTTAAGAAGTTTTAAAGACACTAACAATGACGGCATTGGAGATATCAATGGCGTCATTGAAAAACTTGATTATTTAAAAAGTTTAGGGGTCAATACCCTGTGGATCTCACCGCACTATGATTCACCGATGGATGATAATGGGTATGACGTTCGTGATTTTTATAAAGTCAGCGAAGATTATGGAACCATTGAAGATTTTAAAAGGCTTATTGAAAAAGCGCATCAAAAAGGGATGTATATATTAACGGATTTAGTTTTAAATCATACGTCGGACGAACATCCTTGGTTTAAGGCCGCAAGTGATCCCACCCATAAAGACCATGCATTGTATAAAGACTTTTATATTTGGCATGATGGAAAAATACTTGAAAATGGTGAAAAAACTTTACCAACACAATGGGTTTCATGGTTTGGTGGTCCTGTTTGGGAGTATAACGAAGCTTTAGATCAATATTATTTACATATATTTAGTAAAAAAATGCCAGATTTAAATTGGCGGAATAAAACCATGCGTGAATCATTAAAATCCATGATAAAATGGTGGGTAGATTTAGGGGTAGATGGCTTTAGAGTCGATGCGTCAAATCACTTGGAAAAAAACTGGGATTTTCCTGAAGGAAAACCTGGTCAAGAACATTTTTCTTCCCTTCCTAAGCATCATGAATATTTAGAAGAACTCGGTGAAGAAATCTTTAAACCCAATGATTTATTGATTATTGGAGAAGCGGGGGGCGCTTCAAAAGAAGAAGCGTTACAGTACGCTGGAAATCAATCAAACGAATTCAATTTATTGATTCAGTTTGAACATTGCTGGGTTGATGGGGATGAACATAACGAATTAACGCCAGGTAAATGGGCGAAAGGTGAAATCGCTTTACCGAAAATAAAAAATAGCTTTGCCAAGTGGATAGAGATTTTTAAAGATAAAGGCTTTCACACTTTATATTGGCATAATCACGACCAACCACGCATTGTCTCGCATTATGGAGATGATGAAAAGTACCGTAAACGCAGTGCAAAGATGCTTGCGTATACACTTTATTTAATGCCTGGAATACCAATTGTTTATTATGGCGAAGAAATTGGCATGACGAATGTCGATTATCATGATTTAGAGCAGTTTAGAGATGTTGAGGTTTTTACCGAGTATAAAAACTTTATTGAAAATGGGGCCTCTTCAGCCATTGCATTACAAGCATTGAAAGACCGCGCTAGAGATAATGCAAGAACACCGATGCAGTGGGACGATTCAAAATTTGCTGATTTTTCAGATGTTTCTCCTTGGATTGACGTTAATGGCAATAAAGATTTTATCAATGTTTTAAACGATACGTTAGATGAGACGAGTATTTTAAATACCTATAAGTCATTATTAAAGTTAAGAAAAGAAGAAGATATTATTCATAGTGATATAACATTTATAGACCTTGAAGACCCTCACACGTTTTTCTTTAAGTTAAAGGCAAAACACCATGATTATTATGTTTTAGCAAACTTTAAATCATGTGTTATGACCGCAACCCTTCCTTCAGATATTGAGGATTATGAGATTTATAAAACCAATATGGAAAGCCCTATAAACACAAACTACTTTAATCCATATGAAGCAAGAATTTATCGTAAAAAGAAAT
>CAYZOR010000085.1:1163-5195 GCA_964479895.1 uncultured Candidatus Izemoplasmatales bacterium | reverse complement strand
GGAATTTGATTCGCTCTAGCAAGCCCCTTGTCAAAGAATATGGCAAGCCTGATATCATTTACGCTTCCAGTCCCCATCCTTTAACACTAATTGCAGGGAATAAATTATCAAAAAAATATAATGCTAAATCCATATGTGAAGTCCGGGATTTATGGCCAGAAGCGATTTTTGCATTTAGTAAACTAAAGGAAAAATCCGTGATTGGTAGGTTGCTACTGAACCGTGAGAAATGGATCTATAAAAAGGCGGATGCGTTAATTTTCACGAAGGAGGGTGACACTGACTATATCAAGGAGAGACGCTGGGATAAAAACTCTGGAGGCTCAATTAATCTAGAAAAGGCACACTACATCAATAATGGAGTTGATCTTGCCTCCTTTAAGGCTTTTTCGAAAACAAACAAAGTGTCAGATGTTGATTTGGAAAATAATGCCTTCAATGCTGTATATGTTGGTTCCATACGACCAGTAAACAACTTGGAAAAACTTGTCTCAGCCGCAGAACACCTCGATGATTCCTCTATTCAAATTCTAATATACGGGGATGGAAGTGAAAGGGAAATATTAGAGAAACTGGTGAAAGAAAAGGGACTAACCAATATACAATTCAAAGGAAGAGTGGATAAAAATAATATACCTTATATCCTTAAGCACTCCTCACTGAATTTGTTGAATTATTCGCAAAATGAATACAATTGGACGCGCGGGAACAGTTCGAACAAACTTTTTGAATATATGGCATCGGCTAAACCGATTCTCGCAACCATTAAAATGGGATATTCCATTATTGATAAATATCAATGTGGTTACGAAATTCATGATGCAACAGGCAAAGAAATCGCTGATAAGATTACAAGTATTAAAAACTTACCAAACCATGAACTTGAAAAATTAGGAAATAATGCTTACGAAGGTGCTAAAGATTTTGATTTTCTTAAATTGACAGAACAATTGGAAAACGTAATTCATTCAGTTGAGCAACAAAGGTCATAAATACAGGGGATTATATGCTGCTTAAGTCGTTAATTTTTGAATATAAACCGAAATGGGTCCTTTACCGGACGTTATACGCTACTAAATTAAAACTTTTAAATACTTTCCCTCAACTAGATAAGCTGTTTGAAAAAAGTGTCGCAATCAAGTCTGTTGATTTCTTATCTTTTCCATTGGACCGTTTAGAAATGCACTATTCACAATTGAATGAAGGAGATAAGAAGTCGATACTATATTTAGCAGATCAAGCTATTCTGGGTAATTTATTTGTTTTTTCAGCGTTCTACCTTGATTACGGAGACCCGATTGATTGGCATTTGCACCCTATTTCAGGTGTTCGGGTGTCCAGTCGAAAAAAATGGTTTCAAATCCCTGATTTTGACAATTCAAGAGGCGACATTAAAACCATTTGGGAACCCTCGAGATTCACGCATTTTCTTCATTTTTCAAGGGCTTATGTACTCACTAAAAATAAGAAATATTATGAAGCATTTTCAAAACAGCTCAGTGCCTGGTTGGATAAGAACCCCTACGGATATGGACCGAACCATAAATGTGGCCAAGAAGCGACACTTCGCATGATGAATGTTTTGATTGCTTATTCTGTTTTTCGCGATTATGGTATGATTAGTGATAAAGATGAAAACAATGTACAAGAATTGGTTAAAAGAAGTTATAAAAAAGTATTAAGTAATTTTTTTTACGCTCATAAATGCATTAAAAATAATCATACGATTTCTGAAATAACGGGAATGATGCTAGGGGCAAAAGCTTCGGATGATACCAAACAACTAAAAAAAGCTTTTCGATTATTAAACAAGGAAATAGATAGGCAATTTACTTTAGATGGGGGCTATATACAGGATTCATTCACCTATCAGCGTTTTTCACTGCAAGTTTTAGAATTCGTCTTGTCTATTGAAAACACAACCGAATTCTCAATTAATCAAACAAATAAAGATAAACTAATCAATAGTATTTCACTCTTGTATAACCATTTAGATAAAAAGACAAACGACATTCCAAATTATGGATCAAATGATGGAGCGTTCGTCTTTCCGTTCACTACGAATGGATATAGGGACTTCGTCAGTTCATTAAATTCCCTTCATGTGCTGTTAACTCAAACAAAAATCACGGATAATCCAAAATATCAAGAGGAAAAACTATGGTTTAATTCAGACAAGGAAGAAAACCTTAGCTTAAAGCCTCCTTCAACCAATACAAAATCTTATCCTAATGCTGGGCTACACGTGTTTAAAAATAAAGAAACGATGCTTATGGCCATCTCCAAAAAGCATAAAACACGCCCAGGACAGCCTCATCAACACCACATTGATTTATGGCATAAAGGGGCTAATGTGTTTTGTGACAATGGGTCTTACTCATATGCGGAATCAAATGATTTTAAAATCTCGAATACCACAGCGCACAACACTATACAAATTGATGAAAAAGAACAAATGCGTAAAAAAGGAAAATTTTTCACATATGGGTGGACCAAGCAAAAAGACATTGAATTTTCGAATAACTATTTCAGAAGTGTCATGCAATCAGTTAATGGTTATGAACACAAACGTGAAATAAAATGGAATAATCAATCATTTATTATTGATGACTATGTACAAGGTAAGGGTGAGAGGTGTTATTTCTACTTTCACACACCGTGTGAAATACAAGAGGTTGAAGATGGATTATTGCTCAAGGAAAACCAAAAACCAGTGGTTAAATTGAGCGGAACAACCGATTATTATTTTGAAACAGCATATCGAAGTTTATATTACCTAAATAAAGAAAAAATCACACGAATTGTATTTCACAAACCATTAAACTTTCAACGCGCTAAAGCACAGTTTACAATAACTTTACTATAACTAAAGAAGAGGGATATTTACATGCTTAATATTATCGGACTCGGCTACATCGGCTTACCTACAGCCCTTATGTTCGCAAGAAGCGGACACAAAGTTGTAGGTACGGACATAAACGAAAAACTTATTAGTGATTTAAATAGTGGAGAATTGCCGTATGAAGAAAAAGGGTTAGAACAGCTTTTCAAACAAGCGCAAAACAACGGTATTGAATTTACCACTGACTATCAGGAAACGGATACGTATATTATTGCTGTGCCAACACCGTTTGTTAATTCTAATAAAAAGATAGACCCCACGTATGTTATTAAAGCAGTGGAAACAGTATTGGACCATGCAAAACAAGGAGCGATTGTTTTGGTGGAATCCACTGTATCCCCGGGAACAATCGATAAACACATACGTCCCGTGATTGAGAATCGAGGGTTTTCATTAGGGAGTGATATTCACCTTGTGCACGCTCCTGAGCGGATTATTCCCGGCAACATGATTCATGAACTGGAATATAATTCGCGCACAGTTGGTGTCGATGATGAAACAATTGGTGAGAAAGTCAAGGAGTTATACGCGTCATTTTGTAAAGAAGAAATTGTTATTACCGATATTCGGTCTGCGGAGATGTCGAAAGTCATTGAAAACACTTATAGAGATATCAATATTGCCTTTGCCAATGAACTGGCGAAGATTGCCCGAGAAGATAATATGGATGTGTATGAAATTATCCGCATAGCCAATAAGCATCCCCGAGTAGATATTTTACAACCCGGCCCTGGGGTTGGTGGTCACTGCATTTCAGTTGATCCTTGGTTCTTAGTTGGAGATTATCCAGATTTGACCAATCTGATACTAACAGCAAGAAAAACCAATGACTCCATGCCTTCTCATGTATTAAAACGCATAAGGACGATTATGAAAGCACACAATATTAAAGATGTCTCCAAAGTAGGGCTTTATGGACTAACGTATAAAGAAAATGTTGATGATACAAGAGAAAGCCCGACATTACAATTGCTTCAAGTGATGGACGAACATTTAGCGCATGGCATTAAAGTATACGATCCATATGTAAAAACCAACATGGTTGATGAACAATACCAAGATTTTAATCACTTTTTGCAAGATATTGAGATTGTAGTCCTCATGAATGGGCATAATCATATTAAAGAAAA
>CAYZOR010000085.1:0-1063 GCA_964479895.1 uncultured Candidatus Izemoplasmatales bacterium | reverse complement strand
AAATGAATAAACGAATTATGAGCGTTTTTGGTACGCGACCCGAAGCCATTAAGATGTGCCCTGTAGTGAATGAACTTAAAAAACATTCTGACATAGAGTCAGTTGTTTGTGTGAGCGGCCAACACCGCGAGATGCTCGATCAAGTATTGGAAGCGTTCGATGTTCACCCAGACTATGATTTATCGATTATGAAAGCGAATCAGAATCTATTCGATGTGACGGTGAGTATACTTGAAAAGATGAAGGCCATCCTTGAAGAAGTAAAACCTGATGTTGTGCTCGTGCACGGAGACACTTCAACAAGTTTTGTGACGGCGCTTGCGTGTTTTTACTTGCAAATTCCTGTGGGCCACGTAGAAGCAGGGCTTAGAACATACAATATCGATTCACCGTATCCTGAGGAGTTTAACCGTCAAGCTGTAGGCATCATGGCTAAATACAATTTTGCCCCTACTGAAAAAGCGAAACAAAATCTTCTTAACGAAGGCAAACCTGAAAACAGTATATTTGTTACAGGGAATACAGCAATTGACGCCTTGCATACAACTGTGAGAAAAGATTATACGCACGAGCACTTAAAATGGGCGCAAGGTAGCCGGCTTATTATGATTACTGCCCATCGCAGGGAAAACATTGGTCAGCCTATGCGCAATATGTTTAAGGCGATTAAACGCATTATTGATGAACATGATGACATCAAGGCGATTTACCCTGTTCATTTGAACCCTAAAGTACGAGAAGCTGCCGATGATATCCTTGGCAATACTGATAGAATCAAACTAATTGAACCACTGGGCGTTCTTGATTTTCATAACTTTTTAGCGCAGTCGCATATTATTCTTACAGACAGCGGCGGCATCCAAGAAGAAGCCCCAAGCTTAGGCAAACCGGTTCTTGTCATGAGGGACACAACAGAAAGACCTGAAGGCATAGCTGCCGGAACATTAAAGCTTGTGGGCCGAGACGAAGAATACATATATAAAACATTTAAAGAATTGTTAACCGATAAGAGTGAGTATGACCGTATGAGCAAAGCAAGTAATCCTTATGGTGATGGTAAGGC
>CAYZOR010000084.1:0-5284 GCA_964479895.1 uncultured Candidatus Izemoplasmatales bacterium | reverse complement strand
ATTAAGGTAACAGGCATACTATAATGTTTTTTTAAGTCTTTCTTACCGTTGATTAGTGCAATCATCTTTTCAAATGAATGTTTTGCGATTAAATCGATGTTTTGTTGAATGGTTGTTAAAGTTGGGTTATACACTTCAGCCAACTCTATATTGTCAAACCCAATCACTTGGTAGTCTTTAGGTACGTTGCGCCCTAGTAAATGAATCGCTCTAATTGTCGTAAAAGCCATGAAATCAGAATCGCAAAAAATTCCATCATATTCAGGATTATCTTGAATGAAATTTTGAATGGCATTAATATCAGGTTTTCTAAAGTCTAAATCTAAACATTTACGGTTATAACCATAGCGGTCAATGACTTCATTAAACCCTTCAGAACGATCTTGAACGGTTAATAAAACAGAAGGTCCCCTAATATGTAAAACATTTTGACAGCCGTTTTCTACTAAATGTTCAGCAGCCAAGCGGCCCCCTTCTATATTATTACTAGAAATTGAAATGAAATCATCAGACTTGTGATCAATCATGATTATAGGAATATCTAATTTTTTATACGCTTCTATTTCGGGAATATGGGTGATGATAAATAGTCCGTCAATATTATATTGATTAAAGACTTGTAAAACTTTTTCTTCGTGTGATAAATCTTCTCGCACATTAAAAATCATCAACTTAAAATTGTCTGTTGAAAAATATTCTTCAATACGCTCAATGAGTTCACTAAAAAAATGCGTGGATAAATGGGGCACAACCAAGCCAATGATTTTGGATTGTTTTTTGTATAATGACCTTGCAAGTTCGTTCGGCACGTAATGTAGATCTTGGATGGCTTGTTCCACAAGTTTGCGCGTTTCTTGATTAACATATCCACTATTATTAAGCACTCTTGATACCGTCGCAACACTCACATTCGCTTTTTTCGCAACATCTTTTATTGTAGCCATATTATCACCCGTTAAATTTTTTGTGCTTACACTATGATTTTATCACAAAACCCATTAAATTACGATGACTGCATGTATGTTACATCGCAAGTCCCTTAAATCTACAAAAAAGAAAAACCTCATAAAATTTTATTGTGAATATCTAGAAAAAAACGTATGATTAAATTAAATAATAATTTAGGGGGATTATATGATTGAAGTTAAAAATCTAAGTAAAACATATAACGGACATGAAGCAGTGAAAAATATCTCATTCACCATAAAAGAAGCATCCTTTTTTGCGTTGCTTGGTCCCAATGGTGCAGGCAAATCAACAACTGTTAATATAATGAGCACATTATTAAACCAAACGAGCGGAAAAGTTAAGATTGATGGATTCGATAGCCAACATGATGCATTTTCTGTTAGAAAAAAACTAGGCATTGTTTTTCAGCATTCTACTTTGGATGAACAACTCAGTGTTTATGAAAATTTAATGTTTAGGGCGAGTTTATATATCAAAAATAAGTCAACCATTAAAAAACGTATCACTTATTTAAGTGACCTTTTAAATTTAGAAGGCATTTTATCTCAGCGTGTCAAAACTTTATCGGGCGGGGAACGACGGAAAGTAGATGTCGCTAGAGCGCTTATTTTTAAGCCGAAATACTTAATATTAGATGAACCAACCACAGGCTTAGACCCAAGTGTTCGAAAACAACTATGGTCGTTTTTAAAAACGGTTCAACATGAAACAAAGACAACGATTATTTTAACGACGCATTATATGGAAGAAGTGATTGACTGTGATCAAGTCGTTATCATCGATAAAGGAGAGATTATTGCGAAAGATTCAGCTGAAAACCTTAGAAAACATTATGCAAAAGATACCATTAAGATTACCCCTAAGCCCCAATCAAACGATGTATTTTTAAAATTTGCCGATTCAAAATGGATCAACGAGATTGTTTATATTCCTATAAAAAACGCTTTTGATGGGCTGGATATTGCATTGAAGTATAAATCTTCGATTGAAACCTTTGAGATTATAAAAGGCTCGATGGATGATGTGTTTTTACATCTAACAGGGAGGGCTTTGAATCATGAAATCTCTCGTTAAAAGACATTTACTGTGTTATTTAAGAGATCGGTGGGCCGTTTTCTTCTCGTTTCTTTCTGTTTTTATCATTTTAGGATTGTTTTTAATCTTTTTAGGAAACATGCAACAAGCGAGTGTTCCTGAAGCTTTAGTAGGAACAAACGAGGCAGATTATTTAATATACAGTTGGATATTTTCAGGGATTGTCATTGTGAGCAGTGTGACCGTTCCGCTAGGGTTTTTACATATCTTTATTAAAGATCATGTGGAAAGAAAAATTGATGATTTTTATATTGCGCCTTTAAAAAGGCAGTCGATTGTTTATAGTTATATGTTGACAGCATTTCTTGCTGGAATATTATTAAGCGTTATCAATTATGGCTTAACGATTGTAATACTCTTTATACTTAGTGGCTATATGATTCCTTTAGGAAATATTGTATTAGGCGCCATGATTTTGGTGTTTTCAAATATGGTATTTACGGCATTATTTTTCTTTATTACAACGTTTTTAAAAACACTTAATGCCCATTCGAATTTAGCCACTTTAATCGGGACCCTCATCGGTTTTTTAAGCGGTTTATATGTTCCAATCGGCTCGTTTTCACAGACGTTACAATCGATTTTAAATAGTTTTCCCCCTTCACAAATCGCATCTTTAATGCGTAAAGTCTATATGGAAGATGCATTAAGTGTTGTGTTTAGTGACCCTGAAAGCTTAAGAACTTACCGCGCCTTTTTTGGCGTTGATTTGTATGTTTTCGACACTGAATTGCATAGTTTTGTCATGCTGTTTTTATTAAGTGGCCTTTTTGTTTTAATGATTATTTTAAGTATTTATCGCTTAAATCATGTCTCTAAAAGGATGTGAATAGTTTGTTTTTAAAACCATCTAAAAGCATTGATTTAGCCGTTTGAATAATTTTTATATGCTTTACTTGTATTATATGCTTACGCATGGTAGAATTTATTTGTAAATATTCTTCAGGGCAGGGCGTGATTCCCGACCGGCGGTATAGTCCGCGAGCGCAAGCTGAGTAGGTTCAATTCCTACACCGACAGTATAGTCTGGATGGGAGAAGAGATGTTTTTTTGATATTTCTTTAAACATGCCCTGAATTTCAGGGCATTTTTTGTTTAAGGTGGTTATTATGGACGAAATGTATATGAAAAAAGCATTGGACCTCGCCAAAGCCTATGAAGGGTTTGTCGAACCAAATCCAATGGTCGGCGCTATCATTGTAAAAGATGAAAAAGTGATAGGCACTGGAGCACACCAATCATTTGGAGATGCCCATGCCGAAGTGAATGCATTCAACGATGCAAAAGAATCGGTTGAAGGGGCTACGATGTATGTTACCTTAGAGCCGTGTTCTCACTATGGGAAAACCCCACCCTGTGCTGATTTAATCATCAAAAAGAACATTAAACGTGTCGTTATCGCAAGTTTAGACCCCAATCCCTTAGTCGCTGGGAATGGGATTAAAAAGCTAAAAGATGCGCGTATTGATGTTGATGTTGGTGTACTTGATAAAGAAAATAAAGCATTAAACAAAGTGTTTTTTAAATTTATTCAAACAAAATTACCCTATGTCGTTTTAAAAACGGCAATGACTGCGGATGGAAAAATCGCGTCTTACACGCATGATTCTAAATGGATTACCAATCATTTATCTAGACAATGGGTACATGAACTAAGAGCCAAATTACAAGGTATTATGGTAGGGGTGAATACGGTTATTTATGATGACCCTAAACTCAATGTCCGTTTAGATAAAGATTTGAGACAACCCCTAAGAATTATTTTAGATACGCGTTTAGAGATTCCTTTAAAGTCTTATGTTGTTAAAACTGCAGCTCAACAAGAAACCATTATTATTACGACATCCAAAGCAAATCAAGCTAAGTATAATGCCTTGTTAGATTTAGGAGTAACCCTCTTAAAAGCCGACATAAAAGAAGGTGAAGTGGATATCCACCATGCTTTAATAATGCTTGGGAAAAGAAACATAAGCAGTCTATTGTTAGAAGGTGGAAGCGCTGTAAACTTTAGTGCTTTAAAAGCCAATGTGGTGGATGAAATGCATTGTTTTATCGCCCCGAAAATTATTGGGGGCATGCATGCGTTAAGCCCTGTAGGAGGCTTAGGTATTGCGAATTTGAGTGATGCTTTTCATTTAAAATTAAACGATATCTTACGCTTTGATGATGATGTGTGTTTAAGTTACACACTCTTAAAGGAGAAATGATTATGTTTACAGGAATTATTGAAGAAATTGGAACCGTCAAAAAAGTTGATAAAAATCCACGAAGTGTAGCCTTAACGATTGAAGCGTCTAAAGTATTAGAGGATACCAAGTTAGGCGATAGCATTGCAACGGATGGTGTGTGTTTAACGGTTACGCATTTAACCAACCAAACATTTACGATTGATATTATGTATGAAACGCTAAATAGAAGCACCATGAAAGCTGTTAAAACAGGGTCCAAAGTAAATTTAGAAAGAGCCTTAACTTTAAATACACGTTTAGGGGGCCATATGGTGAGTGGTCATATTGATGGCGTTGGGACCATCAAATCGATAAAAAAAGATGATATTGCGCACATCTTAACCATTCAAGCAAGTGAAAATGTGATGCGTTACCTATTGGAAAAAGGCTCCATTGCGATTGATGGAATTAGTTTAACAGTCGCAAGCCATGATTCATCCACATTCAAAGTATGGGTGATCCCTCATACGAAAGATGAAACGACTTTATTAAATAAAAAAATCGGGGATGAAGTCAACTTAGAAGCCGATATGATCGGTAAATATGTAGAAAAATTGTTTCCCGATAAAAAAGAAAACGGCATTGATGAAGCAATGCTAAAAAAATATGGATTTTAGGGTGTGAACGATGTTTAATACAATTGAAGAAGCGATTGAAGCCATTAAAAATGGCGAAATGATTATTGTGGTTGATGATGAAGATAGAGAAAATGAAGGCGATTTAATTGTTGCGGCAGATCATGCGACCCCTGAAACAATTAATTTTATGGCCAAATACGGCAGAGGGCTTATTTGTCTGCCGATGGAAGAAAAACGCGCCCAAGCATTAAATTTTAAGCCTATGGTAGATGATAATACGGATTCTTTTCATACCGCATTTACTGACTCCATTGACGCGGCCAACGTGACAACAGGTATCTCAGCGCATGAAAGAAGCATGACGATTTTAAAAACCCTCGATGAAAAGGCGACACCTATTGATTTTAAAAAACC
>CAYZOR010000083.1:0-5390 GCA_964479895.1 uncultured Candidatus Izemoplasmatales bacterium | reverse complement strand
AGAGAAATTTCGTTTCCAATGTAAAGCACTGCTCTGGTTTCAAACTTGTCTTGAACATTTGTTGAATCAGGAGAAAACTCCAAGTTGTAGATTACGATCATTTCTGTTTTGTCAAGCGTTTTATGGGGGATCGGCTCGAAAAAACTTTGGTTTTGCCCGAATACACAAAATGTAGAAGCTGATAAGAAGATGATTGGTATTAAAATGTAAATGTGTTGCTTCATCGAGAGTGGTTTAGTATTGATTACATTCTAAGCAGTTATAAGCATTAGGGCCACAAACACCAAAGATAAAACTTTCCTTTTCAATACAGTAAAGTTTGGTTAATAAATGAACCGTGCCACAATCACTTAACAAATAACCTGCAACTCCAATTGAATAGAATACCATTATTATTTATTAGTTCTTTTTATTTTCAGACCAGAAATTAAAACACGTGCAACAAATTCCAAAAAAATAAAAGCTAAAATATTCGTTATGAATGTTTTAGCTGTTTTTTTGGCCGGGCTACGCCCGGTTTTGGCTCTAAAGCCCCCGCATCGCCCTACCAAAAGCATGAAGTTTATGACAAATATTTAGCCTTATATGCTGTAAATCAATGCATAAATTCATGCCTATTTACCAATGCAGGCTCTGGAATGCTATCGCACGCGAGAGATCTTAAACAAGGAAAATTGCAGTTAAATATCATGGTAAACCAAAACTACAGGAACTACACAGAGCTACAACCCCCAAATAACATATTATGAGGTGCTTATAGCATTTGCAATAAAGACAAAGGTTATAATATTGTAGCTCTGAGTAGTTCAAAACAGGTAGATACTTAAATAATGTAGTTGGCTGTAGTCGGATGTAGTTGCTGGCTAAGCAAATCAACTACCTGTAACATTCATACAATCAAACCAGTGTAGAATGTAGTTCATTGTAGTTTATGTAGTCGTGCAATTTTTTTTATGCTGCTTTCAGTCTGCTGGTCAATCCTGGGCAATATCATCACCATCTCCTAACGAGGAAATCACAGAAATATCATATTTATCCACAAGTCTACTGTAGGAGAATGCTGTGGCCGTGGTGACCTGTTCCTTTGACGTGGTAATAAAATCATCGGCAGAGTTATGATGCATCTTGAATCGACGTGACTTCACGCGCCCCAAATATTCTTTTGAGTGTTTAAGGTAGTGCTCCAGGGTCTTTTTTGGAAGCACATAATCACGCGTTTGCGCCCCATGCCTGCGGTATTTGTCAAATACACGGGTATGGTTAATATACAACACATCACGAGGCTCATCCCATTGAAAATCATCCTTTGTGGTTTTCAATTCAGGAGTTTTTTGGATTTGAAAATCTACTTCCTCTTTCAGCTCTCCCTCCTTTACAAGGTAATTGAACGCTTCCCAAAAGGCTGCAACAGGATCAGAGCGATCCGTTTCAGCATTCTGCCGTCGCATAAGATCAAGAACAATATCTAACACTTCTTCATACTCAACGGGAAGAGATAACTTCTCTTTTAATGTACTGTATATAGCCAGAATAATTGTCCAGTTGCTGAAAATCCTGTCAGTAATTGACTCACCAGACAGCTTTAAGACAAGCTCTTTGCTTGCCTTATCATAATGATCAAAGAAGTTTTCTCTGACAAACTCCCTATGCGATAAAATGTCATGGGTCAGGTGCGTCAAACCCTCTTTTGCAGTTTCCTTTAACCGGTTAAAATGTTGTTTTTCTTCATCTGAGAAGTCTGTCCGGTGAAAAGTCAAAAAGATCAGCCGGCTAAAAAGTGCAATATCCGCGGTAGGCATTTCCTGCCCCGTAATGATCACACCGGAATCCACACTGGTTGTTTCCATCTTTTTATCCTTATCCATGTTCATGCGGCTTCGGCCAGTGCCATCCCATAACCCTTTGAGAAATTCAATCTTCTCAAAATCCAGGTTGTTTTTATATTCATCAATGTGGCATAAGGCATTTCGGAATCTAGCTACATGATCAGCCAGTGCGGGTTTTGTGGTGTTGTTGATATTGGGACCTGGGTTAGCTTTACCAAAAAAATGCAGAAGACAGTTGGCAAGCTCGGTTTTACCGGTAGACTTGGGTCCAAATATGTTCATCAAAGGGAAATAATTATGTTTGGACACAATGATGTCGCGAAAACAGCTAGCCAGCAGATACGTAAAGCCTATCAGACCATTGTCGCCGAAGACTTTTCTTATCAAATTTAAGAGCTCTGACATGGAAATTTTGCCAGCCGTATACACAAACTTTTTCTCATTGACATACAACGAAGCCTCATCCTTGTAAAACTCTGATAATGCCGGGATATAGTAGCTTTTATTTCTATATCTGATGATACCATATTCACTAACGGGCTGAAATTTATCAGTAAATACTCCGTTTGACCAGGCCCAAAATCCAGCCTTCTGATGGCCCAACTGAAAGATCTCCTGACAGCTTTCAGTTTTATCATAGAGGTGTCTTTTAAGCTTGTTTAACTCCGCATAACCAAGCATCCAGATAAAATTGCCAAGACTTTCAACGCGAAGCTTAAATGCCTGAAGGCTGGTAAGGTCTTTTTGCAGTAATTCAATGGTCTCACTCTCGCCAGATTCATTCATGATATGAAAAAGCCTCTTGGCATCAGTGTGGCCTTTCACATGAAAAAGGGGTTTGAGCGTAAAGTTTGCTCCTTGTTTAATTCCTCGTTCTGTCCTGAAATATAATTTATTATCGAGTTCATAAAAACCATATTTCATGAATAGTTTGCGGTCAGCCCCTTCGGGGAAATCATCCAGGATATCATCATCCGAACCAAATTTAACACGGGATCCATTTTTTGGGGAGCCCTTTAGTTTTAGTCTCAGAATTTTCTTGGTAACTCCATCAAATTCTTTGGATAATTTATCAATGAGTAACTCCCTGGTTCCTTCATCAGCAACATCTTTCAACAGGTCAACAATTTCATCTAATGCTTTACTTTGGCTTTCCGCACTTCCGTTTGCCTGATCCATGATACTTTCAGCTTCCGTGATCAGCTCATCAGTATCTACAATAGAAGGATCAATCAGTTCAATATCATCGCTAATCGTCAGTTTTTCAGACTGATTTGAATTATTTTCCATAAATTTGTTTTGTTAAGATAATCAAAGATTTACCCTTGTGTTCAGTACCGGGACACAAGGGTTATTTTTTATTTACAGACAGGTTTTGCAAATGATCCTCTGCAAAGCTTTCCAGCTCGTCAATCGTTTTGCGTTTACCTGATTCAATGATCTCTTTTAACTCCAGTCGGTTAAAGTAAAGCCGCTTTCCTCTCTTACGGTAAGGTATAGCCCTGCGATGGACAAGGTTGTAAATGGTGCCAAGAGGGATTTTGAGATAATCAGCCGCTTCCTGAGCGCCTAAATAGTCGCTTGAAGGCTCCCGGCCATTAGCATGCTTCGCCTCAAGAAGCATTGTCAGATGCTCAATTTTTTTGTCAATATCTGCCAGTCTTAATTCGATTTGGTTATCCTTTTGCATCGTGTTAATTTTTATAGGTTAATAAATCAACACAAAGTAAAGCATTGATTTTCAATTTATTGCAATTTTCCAGGGGACACTTTTTTGTTTACATAAGTCATCTGAAAATATATAACACATTGAAAACCAAAGGCTAAAATTCAACATTGAATACCAGTTACTCTTTATCAAAAAAGAAAAACTGTATTCGCCTGAAATACAAATGATCCCAGGGGACAATAGAGGGACACATTTACACGTTTTTTTTGCTTTTTTAACCCAGCAGGTTTGCAGACACCACGGAATTAATGAGGCTAAGCAAGAGAGAAGGAATTATTTGATATTGGCAGGTTACTGAGACGAACCAGTAAAGTTGGTCAGGTTCTTCACGATATCTTTTATGGCATCATCTTCAAAACCGGACAGGTAGTTTTCGGTAGTCTTCAGGTCTGCATGCCCCAGGGCATCGCTGATGAACGCTACAGGCACACCGCTGCGCTTGAGTATGGTGGCAAAACTGTGACGTGCGGTATAGGTGGTTACCTTCGTACTGAGTTCCAGTTTATCGCTGATGCGTTCAAAAACCTGATTAATGGAACGTACCAGGTTATTTGTTACTCGCTTAATTTCTGTTGGCGATTCGTTGCCTTTCAAAAAAGGAAAGACATAATGATCAGGATCCGGGCTATTGCCCCAACGTTTAATGATCTCCGAAAGCTGATCAGTAATGAGCGCTACAATAGGTTTCGATTTCTTTTTACTATCAGATGTTTTTGCCCTCCAAAACACGATACGGCCTTCCTCTATATCTTTGTACTTTAAAAGGCAAATGTCTTTGATGTTAGCGCCATTTGCAAGATAGCTGAAAAGCCAGATATCACGATATTGGCTTTCCTGTTCGCTCGCTGGTTCGTATTTGAAGATTTTTTCAATGTCTGCAATTGTCAGCGCTTTTTTGACATTGCTCGAAGCCGGTATCTGAAACTTGCCGTGGTTATCACTACCAAAAGGATAAAAGTCCCTGGAAACATAACCGGCATGAATTGCTCTGTTATATAAAGCCCGCAAACACCTGAGATAGATTCCTACAGTGGTTCGGCTATTTCCCTTCTCCTTGATCATCCAGCCATAATACCTTTTTATAAAAGAAACATCAATCTGTTTAAACTGTAATTTTTCTTTGCGATAAAATTTCTTCAGGGAGTTTCTGGCACATTCATAGGTAATTGCACTGCCTACCCTGCCCTCACGTTTTAAATCATCAATGTAAGCATCAAAACTGGCGAAAACCTGATTCGGCTGCCCTCCTTTCCCGGTATACCGGGGATAAAATTCATCAAAGGAAAACACACGCATGGAATGAATAATCTCCATAGCTTTATTTTTCAACGCCTCAAGTTCAGCCCTGCGTTCAGCATATGTCCCCCTTGGGTTTTTGCGCATAATTTTCCTGAAATCGTCTTCAGTGTTACTGAACCCTGTGCTGTACTTTCTGGAGTCACGATTATGGATCACACGAAGTTTAACAGGATACGTATTATCATTTTTCTTACTTCTCTTGTCAAGAACTAGAGATAAGGATGTATTAGCCTTAACCATTATACACGGATTTAAATAAATAAAAACAGTTATATTTGCCCAACAAAAATAAATAGTTTAATTACATAAGCTTTATTTAACAGTGTGTTTACGCCTGTTAATTGCCCAACTATTTGCCCAACAAGTGTATCAAATAAGGCAAAATTACAAAAAATAATGAAAGGAATAAAAAATCTTAACTGTTTGATTATAAAGACACTAAAACAGGCACAAACAAGGGTAAACAGAGGCAAACAAGGCAATAATTTAACTACGGATCAGAAGGTTCCAGGTTTGAATCCTGGCGGAGTCACTTG
>CAYZOR010000082.1:0-5430 GCA_964479895.1 uncultured Candidatus Izemoplasmatales bacterium | reverse complement strand
GAAGCGTAACCCCAATGAATAATCCTATTAAAACATTCATGATAATTACGATTACGATAGCACTTAACGGATTACTCAAACGCCCTAAAGGAAGCGATAAAAGCATTTCTAACTTCCCTTCTTCTTCATCGTTTCTAGTCATTGATGCAATCATTAAAATACTCATTAATGAAACAATTATCATACTCATTAATAGCATTTGATTCGCAAAAGACACAGCCAATGTGTAGTTTTGCTCATCAAAAACAGGACCAAACATTGCGATCATTACAGGGTTTTGCATTGCTTCTACTAAACCCATCAATTCTTCTGATGCATCAAACAATGCTGGGTATGCAAACCCAACCCCTACCACAAAACCGACGCAACTCATAATCCATATAAATATTTTGACTTTATCTTTAAAAAATCTAACTTTTAAAAGTCCTTGCCAATTATAAAATAGATATTTTTTCATTATTAATCCTTTTTATAATGGCGCATAAATAATTCATCTAATGTTGGTGGTGTGCTTTCAAAACTCTTCATATTATAATCAGCAAGTTTTTTAATCAATGGATTTAATGCCTCTGTTTCAATTTGAAAACGATAGATATTATCTTCATGGTTAAATTCATGAACCCCTTTTAATGTTTTCAAAAAGCTTAAATCATAATCGCTTTTTATATGGATTTGGTTTCTCGTTAAATGCCTCAGATCTTCTAACTTACCTTCTTCAATAATTTGTCCTTCTTTAATAATAAAGACATGATTACATAGTTTTTCGACTTCACTTAAAATATGGCTTGATAAGAATACCGTTTTTCCTTCTTCTTTTAAACGTAAAATATTTTCTTGAAATACTTTTTCCATTAAAGGATCTAATCCACTTGTAGGTTCATCTAAAATAAATAAATCAACATCACTTGCAAGTGCCGCAATCAATGCCACTTTTTGACGATTTCCTTTTGAATAAGAACGGCATTTCTTACGTGGATTAAAATCAAATTGTTCATATAACGCTTCTTTCTTTTTACCATTTTTACTTGACTTTAATCCCATCAAAATATCAATGGCTTCTCCGCCTGTAATATTAGGCCACAAATTAACATCACCTGGAACGTAAGCTACATTCTGATGAATTGATACCGCATCCTGCCAAGCATCTTCATTGAAGACTTTCGCGTCTCCTTCGTCAGCTTTTATAAGACCTAGTAAAACACGAATTAACGTCGTTTTTCCTGCCCCATTCGGTCCAATAAACCCATAAATATTTCCTTTTTCTAATGACAAACTCACTTGTTTTAATGCCTGAACATTCCCGTACGCTTTTGAAATGTTGTTAACCTCAATAATCGCCATCATTATCTCCTTTTCACAAAAATATAATCATAATAAATCAATTTTCTCATAAATACTAAAAACCTTCAATAGTCAAAAAAAAGACACTGTCTATTAAACAGTGTCTAAGTTATTGATTGGCTTGATATTGTAAATTCTTGTTGTGTCTTTTACGTTTAGTTTCTGATAAGATTTTTTTTCTTAAACGAATCGCATCAGGCGTGATTTCAACCAATTCATCTTGATTGATAAACGCTAAGGATTCTTCTAAAGTAAAGGTTAACGTATCTAATAGTTTAATGGCTTCATCGGCACCACTTGAACGAACATTGGTTAGATTCTTGTTTTTACAAGGATTCACAACTAAATCGTTGGCTCTTGAGTTAATCCCAACAATCATCCCTTCATACACTTCGGTTGATACATCGACGATCATGCGTCCGCGTTCTGAAAGATGAAATAAGCTATAAGCCATCGTTTTTCCTTTTTCCTTTGCTATAAAGACACCATTTCTGTGGTCATTAATCGCACCAGCGTAGGGTTGGAATGAATCAAATGATTTTTCTAATGTACCTAACCCTCTAGTCATATTAATGAACATACTTCGGTACCCTATAAGCCCTCTTGTAGGCATCATGTAAACAAGTTTGGTGTACCCTTCTTCACTGTCCATAAAAACCATTGTCCCTTTTCTAAGGTTCAATGAATGAATGACTGTTGAGGCACTTTCATCTGGTGTATTGATAATCACCTTTTCAAATGGTTCTAAAGTTTCACCGTCTTCTTCTTTTATTAATACTTCAGGCTTAGACACACATAATTCAAAGCCTTCACGTCGCATGTTTTCAAGTAAAATCGATAAATGAAGTTCTCCGCGACCACTAACTTTAAACCCTTCAACCCCTTCGATTGGCTCAACTTCTAATCCAACGTTGGTTTCAAGTTCTTTATATAGACGTTCTTTTAATTGTGAAGAGCGTACTTTCGTTCCACTGTTTCCAACAAACGGACCATCATTAATTAAGAAATTCATGGTTAACGTCGGTTTGTCAATTTCTAAGGTTTCCATCGGTTCAATATGATCTTTATCACATAATACTTCTCCAATAGAAATATCAGCAATCCCGCTAAACGTGACTATATCACCGGCATACGCTTCATCTTTGGGTTGACGGCTCAAGCCTTCATTGACAAATAATTTAGCAAGGCGAACGGTTTTTTGTTCTTTGTTTCTTTTAATTAAGATGTAATCGGTTTTTGTTTTAAGCGTCCCACGTGTAATTCTTCCGACCCCTAAACGACCTAAATAATCATCATATCCTAAAGAAGAAATTTGCATTTTTAAGGGTTCATCTAACGTTTTTGGATAGGGAGGAACATGACTTAATATGGTATTAAATAAAGGCGTTAAATCACTGCTTTTTAAATCCATATCATCGGTTGCGATACCTTCTTTAGCAATTCCATACACGATTGGAAAATCACATTGCTCATCGGTTGCGCCAAGTTCAACGAAAAGGTCAAAACATTCATTCACAACCTCATCGACTCTCGCGTCTTTTTTATCGATCTTATTAATAAAAACAATCGGTTTTAATCCTTCGTTTAAGGCTTTTTCTAACACAACTCTCGTTTGTGGCATTGGCCCTTCACTTGAATCGACTAATAATAAAACAGTATCGACGGTTTTAATAATTCTTTCAACTTCACTTGAAAAATCAGCGTGACCCGGGGTATCGACAATATTGATTTTAGTGCCATTATGTTCAATCGCACAGTTTTTAGAGTAAATCGTGATGCCACGTTCTCTTTCTAAATCGTTACTATCCATTACTTGTTCTATCCGCGTTTCATTTTCTTTAAAAACACCGCTTTGGTTTAAAAGCGCATCGACCAACGTTGATTTTCCTGCATCGACATGTGCAACCACAGCGACGTTTACAATATTTTGTTTATTCATAATTTATTCCTCCATTGATAACTACAATACTATACCATAAAATAAGGCATCACCCTAATCTTTTGCCAAAAAAACGTTTTCTTTTTAACAAAAATACTCACCAATAAAAAAGTGAGTATTCATTGTTAAAATATTTCCAATAATTCTTTAATGTCATTGATATAGTAATCCGAGCCATCCAATTCGTTATCTTTAGAAAATCCATATAAACATCCAACCATTAACAAATCATTTTCTTTAGCGGCTTTTACATCATGGATTCGATCGCCAATCACCGCAATAGGGTTTTTATATCGATGGATCATCTTTTTTAAAATCGCATGTTTGGGCAAAAAGTCAAACATCTCTGCGGCAATCATATCATCAAAAACTTCAAAGAGCTTAAATGTTTGATTGTGATGTTTCATGTAATTCGTTTTGCAATTGCTTAAAAACACCAAATTATAGCCTTTATCTTTTAACGTTTTTAATACTTTCATTGCATTAGGATATAATTTTGCTTGATGATTTTCAATTCGATAGGCCATTTCTTGAGTGATTATTGTTGAAGCTTTATTTTTAATTTTATGATCAAGGTCTTTTCCAAAATCATCCCACATTTCTTTTGGTGACATGCCTAAGTACCTTGAAATCTCTGAATCTTTAAAGGCTCTTTTGGGTCTTAAGCCTTGATCCACTAAATAGTCATAAGCTTTTAAAAATGCGGGTTTATAAATGGCTAAACTATCATGAATGGTGCCATCATAATCAAATATTAATGTTTTAGTTTGCATCTTAAAACTGATTTAATAAATTCGCCATTTCAATCGCAGTAACCACCGCATCAAAGCCTTTATTCCCTGCTTTGGTGCCCGCTCTTTCAATCGCTTGTTCGATTGAATCAACCGTTAAAACACCATAGATGATTGGTAAGTTTGATTCAAGCGATACTTGAGCGATGCCTTTTGTGACCTCACTAGATACATAATCAAAGTGGGGGGTCGCCCCTTTAATAACAGCACCCAAACAAATAACCCCATCATAGGTGTTCGTACTCGCAACTTTTTTAGCGATTAAAGGAATCTCAAACGCTCCTGGCACCCATGTAACATCAATGTTTGCTTCTTCTACCCCATGGCGCACTAACGCATCTTTTGCGCCATCAAGCAATTTTGATCCGATAAACTCATTAAATCTTCCGACCACTAAATTAAATTTTAATCCTTGTCCACTTAAATTTCCTTCAAATGTTTTCATTTTTTATTATCCTCCTTGAAATTGAGCATATGGCCCATCTTTTGTTTTTTAGTTTTTAAGTAATGTTCGTTTCTTTCATTGTGATTCATTTGAATGGCTTCGCGGTCTACAATTTCTAAACCATGCCCTTTAAGCCCACTCATTTTTTTGGGATTGTTGGTCATTAACCGAATTTTTTTAACCCCTAAATCACTAAGGATTTGAGCTCCAATTCCATAATCTCTCATGTCTTCAGGGAATCCTAAAGCCAAATTAGCTTCTACGGTATCATAGCCTTGGTCTTGTAAGTGATACGCTTTGATTTTATTGATGAGGCCAATGCCCCTACCTTCTTGGCGCATGTAAAGCAAAACGCCTTTGCCTTCCTCATTAATTTTCTTTAATGCATTATTGAGTTGTTCACCACAATCACACCGTTTAGAAGAAAATGCATCGCCTGTTAAACATTCAGAATGCACTCTAACCAACACTTCGTCATCTGGCTTGATATCGCCTTTAACCAAGGCGACGTGGTGTTCACTGTTTAACATATTTTCAAAGCCTACCATCAAAAATTCACCATGGTCCGTCGGTAAATTTGAACTTGCGGCTCTTTTAACATATCGATCTTGTTTTCTTCTATATTTAATTAAATCCGCTATCGACACCATTTTTAACCCATGTTTTTTCCCGTAAGGTATTAAATCATCTAACCGTGCCATCGATCCATCTTCATTCATGATTTCACAAATAACACCTGCAGGGTTTAACCCAGCAAGTTTTGCGAAATCAACGGCGGCTTCAGTATGTCCAGCACGTTTTAAAACGCCCCCTTTTTTTGCGATTAAAGGAAAAACATGACCCGGTTTTTTAAAATCAAGAGGTGTCGCCTTTTCATCGAGGGTTTTTAAAATCGTCATGCTTCTTTCATGCGC
>CAYZOR010000081.1:0-5442 GCA_964479895.1 uncultured Candidatus Izemoplasmatales bacterium | reverse complement strand
CCTTTAAAATTTAAGGTTTTTTGGATAGCGAACGATGAAATTTGCAAAATTTTTAATACCGAAACCTGTATCAAAAAAGGGTCTATAAAATCCTTGTACTATTTATTGACTGCAAAATATATTTTTGTATCTCATAGTTTATCTTCCGATATCTCTTCATATAAATTTGCTGGATTTCGAGCAAAAAAAATAATGTTATGGCACGGTATTCCGTACAAAAAGTTCGGAGCAACGATTAATAACAAAAAAGATGACCAAAATTTTTTCAGGAAACACCTAAAAGCCTTATTAATTAAAAATAGATTTGATTATTACATTTCATCTTCAACTTTAACAACAATGGCTTTGAACTTAAATTTTTCTCATTTTGGATCAACTGCACAAAAATTTTTAGAATCTGGTACACCTCGCAACGATTTACTTATAAATCATAGTGAAAATCAAAAAAAATTTTTTCGTAAAAATTTTTCTATGATTATTAATAAAAATCTATCCGAATATTACATAATTACATATTTACCAACGTTCAGGAGATGGGATGATTATATACCATCAATAACTGGATTTTTAAAAGAGTATACTGGCAAAGATAAATTCATAGAATATATAGAATCTAAAAAAATATTGATTTTAGAAAAGAATCACCATAGTGAAAACTCTAATAAAAACTATATTTCTGATAATATTATCAATTTAAATAACATTAAAAATTCTATTGATACACAAGAACTGTTAATTCTTACTGATTTATTAATATCGGACTATTCAGGTGCAATATTTGATTATGTGCTATTAGATCGACCAATCATTCATTTTTCATATGACTATAATTACTATAAAAATGAAGATCAAGGTTTATTATTTGAATTACCTGAATTTGCTTCTGGTGCGATGGTTCATAATTTTGATGAACTCCATAAAGAAATAATTTCTAATATTGAAAATCCAGATAAATACAAACACCGTAGAAACTTTATTTCAAAAACCATGTTATCATTTGAAAATGGTAATGCATGTGAAAATATAATAAATAAAATCTTGTATAAAAAATAAAAACTTAACACGGAGAGGGTTATTGAATGTTTATTCAACGTTTTACAAATACTATCAAAAACCATTATGAACTGCAAGAATTTTTCGGCGTACCCGACTCATTGTTAAAACATTTTGCTTGGGAGATTTCTCAAACTTTACCTAATAACAATACTACAGCAATCAATGAGGGAAATGCTGTGGCACTTGCTGCGGGACACTATTTAAGTACGGGTGAAATACCCTGTGTTTATTTGCAAAATAGTGGTCTTGGCAATATCGTTAATCCAGTGTCGTCGCTGACTAATGAATACGTTTATGGAATCCCTATAGTTTATGTAATCGGCTGGCGTGGCGACCCGGATGTTCAAGACGAACCGCAACACGAATTTCAGGGACGTAAAACGACTGAATTGTTGGATACCCTTGAAATTGAATACTTTGTGATTGAGACTGATACTACGGTTGAAGATTTGAACAATGTTTCAAAAGATTTCAAGGAGAACTTATCTAGCGGAAAAAGTGTGGCATTCCTCGTAAAAAAGAATGCACTTGAATCGCATGACAAAGCGACATTCAGCAATAGCCATCAATTAAAAAGGGAAGAAGTCATTGACACAATCACCAACCACTCCCATGAAGATATAATAGTTTCAACGACCGGGAAAACATCGCGCGAACTATTTGAAATTCGCGAGAAGAACAATCAGTCCCATAAATATGACTTTCTAACCGTCGGTTCCATGGGGCACTCATCTTCAATCGCCTTATCCATTGCTAAAAACAAACCTAAAACCAATGTATGGTGTTTAGATGGCGATGGTGCTGCATTAATGCATATGGGGTCCTTAGCAATGATTGGGAGTTCCAAGCTAAGCAATTACATTCATGTTGTGATTAATAATGAAGCTCATGAGTCTGTTGGTGGCAATCCCACGGTTGCTGGGCATATTGATTTTATAGAGTTGGCGCATTCAATAGGTTATGCGCACGCTTTTAGTGTTGATGAAGCGAGTGAATTAGAGCAAATTTTAGAAAAAATTAATACATTGAACGGACCGATCATGATTGAGATTAAGTGTGCAATTGGATCACGCAGTGATTTAGGCAGACCTACAAGCACACCGAAAGAAAACCGTGATTTGTTTATGAGTTATCTTAAAGGATTGAAATGATGCAAGCGTTGATACTTAATTCTGGCAAAGGGACACGGATGGGCGATCTTACTAAGTCACAGCCTAAGTGCATGACACGGTTAAACGGTGAAGAGACAATTTTATCCCACCAAATTAAACAACTTGAACAGTTAGATATTGATGAAATAGTCATTACGACTGGGTATTTATCTGACGTCTTAATAGCTTATGTAAAAACGTTGAGGACAACTATTCCTATCACTTTTGTTCACAATCCACTGTTTGAGACAACCAATTACATCTATTCCATGGCCTTAGCTCAAGAATATATTACAAGCGATGTCATTATGATGCATGGGGATTTAGTTTTCGATCAAGACGTTTTACAATCCGTTTTAAATTATAACCAAAGTTGCGGTGTAATATCCTCCACCTCATTGTTGCCTGATGATGATTTTAAGGCAAATATTACACACAGTGGTGATATTACACACATAAGTACAAAATTAAAGTCTCACGCTTATGCATTTCAACCATTATACAAATTGTTAAAAAAAGACTGGGATGCATGGTTAAAACAGATAAAAACCTATGAATTGAACAATAATTTGACTATTTATGCAGAAGATGCTCTGAATGATATATTACCTGAAGTAAGTTTAATGGCAGTCGATGTAAAGTCCAAGCTTTGTTCGGAAATCGATACCATTGATGATTTAAATACAATAAAATTACATCTTAGGAAGGGATGATTGGATGAGTCAAAAGACAGTTTACATGACATTCAGTACAGATGTTTTTCACGGAGGACATACTCACCTCATCAAAGAAGCGGCGAAACTGGGGGACGTAATTGTTGGCGTTTTAACAGATGAAGTGGTCGCTAGTTACAGACGTTTTCCGATGCTACCTTACGAAGAGAGGAAAAACATCCTTGAAAGCTTCAAGGGAGTCAAACGAGCGGTTAAACAAGAGACACTGAGTTATAAGGAAAACCTTTATCAATTGAAACCCGATTATGTTGTTCATGGTGATAACTGGCAATCTGGAGTTCAAAAGCCTATCCGGGATGAAGTGATTAATATCCTTGATGAGATTGGCGGTGAACTTGTTGAATTTTCCTATCAGAACAATCCGGAGTATGAACGTCTTGAAAAACGAAAAAGCGAAGAATTGAGTAACCCTGAAGTCAGAAGAGGCAGTCTTCGTAAACTCCTTAGTTTAAAACCACTTGTTCGCATTATTGAAGCGCACAACGGGATTACCGGATTGATTGCGGAAAAAACTACCGCAATGAAAGATGGCAAAACGTATCAGTTTGATGGTATGTGGTCTTCGAGTCTTTGCGACTCAACATCTAAGGGGAAACCCGATATGGAGCTTGTGGACATGTCCACACGTTTTCGCATTATCGATGAGGTTATGGAAGTCACAACAAAACCTATTATTGTAGATGCGGACACGGGCGGATTGATTGAACATTTCGTCTATAATGTGAGAACGCTTGAACGCATGGGTGCTTCAGCGGTTATTATTGAAGATAAAAAAGGTTTGAAGAAGAATTCCTTATTTGGGACTGAAGCGAAACAAACCCAGGATTCTATTGAAAATTTTTCTAAAAAAATTGCTGCGGGGAAATCAGCGCTAAAGACCAAAGAATTCATGCTTATTGCGAGAATAGAAAGCTTAATTCTTGAACAGGGAATGGATGATGCCATAAAGCGTGCCTTTGCCTTTACTGAGGCTGGAGCTGATGGGATTATGATTCATTCACGTAAAAAAAATCCTTCGGAAATTTTTGAGTTTTGCCAAAAGTTCAGAGAAAAAGATACAATGACCCCATTAGTAGTTGTTCCTTCATCATTCAATTCAGTCACTGAAGCTGAGTTTGAAAAGCATGGCGTCAATATTGTAATATATGCTAATCAATTAACACGCAGCGGGTTCCCTGCTATGCAAAAAACGGCTCAAACTATTCTTGAAAATGGGCGTGCCAAAGAGACCGACGAACTGTGTATGCCTATTAAGAAAATAATTACGCTGATTCCTGAAGAGTTGTAGAGATGAGTGAAACTATGTTTAAATCTTTTTGCAGCACAGAGATTGAGTTTAGTGATATCGCATCATTCAAAAAAGCGCTTGTAAATCTTACCCAATCAAAACCAACCGCTTTTATCATGCGTAAAAGTGCAGCTGAGCGCTGGGGATTTGATAAGGTGATACTGTCTATTGAGAATAATTCCTTTGTGTGGATCAATGATTTTGATCCTAACCCTAGTCCGGATGACATTATCAACGCATTAGCTCAATTATCGAGTGTTTCTGTGGAGCAATTTATAACTATTGGTGGTGGAAGTGCGATTGATCTGACCAAGTCAATCAAAGCTTTTTATAAAAAGAACACTCTTGATTATGATGAAATTATTACCTTAATTGCGAACAAAGAGTATATTGTTAACGATATTCCTATTATTGCACTACCCACTACGTCTGGCACAGGGGCGGAAATGACACAATGGGGAACGGTTTGGGACAAAAAAAACAATGTGAAATACTCAGTTGATGCTACTTTTTTGAAACCCGAGAAAGCGGTTATTATCTCCGAGTTTACATTAAATAGCCCTGCTGAAATCACATTAACAACGGGACTGGATGCAATGACACAAGCAATTGAAGCATATTGGTCTAAGCACACTACACCGCTCGTACAGCAAATCGCAACACGAGCGATTCAATTGATTAGAGACAATCTACGACAGGCGATTGATAGTCCAGATGAAGTGACATATAGAAATAATATGGCACTTGGTTCAGTATTAACAGGGATCGCATTTTCTCACACGCGTACAACAGCTTGTCATGCTTTGTCTTATCCCTTAACCATGGAATTTGGCATTCCTCATGGCTATGCCGTAGCAATGACTTTACCAAAAGTCGCAGAATTAAACAAAGGTCATTTCCCAAACGATGAACAATTATTTAATTTGTTTGAAGATTACACTGGGATATCTGGGTGGTTAAATTATGTGACCAGGGATTTAACAAATCTAACATTATCGAATTACTCAGTCACTCAAAAAGATATCAAAGAGTTGGTTAACTCAAAAATCAATATCGATAGATTAAAGAACAATCCTGTTAATTTGAGTCACTCAAATATTATAAATATGTTTAAATCTTTATAGTCATTATCGATTTAATTTTGAAAGTTGGCTTACCATGAACATACTAATCACCGGCGGTGCCGGCTTCATAGGCTCCAAAGTCCTTGAAC
>CAYZOR010000080.1:0-5782 GCA_964479895.1 uncultured Candidatus Izemoplasmatales bacterium | reverse complement strand
TAATCTTTTGGATTTCTAAAATGTCTTTTTCAAACATGCCAACCGTATTGGGGTTGGTAAGCATAATCCCTGCGGTTTTCTCATCAACGACCTTTTTAAGGTCTTCGATATTTACCGTTCCATCCGCATTGGATTTTACCTCTACACTATCAAACCCAGCGACCGTTGCGCTTGCGGGGTTGGTTCCATGCGCAGAATCCGGAACGATGATATTGGTGCGTTTTAAATCATTGTTGTCTTTATGATATTTTTTAATGATCATTAATCCAACCAATTCACCGTGCGCGCCTGCGTAAGGGTTTAATGAATAGGTATCGAGTCCTGAAATTTCACTCAACATGCGCTGTGTGTCATAATATATTTTTAATAAGCCTTGCGCCGTTTCTACCGGTTGGTAAGGGTGTATTTGACTAAACGCTTCAATGGCGGCCATATCTTGGTTGATTTTCGGGTTATATTTCATGGTACATGAACCAAGCGGATAAAAACCTGTTTCAATCCCATGGTTTTTAAAACTGACGTTGGTAAAATGTCTCACCGTATCAAATTCTGAAACTTCAGGGAGTGAAGGACAATCACTGCGTTTTAAAGCATCGTCTAAATGGTAATCTTTAATCTCACTTTTAGGTAAAGAATAGCCAATTCTCTCAGGCTTAGACCGTTCAAAAATGGTGTCTTTATAATACATATTAAAGCCCTCCTAAAATGCGGATTAGCGTATCCATTTCTTCTTTGCTACGCTTTTCAGTGACAGCGAAGGTCACCAATCCTTTTTTGTTTTCATCAAATATCCCTTGATCAAGTGGGCCTAAGAAACCATGTTTTTGAAGTTTTCCGCTTAAAAGATCATAATCAACATTGGTTTTTAAGGTGAATTCTTTAAAGAATGGTTGATCGAAGGCTTTTTCAAATTGCGGCAATTTAAGCAACATATCATGCAAGTAATGGGCGTGGTTATATGACGTTTGTTGGGCTTCATATAATCCTTTTTTTCCCATCACTGATAAATAAATCGTTACGAATAACGCCATTAAAGATTGGTTCGAACAAATATTAGAATTGGCTTTTTCTCGTCTGATATGTTGTTCACGAGCTTGCAAGGTTAAAACATACGCCCGTTTACCGTCTTTATCTTTGGTAACCCCACAAATTCTCCCTGGCATTTTACGCATATGTTTTTTAAGTGTTGCCATATAGCCAATGTAAGGTCCACCATAAGAAAGTGGTACCCCAAGCGATTGCGCTTCTCCCACCGCAATGTCCGCGCCATATTCATAAGGCGTTTTTAAATGCGATAAGGTTGAAGGGTCTTGATTGATAATAAACAAGCCTTTATGGGCTTTAATGACTTCACTAAATCCATCATATGATTCAATATTTCCATACACATTGGGACTTTGAACAATCACCCCAGCAACTTCTTCGTTCATGGTTTCTTTTAAATCACTCAGTGAGGTGACACCATCTTCTGCTTTAATGGGTTTTAACGTAATATTTTGCGGCTCAGCGTACGTTTTTAAGACCGCATAAATATTAGGGTTAATGGTTTCACTCACTAAAATCACGGATTGTTTTTTACGAATCGCGTGCGCCATAAACATCGCCTCAGCCGTAGCCGTTGCGCCATCATACATACTCGCATTGGAGACTTCCATCCCTGTGAGTTGTGTGATCATGCTTTGGTATTCAAAGATATATTGAAGAGTCCCTTGTGAGACTTCAGGCTGACAAGGTGTATAGGCCGTTAAAAATTCTTGACGATTGATCAAGTGATTGATAATGCTTGGGGTATAGTGATCATACGCCCCTGCGCCCATAAAGGGCGTGAGCGGCTTATTCATCCCTGCCAATAATTTAAAATGTTTTTGTAAATCGAGCTCGCTATGGGCGCTTGGGATATTAAGCTCAATATCTTTTAAATGATTTGGAACATCTTTATACAGTTCATCAATTGAATCCACACCAATGGTTTTAAGCATTGCATCGATATCTGCTTGTGTGTGTGGCATGTATTTAAACATAAAAGTCCCCCTTGTTATTTGGTGAGTTTCTCGTAATCTTCAGCGCTTAATAAATCACTGGTTTCACTTTCATCGTTGAGTTCAATTTTTACAATCCAGTTTTCATAAGGGTCTTCATTAATCAGTTCAGGGTTGTCTTCTAAGTTTTCATTGACTTCAACAATAACCCCACTCACTGGTGCGTTAATATCGCTTGCGGCTTTCACACTTTCGATGGTCGCGTATTCTTCGCCTTTGTTTACTTCATCGCTTTCTTCTGGCAACTCAACAAACACCACTTCTCCAAGTTCGCTTTGTGCAAAGTCTGTGATGCCTAAATACGCATGGCCGTCTTCAATTTTTACCCATTCATGGCTTTCTGTATACAATAATTCTTTTGGTGTTTTCATTCGCTTCACTCCTCAATTTTATTTTTTATATAATTTCTTTTTAATTACTTTTGATTGTAACATACGTTTACGTACCTTCACATCGACTAAAGTGTCTAATTTATCATACGGTTTATCAAGCATAGCAAGCGCAACCGCTTTATTAAGCGAAGGCGATTGATACCCTGTTGTCACAAAGCCGATATGTTCACCATCTTTATACACTTGTGCGCCTTCACGCACAATGCCTTTATCTACGATTTCTAAGCCGACTAACCGTCTTTTTAGCCCCTTATCTTTTTGTTTAAGCAACGCTTCTTTGCCAATAAAGGTTTCTTTATCAAACTTAACAGCGAATCTATACCCTGCTTCTAAAGGGGTGATTTGATCGCTTATTTCATGGCCATATAACGGCAACGCCACTTCAAACCGCAAGGTGTCTCTCGCCCCTAAGCCACATGGTTTTAAGGCATCATGCTCAATCAATAATTTTTTAAAAAGTTTTTTAATGGGTTCATGTTCGCCATAAATCTCAAACCCATCTTCCCCGGTATAGCCTGTTCTTGAGACTAAAAACGTATCGTCATCAATCACGACATCGTCAAAGGTGAAAAATGTTAATGCGTCTAAATCATAGCTTGTGTGACGCTGTAACATACTTTGTGCAAAGGGTCCTTGAAGCGCAATTTCACTATATTTATGGGATTCATTAATCACCTCAACATCAAAATCTTGACGCCATTTTGTTAACCATTCAAAATCTTTATCTATGTTTGATGCGTTGACCACCAATAAATAGTGTTCATCGTTGATTTTATAGACCAATAAATCATCCACTACGCAGCCATCGTCTTGTAAGAAAAATCCATAAACAATTTGATTTGATGTTAACGCATGAATCGCATTTGAAAAGACATAATCTAAAAACTTAGATGCTTCATTTCCAACCACTTTAATCTCCCCCATATGAGAGACATCAAACACCCCAGCCGCTTCTCTTACCGCGTCGTGTTCTTCTTTAATTGAACGATATTGAATCGGCATTTGAAACCCTGCAAACTCTACCATTTTAGCACCCAGTTTTACATGGTGTTCATACAGTACCGTTTTTTTCATCCAACCATCCTTTCACTTAAAAATTTGTAAGCCCTAACAATTTCTAATTATAGCGTATTTTCTTGTGTTAATCAAGCGCATTTAAGACGATTTAAATCTTCTAAATAAACGTCCAAATAAGGCATTTTATTATAAATAGAACAGTCATACTTTTTTATTTTTTATTTCATGGTAAAATAAAGGTGCCTGAGGGGGTGTTTTCATGCAGCTTCAAAAACGAACCGCAATCGGTTTAACCATTATCTATAGCCTTTTTGGTGTGGCGTGGATACTGGTTTCTGATTGGTTTTTTTATACCCTATATGATGGGTTAGAAGACTTTGTTTATTTTTCAGTGATTAAGGGATTATTGTTTGTGATGGTATCGACGTTTATGCTTTATGGGGCATTAAGCGTATTTTTAAATCGCCATAAAGAAAAAATGACGGAACTCAATACCATTTTAGAGAACCAAGATACCTATGCGGCGTATTATCAAAACCAAAAACGTTTGATGGTTAAAATGGTCGAACATTCACCTGTCCCACAAATCTTACACCGTGAGGACCAACACATCATAATGATGTCTAAAAGTTTAGAGTCATTAACTGGCTATTCGCTTAAAGAGGTTCCTAACATTGAGCGGTGGGTTCATTTGGTTTACAGGGACAATGCCACTAAACTTCATGACCATATTAAAACCCTTTATACGATTGATGAATCCATGCGAGAAGGGATTGTTAAACTAATGAATAAAGACGATAACCCCGTTTATCTTGATTGGCATACGACACTCATTGGATACAATGAATCAGGCCTTAAAATTATGATTTCTACAGGCATTGATAAAACCGAACAAAAAACACGCGAACAAGAAATGAAGCATATCTCTTATATCGATGAATTAAGTGGACTATATAATAGAAGATATTACCAAGCCCTCACAAAAACCTTTGACCAAGCTGAGGACATTGGCGTTATATTAGCGGATATTAACGGCTTAAAACTCGTCAATGATATATTTGGTCATGAAAAAGGCGATGAGATCATTATACTATTTGGTGATATTTTAAAAAGGCATTTTCCTAAAGACAGTCATATCATAAGACTGGGTGGCGATGAATATGTCATTATATCTGAAACATTTAACCCCCATGAAACCAACCAATTAAAAATAAAAATCAAACAAGCATTTAAAAACGAAGCAAAAGACTTCTTTTCATCCGTTGCGGTTGGGTTTACCGCCAAACGTAAAAAAGAAAGTCTCTTAGAAGCGTTATCACGCGCTGAAAACATGCTTTATCGAGACAAAGTCTATCAATATCACAAAAATAGCGATTTAATCATCGAAAAAATTAAAACTTTAGTCTATGAAACCACTGATGAATCCAAGGACCATATCAAGAGACTTCATGACGCGGCTGAGCCATTAAAAAAAGCACTTAATCTTTCACAAGATAAGTGCAAAGAACTCACTAAACTCATCGAACTGCATGATATTGGTAAACTCAGTATGGACCGCTATATTTTCAAGAAAAAAGAGGGGCTTTCAAGAGAAGAAAAAAAACATATGGAAAGACATAGCGAAGTTGGTTACCGTATTGCTTCAAGCATTCCGAAATATAAACATATTGCCTACCCCATTTTAACGCATCACGAAAACATCGATGGCAGTGGCTATCCTTTAGGCTTAGAAAACGATGATATTCCATTAACCGCACGTATTTTTAGAGTTTTAGATACCTATGTTACCATGACGGCTAATACTCAATATCGACCTGCGTTGAGTAAAGCGCAAGCGGTAGAATTTATTCGCCATAATAAAGGGGCGTTATTCGATGCGCGTGTTGTGGATTCGTTTTTAGATATTCAAACAAGCGCATAAAAAAATACCAGCGGTCGGACTCGAACCGACACGGAGCAAGCCCCATCAGATTTTGAGTCTGACGCGTCTACCAATTCCGCCACGCTGGCAATTGATTAAATTATAACAAATTCCAAGAAAAAAGGAAACTATAATTGTTTCCTTTTTTGTTGATTTTTTGCTTCATAGTAAGCCTCGTTATATTCACAGTTAAACGTATCAATAATTCGTTCTAAGTGTCTTACCGTATAAATTCTTGCCAAATCTTCATCTTTATTGACAATCGCTTTAAAAATATCACGATGTTCATCAACACGATCACTAGAGTTATCGTGCTTTGTTACGGTGTTATAATTGCTTCTTAGGGTTTTTTGTAAAACATCCCAAATAATGAGATGAATATTATGTAAGAAACGGTTTTTAGAATATTTACT
>CAYZOR010000079.1:0-5908 GCA_964479895.1 uncultured Candidatus Izemoplasmatales bacterium | reverse complement strand
TGATGCTTTATACGTTTAAGTGGGGCAAAACCGAACACACGTTTTTATTCTTTTTGATGTTTTTACAAGGCGTCTTCTTAGGCCTCTTACAGTCAAATGATTTATTTAACTTATTTGTGTTTTTAGAACTGGCGACGATTATTGTGGCGATTTTGATTGCGTATAAGAAAAAAGGCGAATCCTTTCGCTCAGCCATTTATTATTTAATGTTAAATGTGCCTGCGATGCTTATTTTTTTAACGGGGATAATCTTTGTTTATTATACGTATGGATCCATTAACATATTCGCACTAACCGAAGAATTTAGAGATGTCGATGATACGATTATCTTAAGATTTTCTTATGTGTTAATGATGGCAGGTATTTCTGTTAAAGCTGCACTATTTCCCGTATTTTCATGGCTCCCTAAAGCGCATGGGGTTGCGCAAAGTCCCATTAGCGCACTTTTAAGTGGTTTGATTGTCAAAGGGGGCGTCTATTTATTTTTTAGAATGAACTTCTTATATGAAGGGGCAGGCTTTGCTTATAGCGACTTTTTCTTCTTTATCGGTGCCATGACGGCTTTGGTAGGGGTTATGTTTGCACTGTCTCAAAAAGATATGAAACAAATTTTAGCTTTTCATACCGTAAGTCAGGTTGGGATTATCATGATGGGGGTATCAAGTGCCGATGAAGAGATATTCTTTGGGGGGATTTTACATACCTTTAATCATGCTTTGTTTAAAAGTTTACTCTTCTTAGGGGCTGGTATTATTATATCGGTTTATAGAACCAAGAAAGTTTCTGAGATTAGAGGCGTCATGAAAACCATGCCCGTTGTGAGTGTTTTGATGATTGTGGGCATGCTTTCGATTACAGGCGCCCCGTTTTTTAACGGGTTCATTTCAAAATCAATTATCATGTATGGCTTCGCCGATCAAGGCGTGCGGTATTGGGCGCTTTATATTGTCAATATAGGAACCGCAACGTCATTTGTGAAAATGAGCCAAATCTTTTTTGGACCGAAGACATTGTCATATCCTTTAAAGAATAAAGCGCAAAATATTACCTTAATGTTTTTTGCGTTAGGGTGTGTTTTGTTAGGAAACTTCTATATTCCATTCACAGAAGGATTCTTCGGCATTCCATTTGATGATATTACCGTCGCGTCGTTTTCTAATATTTTTGATTATCTATTAACACTATCGATTGCGTTTGTGTTTTATAAATTGGTGATCGCAAAAGATTATGCGCCTGTTAGGATGGTACGTAGCACTCAAATATCTTTTGAAAACGGGAATTTACTCTTTTTAATTTATATTGTGGCGATGCTTCTTTATTTTATAATTTTATAAACTTCTCTTGGCAGAGAAGTTTTTTTTCTAGGGCTAGCATTTAAGCTTTATTAATAAATAAAAACGTTTTCTTTTATTTAAATAGAGCAAGAAGGTTGTATAAACCTTTTAAGAGTGGTATTCTAAAAAAAATTGATGGAGGGATTCCTATGAAATCTCTAAAATTCTTACAAGTTCATCATTATCATAAAAACAAGGTTTGATCGAAGAATATTCTTCCGATACAAGCCTATTTTACATATGATTTTGAGGCTTGTATCTACTTAAATTAACCATTGAACGCTGAGTAGGTATTATTCTACTCAGCGTTTTTTATTTTAAAAACTATATATACCCAATAAGCACCCACTATTAGGAGGCCATTATGACAAAATTATCACTGAAAAAAACCATGGAGTATTTTAACAAAAAGTATGAAACCATCCAACAGCTTCAATCATTAGTCGTTCGTAAAGATTATCAAATGATTGAAGCCGACCTATTAGAAAGCTATGATAAATTTAAAACCAGACATCAAAGAGTTGATAAAAATTCTATGGTAAAACTGATAGATAAAGAAGGAGACGTTAAAGTGTTAAGACCCGATGTGACGACTTCAATTATTGATAACTTAGCAATGAAATGGGAAAACACACCCCTTAAAGTGTTTTACAATGAAACGATATTTGTGAATAAAGCAGATGGTATCAATGAAGAAAAGCAGTTTGGCGTTGAATATTTAGGAGAAAATTCTCAAGCAGCGGACCAAGAAATATTGACCATCATTAAAGAAATCTTTGAAAGTTTTGACCTTGAATTCTTAATTGAGATTAATGATGCTTCTATCATCGATACGATTTTTGATTCGCTTAATTTAGAAGAAAGACAAATCACAAAATTAAAAGAAATCTTAGATAATAAAGACATCTCACGTTTAGAGACGTTCATAGATAAGTACTTAAGTGATTATCCTTATCAATCGTTCCTTAAAAGTATCTTAGATCTGCAAGGTTCATTCGAAGTCGTGAGTAAAAAATTAAAGACTTTAGATGTTCCTAAGGATGTAATGGATAAGGTAGAAGGCTTAAAAATATTTGAAGAAACCCTAGGTAAGCATAATGCGGTCATTGATCTAAGCATGCAAAGTGTGTATGGCTATTATCAAGGCATTATATTCAAAGGCTATATGAGTAATCTGTCTCGCAATGTTTTAAGCGGCGGACGGTATAACACGAAAGCGTTAGGGACAGAACAATCGATTGATGCGTGTGGGTTTTCTTTAACCTTAAATGAATTATTAGAAAAGAAGGTGGCTTAACATGAAAGAAGTTTTAACCATTGCCTTACCAACAGGACGTTTAGGAAAAAGTGCCTTAAAAAATTTAAAAGCGATTGATATGGCAAACGATGTTTCTTTAAAAAGTCGTAAATTAACGTTTATAGATGAAGATAATATTAAATACATTATGGTCAAACCCGTTGATGTGATTACGTACGTTGAAAAAGGGGTTGCAGATATTGGCGTGATTGGCAGTGATGTCATCATGGAACAAGAAGGCGATATTTATGAAGCCTTAGATTTAGGGTTTGGACAATGCAAAATGTCTTTAGCTGGATTTGCAAATAGTGATTATCCGTTTAAAAACAATAATCTAACCATTGCGACAAAATATCCCAATATTACCAAAAAGTATTACCGTGATTCGCTGCAAAAAATCGATATTATAAAAATAAATGGATCTGTTGAACTTGCCCCCCTTCTTGGGTTAAGCGATGTAATTGTCGATATTGTAGAAACAGGCAATACTTTAAGAGCAAATGGCTTAGATGTGATTGAAGATATGATTGACATAAGCGCCAAAGCCATCGTCAATAAAGTGAGTTATCGATTTAAAAATGAACTCATCACCTCAATCTTAGAAAAACTTAAAGCAAATGTGGGTGAAACCAATGATTAAAATTATTGATTTAAATAAAGAAAATGTCGATATTGATACGTTAATTAGTCCTTCACAGTTTGATATGGAAGAAGTGAATGATTCGGTAAAAGAGATTGTAAACGATGTGAAAATAAAAGGGGATGAAGCGCTTAGTCTTTATACAGAAAAATTCGATAAAGCGTCACTCAATACTTTCTTAGTCACAAAAGAAACAATCAACCAAGCATATGAATCGGCTTCAAACGATCTAATTAATGCATTAAAAGAAGCGAAAGAAAACATCGAAGCGTATCATAAAAAACAAGGGTTTAAACCCTTTGAAATGAAAAAAGATGATGGCATTATTTTAGGTCAAAAAGTCACCCCGATTGAAAAAGTTGGGCTCTACATTCCTGGAGGCAGTGCAGCGTACCCTTCAACCGTATTAATGAACGCCATTCCCTCAAAAATCGCAGGGGTTAAAAAAACCATCATGATTACGCCACCGGATGCATTTGGCAATGTCAATCCTACCTTATTGGTAGCCGCAAAAATTACAGGCGTCGATGCGATATATAAAATAGGGGGCGCTCAAGGCATCGCCGCACTGGCTTATGGGACTGAGCAAATTCCTAAAGTCGATAAAATCGTTGGCCCAGGCAATATTTATGTTTCGATGGCGAAAAAATTAGTGAGTGGCCATGTCGGCATTGATATGATCGCAGGCCCTTCAGAGATTTTAATCATTGGTGATGAAAGTGCTGATCCCGAATTTATAGCCGCTGATCTTATGAGTCAAGCCGAACACGATGTCTTAGCCAGTGCTATCTTATTAACCCCTTCACTTAAACTTGCAAGCGATGTAAAAGAAGCACTGAAAAGAAGGGTTAAAGAAGAAAAGAGACGCTCAATTATTGAACGTTCAATCAACGATTTAGGAAAAATTATCGTGACAGATTCCCTAAAAACATGTATTGAGATTTCCAATCGAATGGCGCCAGAACACTTAGAAATCATTACGGTTGATCCTTTTGATATCTTAAAAGACATACAAAATGCAGGGTCTATCTTTTTAGGCGCTTACGCGCCAGAACCTTTAGGCGATTATTACGCTGGTCCTAATCATACATTGCCTACCAGTGGAACCGCAAGATTTTCTTCTCCCTTATCAACCAGTGATTTTCAAAAGAAAAGTTCTTACATGTATTATTCTAAAAAAGCCTTTCAAAAAGCAAGTCAACCAGTCCGTACTTTAGCGAATGCTGAAGGGTTATATGCACACGCAAACTCTATTAATGTTCGTTTAAAAGGAGAGAAGTAATATGAACCCAAAAGCATCTATTCAAACCTTAACGCCATATAGACCCAAAGTATCAAACGCACATATTAAACTTGATGCCAATGAAGCGACGTTTAATGTTTTAGAAGATATCACTGGGAACTTGCCGAATAATTTAGAGCGTTATCCTGATTCTTATTCAACCGCTTTAAGGAAAAAAGCTGCGCGTTTTTATGGCGTGAAGTCTGAACAAATCATCGCCGGAAATGGGTCAAGTGAAATGATTGAATTAACCCTTAAAACGTTTATCACCCCAGGCGATAAAGTCAGTGGGATTGATCCGAGTTTTCAGATGTATAACGTATTTTCTACTATTTATGGAGCCGACTATGAGCCCTTTCCTTTAAATGAAAATTTCGACCTTGATGAGGAGAAATTTATTAAATATCTTAAGACAAACACCCCTAAAGTTGTATTTCTATGCACCCCGAATAATCCAACGGGAAAAGTTTTAACAAAACAAACAATGGAAAATATCTTAAAAACTACAGATGCATTAGTCATAGTGGATGAAGCGTATATAGAATTTTATGATGAAACAGAATCTATGAGTGCATTGATTAATCAATACGATCATTTAATTGTCTTAAGAACACTCTCTAAAGCCTTAGGGTTAGCTGGCATGCGTTTAGGATTCTTAATTGCTAATGAATCTTTAGTCTATACCTTAAATAAAGTTAAAGCGCCATACAACTTAAACGTTATTACCCAACAAATTGGCATCAATGCATTAGAAAAAATAGAAGAAGCACGCCCTCACTTAGAAAAAACTAAAACCTTAAGAGAAGCGTTATATAAATCCCTTAAACAGCTAGATTTAGAGGTTTTCAAGTCTAAAGCCAATTTTATATTCTTTAAAAGTTCGGTTCCTAATTTGGCCGATTTATTAGAAGAAAAAAGTGTGTTAATACGCGCATTTAAAGGAGAATTAGAAGGGTATTATAGAGTCACAGTAGGCAGTAAAAAAGAAACGATGATATTTTTAGAAACCTTAAAGGAGGTTTTATGATGCGAAACGCTACAATAAGTAGAACCACCAAAGAAACAGATATAAACTTAACGCTCGATCTAGACGGTGAAACAAGAGACATTAAAAGTTCCGTTCCCTTTTTAGACCATATGTTAGATTTGCTCGCGTTTCACGGAGGCTTTGGCCTTACTTTAACGTGTAAAGGAGATAATGAGATAGATGATCACCATAGCGTTGAAGATATCGGCATTGTACTGGGTGAAGCCTTTAAAAAAGCGTTAGGCGATAAAGTAGGCATTAACCGCTATGGCAGTATGTTGTTGCCGATGGATGAGAGTTTAGCGCGCGTTACGTTAGATATTTCTAA
>CAYZOR010000078.1:0-5971 GCA_964479895.1 uncultured Candidatus Izemoplasmatales bacterium | reverse complement strand
AAAAAACAGGATGATATGCGCAGATACTATAACAATGATAAACTGACGTTCCATATTGGTGATGTGCGTGACCCGGCCAGTTTAAAAAATGCGATGTATGGGATTGACTACATTTTCCACGCAGCTGCGTTAAAACAAGTGCCTTCATGTGAATTTTTTCCGCTTGAAGCTGTCAAGACTAATATCATCGGCACTGATAATGTGCTCAACGCTGCGATTGACGCTGGGGTTTCTAAGGTCATTTGCCTTTCCACTGACAAGGCGGCCTATCCCATCAATGCCATGGGCATATCCAAGGCGATGATGGAAAAAGTGTTTGTGGGTAAATCAAAAACAGTTGATCCGAATCACACACTTATTTGTGGAACGCGGTATGGCAATGTGATGGCCTCCAGAGGCTCAGTCATTCCTTTGTTTATCAGACAAATCGAGGAAGGCAAGCCACTCACAGTGACCGATCCAAACATGACACGGTTTTTAATGAGTTTGGATGCGGCGGTCGACCTTGTCATGTTTGCGTTTGAAAATGCCCATGCAGGTGATATCATGGTACAAAAGGCTCCAGCTTCAACCGTCGGTGATTTGGCGCAAGCCTTGAAAGAATTATTCGGTGTGAACAATCCAATCAAAACCATTGGGACAAGGCACGGTGAAAAACTTTATGAAACTTTGCTTACTAAGGAAGAGTATTTGGTTGCGAATGATATGGAAGGATTTTACCGCGTTCCCGCGGATACAAGGGATTTGAATTATGATAAATATTTCAGTGATGGCAATCAATCCCTCAGTGACAACGGGGAATACAATTCTCACAATACGCAGCGATTGAATGTTGAACAAATAAAGACTAAATTGCTTGAACTAGATACAGTGAATGAAGCACTCAAAAGGTGGCGAAACTCATGAATATTCTTTTAACGGGTGCCAATGGCTTTGTTGGGAAAAACCTTAGCGTGCACTTGGAAACTCTAGGGTATGATTCCATAGATACATTTACAAAGGATAATGACTATCAAGACTTAGATGATATGTGCGCGCGGGCTGACTTTGTCTTCCATCTAGCTGGTGTAAACAGGCCCAAGGACAATAGTGAGTTTCAAAAAGGGAATATCGATTTAACACAGACGCTGCTTGAATATCTTAAGAAACATAAAAATCATGCCCCGGTATTGCTAGCTTCAAGTATTCAAGCAGAAAACGATAATGAATATGGGCGCACGAAACAAGCCGCGGAAACATTAGTGCTTGAGCATGCTGAAGCATTAGGAATTAAAAGTTTTGTATATAGACTCCCCAATGTGTTTGGCAAATGGAGCAAACCGAACTACAACAGCGTTGTCTCCACATTCTGTCACAATATTGCTAACAGCGAACCCATAAAAATAAATGATGCGTCTGTGGAACTCACTTTAGTACACATCGATGACGTATTAGATGAGTTCATCCGTGCCCTAAATAACAATGAAAATAGAGATGATCAATATTGCAGAGTTCCTATAGTGCATACCATTACACTGGGACAATTGGCAGAAACCATCCAATCTTTCAAACAAAGTAGAGACACTAAGTTTATTCCCGATATGGGCGATGCATTAACAAAAAAACTCTATGCGACCTATCTGACGTATTTGCCGACTAATGATTTCAGTTACCCCTTAAAGATGAACGTCGATCAACGCGGGTCGTTTACAGAAGTGTTAAAAACCATCGACCGAGGGCAAGTGTCTGTGAATGTGTCTAAGCCTGGAATTACGAAAGGCAATCACTGGCATCACAGTAAAAATGAAAAGTTTTTGGTTGTTAGTGGTAGAGGGGTCATTCGCTTTCGCCATATTCACGATGATAATGTCATCGAGTATTACGTAGATGAGAGCTCAATGGAAGTGGTTGATATTCCACCGGGGTATACCCATAATATTGAAAACCTAGGGGATAAGGACATGGTCACATTGATGTGGGCCAATGAACCCTTTGACCCTGAAAATCCTGACACCTACTATGAGGAGGTCTAATGTGGAAAAACTTAAAGTCATGACTGTTGTAGGCACACGTCCAGAAATCATTAGACTCTCAGCAGTAATCAACAAACTTGAATCATCAAGTGCCATTGAACATACGCTGGTGCACACTGGCCAAAATTACGACTATGAGCTCAATGAAGTTTTCTTCAAGGATTTCAACTTAAGAAAACCCGATTATTTCCTCAATGCCAAAGGGACCCCAATGGAGACCATCGGCAAGTTACTCATGGAAATTGATCCAGTGCTCGATCAAGTTTCTCCTGACGCCTTTTTAATTCTTGGGGATACCAATAGTTGTCTGTGCGCGATAGCGGCGAAACGTAAAAAAATCCCCATCTTCCATATGGAAGCGGGGAATCGGTGTTTTGACCAGCGTGTTCCTGAAGAAACCAACCGTAAGATCGTCGATCATATCGCCGATATCAATATGCCTTATTCATCCATTGCCCGGGAATACTTGTTGAGCGAAGGCATTGCGGCTGATAGAATTATCAAAACGGGCAGTCCCATGTACGAGGTTCTTAAAAACAAGGAACAAGATATAGAAGCATCCCTCGTCCTTGACAAGTTAAATTTGACTAAGGACAACTATTTCCTGGTGTCTGCGCACCGAGAAGAAAATATCAATAATCCCGAAAATTTTGATAACCTTATTGAAACGCTTAACGCGATTGCGGATACGTATCAATTACCAATAATAGTAAGCACCCATCCGCGTACACAGAAAAAGATGGATGAGGAAAAAGTTGAACTCAACCCTCTAATAAAGACAATGAAACCCTATGGGTTCAATGACTATATCAAACTACAAAAAAATGCAAAAGTGGTTTTAAGCGATAGTGGGACCATCAGTGAAGAGACTTCCATCTTGGGGTTAAAATCTCTTAATATACGCCAAACGCATGAGCGCCCTGAGGCAATGGAAGAAGGGACGGTCATAATGACCGGACTTGGAAAAACACGAGTTTTACAAGGAATGAAAAGCTTAGAAAATCGAACATTCTCTCCTGCTTTGGCTAGTGATTATGACACAAAAGATGTTTCCTCAAAATTATTGCATATTCTAGTATCTTATGTCGATTATGTAAAAAGGCGTGTATGGTATGAAAAGTAAAAAAGTATTATTTCTGTCCAAGCTTTTTGATTTAACAGGACTAAATTTTATAGGCAATAAATTGAACAAAGTATTATATTGTAACAATTTCATAAGAGTGGTCAATTATCATGCGACTCCGCACAATTCAATGGATTCTTTTGAAAAGCACCTTAAGCATTATAGTAAATATTACAAAGCTGTAAATTATGATGATTTAGAGAAACTATTGCAAGGAAAATTGAACCTTCATAAACCGGGTATTATTTTAAGTTTTGACGATGCATTTGTTTCAAATTATAACGAGGCAGCTGATATATTGGAAAAATATGGTTTCAAAGGATGGTTTTTCATACCAGTTAATTGTGTAGAAAACCGAGAACAATTACCGTGTAATTTACATAATAACGAGAATGTTATGGATTGGAATCAGGTTAAGGATTTAATTAAACGTGGTCATATGGTCGGCTCTCACACTTTAAGTCACAAGCGCATGGCTTCAAATTTAAGCATACAAAAAATTCGGAATGAAATTGTCAATTCTAAGAAATTGCTTGAAAAACGAATTAATCATGATGTTTCAAGCTTTTGCTGGGTTGGCGGGGAATTAGAGAATTACAATACTTATGCACAAAGAATAATCGAACAAGCTGAATATACTTTTTCATTTACAACCAATCATAAACCAATTACACAAAAAACGAACCCGTTGATGTTAGATAGAACAAATATAGAAGCTATTTGGCCCATGCATTTGCTAAGATTTTATACAACATTTTGGATGGATATTAAGTATTTGCCTAAACGAAGAAAAGTGCATAAAAAACTATTCAAGGATATAAATGATGAAAATATTAGTATATAATATTGCAGCTTCGAGTGGCGGGGCTTTGTCAATTCTTCATGAATATTATGAGAAAGCTAAACGAGACACAACAAATGAATGGCACTTTTTAATTAGCACTCCCGAGTTAAGCCACCAACCGAACATTCATGTACATCGTTTTCCAGCGGTCAAAAAATCATGGATTCACCGCTTAATTTTTGATTATTTTAAGGCGCAAAGTATAATTAAAGAAATTAATCCAGATAAAATACTATCGTTGCAGAATATAATTGTTCCGCGAATCAAAAATTTCGATCAAGAAGTATATGTTCATCAATCATTACCGTTTTATGAAATTAAGTTCTCTTTAATTCAAAATCCAAAATTCTGGGTTTACCAAAATATCATTAGTAGAATGATGTTCAAATCAATTCGAAAATCAATAAAAACCATTGTTCAAACTGAGTGGATGAAAAATGCAGTTTTGGACAAGGTGAATGTTTCAAAAGATAAAATTGTTGTTGATCCTCCAGAAGTTAATATTCAAGTAAAAGAATACTTTAATCCTAAACCAGAAAACTATCGTACTTTTTTTTATCCTGCAGGGGCTTCTTTTTATAAGAATCACCGAGTTATCGTCAGTGCCTGTGAGCAGCTTAAAAAAGAAAAAAATGATGACTTTAGCGTTTATTTCACATTAAACGGTAACGAAACAAAACATATAAAGGCAATAAAAAACCGAATTACTGAGCAAAATCTTCCCATTTACTTTATGGGTCAGTTGTCACGAGAAGATGTTTATAATTTTTATAGCCGAGCAGTTTTAATTTTCCCCTCCTATATCGAAACATTTGGGCTACCTCTATTGGAAGCGAAAAAACATAAAACACCAATAATTGCTTCGGACATGCCGTATTCTAAGGAAATCTTAGACGATTATGAAGATACTTATTTTTTTCAATATGAAGACTCTTCTCATTTGGCAAATTTAATGGAAACGAATATAAACTCTGAATTTAAGTAGGCGGTTCACGTGAAATTTTCAACTATTTTCACCTTCATTGTTGCAGGATATCCTATAATTTCATGGATTCCGATCTCTTTTTTAGGCTTGGAATCCTTTACTATCGTTCTATTACTTGTAACAGCTCTTTTTTTATTCACCCAAAACTTAAATAAAATAGTACTTTATAAAAACATTTACTTAAATTTCCTGCTTATATATACAGTGCTTATAACAATGATGATTCCTTTTAGAAGTTCAGAGTTGATTCATGAAGATTTTCATACTGCTTTTCTCAGGATGGGGAATCTAGTTGTTACGGTTTTTATTGTTGTTATTCTGTTAAACAAAAACTATTTTAAATTTAAATTAGCAATAAATATTACGAAAATTTTAGCAATGATATTTTCGATGCATATAATCATAGAGCAATTTATATTCAATGCTGATGTTTTAATAAGACCAAGTTCAATTTTTTCTGAACCGGCTCATTTCGCTTATTTTGCGTTAGTGCCTATGGCATTTACTGCCTTAAATAAGGACAAGTTTACATATAAGCGATTTATTGAAATGATAATAATACTACTAGGCATATTAGCGTCTACTTCAGGGCAAGGACTCATCGGATTGATAATAATTTTAATTATGATTGTTTTTAAATTTTTGCACCATTATAATCATCAAGCTCATAAAAAAATTGCACTATTATTTGGCTTTAGTTTTTTGATTTTTGCAACAATTTTATATGTTTTTCAGAGTGATGGTATGATAAGTTATACAATTTCTCGTGGGTTCGATATCGAGACATTAACGTTAAATGTTGCATTTACAGGGCGCACAAACGCATATATATTTTTTTGGAATCTTGGTTTGATCGATCAGATTTTCGGGATTGGTCATGGAAATTACCCATCAGAGCATCCTTTACATTTTGGTAGTGGTGTTAGGTTGTTGTTAGGAACTGGATATTTAAGTTTATTGTTATTATTTGGTTTATTGACAAAAAATTGGTCATCAAAGTTATTTTT
>CAYZOR010000077.1:2583-6045 GCA_964479895.1 uncultured Candidatus Izemoplasmatales bacterium | reverse complement strand
CGTTAACTGCGTACCCGGTTCACCAATTGATTGAGCTGCTACAATACCAACTGCTTCACCCACTTCAACTAGAGCACCAGTCGCCAAATTACGACCATAACATTTTGCACAAACACCATTAACAGTTTTACAAGTTAAAGCGCTACGAATATGAACTTCTTTAATACCCGCTTGCAATATTTCTTCCACCAAGTGCTCGGTTAAATAAACATTGCGATCGACTAGCACATCTTTGGTTTTTGGATGAATAACTTTTTTACTTGTAACCCGACCAACAATTCGCTCAGCTAAATCTTCAATCAATTCATCACCAGTTTTGAAATCAACCGCAATAACACCATCTTCTGTTTTACAATCTTCTTCTTGAATAATAATATCCTGCGAAACATCAACTAAACGACGGGTTAAATACCCCGCTTCAGCCGTTTTTAGTGCCGTATCGGCTAATCCTTTTCGAGCTCCGTGTGTCGCAGTAAAAAACTCAGCAATCGAAACACCTTCAGCAAACGATGATAAAACCGGAATCTCAATTAAATCACCACTTGGCTTGGTCATAATACCGCGCATTCCTGCTAATTGCACATAACTTAAAATATCACCACGAGCCTTCGAAAGCATCATCATAGAAATGGGATTATAACTATCTTTTTGAACTTTCGCATTTAATTCTTCCTTAATAGTATTTTTCGCCTCATTCCAAGCATCAATTACTAAGTCATGGCGCTCACTAGCTGTTAACAAGCCTTTCTTCGCTTTACTATTAATTTGATCTACTCGTTCCTGGGTTGTCTTAATTAACTCCGGTTTTTTATCACTTTCCATTAAATCTAAAATTGACACCGTTATACCCGAAGTTGTCGCATATTTAAAACCTAAATCCTTCATTTTATCTAATAAAATCGAAGTTTCGGTCGTTTGATAACGCTTGTAAATTTGCGCGATTAAATCACCTAAATTAGCTTTAGCAAGTGGCTTTACTAATGGTTTTTCCTTAATCGCTTCTTTAATATTAACACCCTTCGAAACAAAATGATGTTCTGGTGTTAGTTTTTCAATATTCGTTTTCGTTCCTTCATTAATAAATTGAAAAGAATCAGGAAACATTTCATTAAAAATAATTTTTCCTGGCGTGGTAATTAAATATTTATCATAATATTCATCTAAAAATATTTTATACTTAAAGGAACTAACCGGTACGGCAATCCTTGTATGCAGTGAAATTTCGCCACGCTCATGCGACATTAACGCCTCATTCGTATCTTTAAAAACCCGACCTTCATGTGGTTCGCCACTTTTTTCAATTGTTAAATAATAATATCCAAGCACCATATCTTGTGATGGGGTGACAATTGGCTTACCATCTTTCGGGCTTAAAATATTATTAGCTCCTAACATTAATACCCGTGCTTCTGCTTGTGCTTCAACCGTAATAGGAACATGAACTGACATTTGATCACCATCAAAATCAGCATTATATGCCGCACAAACTAGCGGGTGTAACCTAATTGAACGCCCTTCAATTAACTTTGGTTGAAAGGATTGAATTCCTAAACGGTGTAAAGTTGGGGCGCGATTTAGCATCACAGGGTATTCTTTGGTTGTTTCTTCAACAATATCCCAAACGCGCGGATCTTGTGCTTCAATCATTCGTTTCGCGGCTTTAACGTTAGTTGCAATTTCCTGTTCTACTAAACCATTAATTACATATGGTTTAAATAACTCAAGCGCCATTTCTTTTGGAATACCACATTCATACATTTTTAAACTGGGTCCGACGACAATAACAGAACGAGCAGAATAATCAACTCGTTTCCCCAACAAGTTTTGCCGGAATCTTCCTTGTTTTCCTTTTAATAAACTAGATAATGACTTTAGTGGTCGATTACCTGGTCCGGTAACATTGCGACCGCGACGACCATTATCAAACAAAGCATCAACCGCTTCTTGTAACATTCTTTTTTCATTTTGAATAATAATCGATGGTGCTCCTAATTCAATTAATTTCTTTAAACGATTATTCCGATTAATAACCCGGCGATATAAATCGTTCAGATCACTAGTAGCAAACCGGCCACCATCTAATTGAATCATCGGGCGTAATTCCGGTGAAACCACTGGTAAAACTGTTAAAATCATCCATTCAGGACGATTATTTGATTTATCAAAGGCATTTAAAACATCTAACCGTTTAATTAAACGAACCCGTTTTTGTGAAGTGGGGTCTTTAATATTAGCAATCTCTGCTTTGATTTCTTTTACTTCTTTAGCTATGTCAACTTCTTCCAATAATTCTTTAATTGCTTCGGCACCCATACCGACTCGAAAAGCATTACCATATTTTTCATGATAAGTTCGATATTCTTGATCAGAAATTGTTTGCTTTTTCTCAAGCGGGGTTGTCCCAGGATCAAGCACAATATAAGAGGCAAAATACAGGACTTCTTCTAACTCACGCGGTGAAATATCTAATACGAGACCTATTCGGGACGGAACTCCTTTAAAGAACCAAATATGTGAGACTGGGGTTGCTAATTCAATATGACCCATGCGTTCTCTTCGTACTTTCGCACGAGTTACTTCAACCCCACATCGATCACAAATAATATTTTTATAGCGTAATTTTTTATACTTACCACAATAACATTCGTAATCTTTGGTAGGTCCAAAGATTTTTTCACAATAAAGCCCTTCCTTTTCAGTTTTTAAAGTGCGATAATTAATTGTTTCGGCTTTTGTTACTTCACCATAAGACCATTGAAGAATTTTCTCTGGCGATGCAATACTAATTTTTAAGGCTTCAAACTTATTTACGTCCATTATTCTGCCTCCTTTTTCGCATCTAAAGACTGCTCTTCTTTAAATTCCAAACCAAGTTCTGTTACTTTATCAACAATTTCTTGGAATGATTTTTCACCAAGATTGCTGAAATTTTTTATTTCACTTTCCGTTTTAGCCACTAAATCACCCACGGTTGCAATATCATGTTTCTTCAAACTACTCATTACTCGTGGCGTAAACTCTAATTCATCGATAGTTTTTTCGGTTAATTCTTCGGTTTCATCTTCAGCCGCCGGTTCCTCTTCTTCAATCGGTTCTTCGGCCTTTTCAGTTGCATCATCTGGTTCTTCCGTTGCTTCCGCTGGGTCAGTTACCTCCGTTGTTTCCGTTACTTCTTCAGTTGCTTCCGCCGTTTCCTCTACCATTGGTGATGCTTCGACCACTGATTTTTTAGTTGCTTCTTCCTCACCTAAATCAAGTGATTTTTCAACCTCGGCAACATCTACCTTACTGTCTTTTTCGGCTTCTTCAAGTTGTCTTAAATCAATTTTATAACCATCTTCGTTTATCACATTAACATCAAGTGATAATGCTTGCAATTCTTTCATTAAAACCCGGAATGATTCTGGTATGCCAGATTTCGGTGCTGTTTCACCTTTAACTAATGCCTCATAAGTTTTCACT
>CAYZOR010000077.1:270-2573 GCA_964479895.1 uncultured Candidatus Izemoplasmatales bacterium | reverse complement strand
GTTACATCATCCGATTTAGTAGTAAGTAATTCTTGTAAAATATTAGCAGCACCATAAGCATATAAAGCCCAAACTTCCATTTCACCAAATCGCTGACCACCAAATTGCGCTTTACCACCTAACGGCTGTTGTGTTACTAGTGAATATGGACCAGTTGAACGAGCATGTAACTTATCGTCAATCATGTGATGCAGTTTAATCATATACATAACTCCGACGCTAATCTTATTATCAAACGCCTCACCAGTACGACCATCATATAATACTTCCTTACCATCAGGACTTAAATTAGCTTCTTTTAATATTTCAATAATTTCTTCCTTACCAGCACCAGCAAATGCCGGTGTAGCAATATGAATTCCTAATTCATGCGCTGCCATACCTAAATGCATTTCTAAAATTTGTCCGATATTCATACGAGAAGGAACACCAAGTGGACTTAATAATACATCAACCGTCCGACCATCAGCGGTGTGAGGCATATCTTCTTCCGGTAATACCAACGAAATAACGCCTTTATTACCATGTCGACCCGCCATTTTATCGCCCACGCTGATTTTTCTTTTTTGCGCGATATAAACACGCACCATTTTTGAAACGCCAGCCGGCAATTCATCAGTATCATCTTTAGTAAACTCTTTTACTTCGTGCACTATTCCACCACCACCATGCGGAACTCGCAATGACGTGTCACGAACCTCGCGCGATTTCTCACCAAAAATAGCGTGCAACAATCGTTCTTCGGCGGTTAATTCCACCATTCCTTTTGGTGTTACTTTACCAACTAAAATGTCACCTTCTTTAACAACCGTTCCAACTTGCACAACACCATTTTCATCAAGGTTCTTACGAGCTTGCTCACTAACATTTGGAATATCTCTTGTAAATTCTTCTGGACCCAATTTTGTTTCACGTGATTCTACTTGGTAGTCAGCAATATGAATTGAAGTTAACACATCTTGTTTTGCTAATCGTTCATTTAAAATTATCGCATCTTCATAATTATAACCATCATAATTCATAAATGCGACGACTAAATTTTTCCCTAGTGCCATTTCGCCTTTTTCCGTACTTGGACCGTCGGCAATTACCATGCCTTTTTTTACTTTATCACCTTTTTTCACAATCGGCTTTTGATGATAACAGGTTCCATCATTACTTTTTTCAAAATTATCAAGATGATAAACATCTTCGCCATTGCGAGTTTTGATGACAATTTTTTTGGCATCAACATATTGCACTGTTCCTGCATTATGTGCGATTGATATCGCCCCAGAATCTTTGGCGGCGATTGCTTCAACACCAGTTCCTACTAATGGTGCCGCACTTTCTAACAATGGCACCGCTTGCTTCTGCATATTAGCTCCCATCAACAAACGTTTCCCATCATCGTGTTCCAAAAATGGAATACCACTAGTTGTAATAGAAATAATTTGTTGTGGTGAAACATCAATAAAATCGACTTGATCAGCATTAATCATAATATTCTCACCACGGTGCCGCACAGTTATCCGTTCACCGATTAATTGATTATTATCATCAACCGGAATCGATGCTTGAGAAATATAATAATCAGCTTCTTCATCAGCCGTCATATAAACAATTTCATCGGTTAATTTTTTATCTTTCACACGACGATATGGTGTCATAATGAAACCATACTCATTAACACGAGCAAAACTTCCCAAATGAGAAATTAAACCAATGTTATTCCCCTCTGGTGTTTCAACCGGACATAAACGACCATAGTGCGAAGGATTAACATCACGCACTTCTAAGCCCGCCCGATCACGAGAAAGACCACCAGGCCCAAGACAAGATAATCGTCTTTTGTGTGCTAATTCCGCCATCGGATTCGCTTGATCCATAAACTGAGAAAGTTGGCTGCTACCAAAAAATTCTTTCATTGCTGCAGTTAATGGCCGAATGTTAATTAACTTTTTTGGTGTAATATCATCTAATTCTTGCGTCGCCATGCGATCACGAATTACCCGTTCGATTCTACTAACACCAATACGAAATTGATTTTGTAATAATTCACCAACCTGGCGCACGCGACGATTTGATAAGTGATCAATTTCATCAAAATTGCCAATTCCTTCATGCAAATTTAAAAAATATGAAACGGAAGCCAAAATATCAGGAATGGTAATCCGTTCAATATCAACATCTTGTTTATTACCAATAATTGGAACCTTCGTTTGCTCTTCACGATCATAAACATAAACGACTTGAACTTCGTTATAAACGTCCAAATCTTCGTTGACGACAACCTTTTGTAAACCAAAGCCCGCTTGTAAAGC
>CAYZOR010000077.1:0-260 GCA_964479895.1 uncultured Candidatus Izemoplasmatales bacterium | reverse complement strand
TTTCTTTAATACAACTTTATTTTTATGTTTAACACTTTCCGCCAAAACCTGATTTAGCAACCGCTCTGCAACGAATAATTTTTTATTAAATTTATAGCGCCCAACTTTTGCTAAATCATTTCGGAATTCATCAAAAAAACGACTAACTATTTGGTTTTTAGCACTATCAATCGTAGAAGGCTCACCAGGTCGTAATTTAGCATGAATATCAATTAATGCTTCCGAAGTATTTTTATTATCATCTTTTGCTAATGTTTTTA
>CAYZOR010000076.1:0-6067 GCA_964479895.1 uncultured Candidatus Izemoplasmatales bacterium | reverse complement strand
TCACTAATCCTGATTCACCGAATAATCCCCAAAATAGAATTGGGTCTTTACAAATCACAAGTGGTGATAACGTAACAACGAGTGGAGATTATCAAAGATATTATGAGGTGGATGGTAGAAAATATCACCATTTGATTGATCCAAACACTTTATTTCCTACGGATCATCACAAAAGTGTAACGTTAGTAAGTTCTGATGGTGCTATTGGCGATTTATTGGTTACGGCGATATTTATTATGCCTTTAGAAGAAGGATTAGACTTTGTTAATTCAAGAGATGATTTAGAAGCCCTTTGGTACATCGATGAAAACACGATTGAAATGAGCGATAATTTAGAAGAAGAATATGTAAGAGAGCTTTCACTAAGCGGGATTGAAGAAGAATCATTTGTAGATGATAATACTGCGATCATGATTGCTTTATTCTTACCTGGAATCTTACTAATTATCTTTAGCGTTTTAACGCTTCTTTATAAAAACGATGTAGTTAAACTACCTGCATTTCTAACCAAAGATAAATAAAAAATAACAGCTTATATCAACTATACTGATATAAGCTGTTTTTATTCGACTGAATATCCCATTTGTGGGCCTAATATTTTTAATAGTCTTTGAGTTGTTAACCCGACAAAGATTCCTGTTGGAACACTTAAAGTCATAAGAATAGGGAGTATAAAAATAATTTCATCGGTTGCTAAAATAAACACCGCCATTACAATTTGACCAAAAGCATGCCCTAATGAACCCATGATACTAACACTTATAATGGTAAAGCCTTTTAACGCCTTAAACGTAACCATTAATAAAAAAGCAACCATTCCACCTGATAATGAAAGTAAAAAGCTAACAGATCCAAGTCCTGTAGACAGCATTGCGACTAATACAATTCTTAAAAATAAAATCGCAAAGGCATCTTTAGTCCCATATGTATATAATATGAGTAAAACAACAATATTCGCAAGACCAAGTCTTACCATTGGTAAGCCTGTAAAGCCTTGTAGAGTAAAGCGTTCTACCAAGTTTAAAACGATACTGACTGCCAATAATACTGCAATAAGCACCGTTTTTTGTGTTCGATTTTCCATATAAATCACCGAAAATATTTTACCACTAATGGGTGGCTTTTACAATTTATTTCTTTGCTTCGTCGAGGTCAAAAAAAGCAACGCCAACCGTTCCAGCGCCTGTATGTGCCCCTATAACAGGAGTAATGGGTGCTGCATAAGATTTAAAATCCGGATAAACTTGTTCGATTCGACTTTTCACATAATCAAAGCCTTCTTGGTTATCAGATGTATCATATGTTATGACGATGTTTTTTCTACCTTTTAAAGCTTCGATTACTTGATTGGTCATTACTTCTAATGCTTTTCTTTGGGTTCGTATTTTTTCATGTGGGACAATTTTTCCTTCGTCATTTACTTTTAAAATAGGTTTCATTTTTAAAAGACGTCCCATTAATCCTTTAGCCCCTGATAAGCGGCCATTTTTAACCAGTAACCTTAAGTTATCGACCATAAAGTATTGTTCCCTAGCTAAAGAGAGTTTCTCTAAGTAAGCATAGATTTCGTCTAAAGAAAGTTTATCTTCCTCAATTAAACGCAAGGCTTCTATTGAAATAAAGCCTTCACTGATTGCGGCGTTTTTCGTATCGAGTACTTTAATGTTTAAGTTCCCTTCAAAACTATTGGCAGCCATTTTACAGGTTTGATACGTTCCGCTTAGTTCCGAAGAGATGGTAATCATTAAAACATTTTCATACCCTTTTTCTTCAATGGTTTCTAGTGTTTCTAAGATTTCTCCGATGGCTGGCATTGAGGAACTCGGGACGACTGATGTATCATTTTTAATGGTCTCATAGAAGTCTGAGGCATTAATGTCAACATAATCATCATACGTTTTGTCTCCAATAATAATTTTGCAGCGAATAATAAAAAGGTTCTCAGGATTTAAATCTAAGTAATCTAAACACCCTGTTGAAACAGCTATAACAGCAGTTTTCTTCATTTTTACTCTCCTTTTTTATTTAAAAACTTATAAAGCAAACTCAGTGGCCAAAACATGACCCCTAAAATGATAATTATGGAAACCCAAGGAAAAAAATCTTCAAACATCACATAATTGATGGTTATAACGATTGCAGCAATTAACACTGTTGCAATCGACGCAAACAATAAATCGTTTCTATAATGTCTGATAGTTTTTTGTCGTTTATGGCGTTTTTGTTCTTTATCCATGTTTTGAAAATGATAATCGGATTCATCTCCAAAATCTTCGATGGTTTTATCAATGGCTTCCTCTTCACTTAGCATTTCTTCTTTCATTAAATCATCGACTTTTTCGTAAAGCATTTGTTTAAGACCACTCATTGAATTTTCTGGGTTGGTTTCATGTTTGTGTAGACGATCTATAAATTTATCAAGCCGTTTCATTGGTATCCTCCAAAAATAGTGCCATTAATGATTTTAACGTTTTCCATTCTTGCTTTTTTTCATAAAGATATGCTTTACCAAGTGTTGTTATTTTATAATATTTTCTTTTTCTACCATGTGATTTATCCCCAATATAAGATGTGATAACTTCTTTTTTTTCAAGCCTTTGCACCATCGCATAAAGTGTGGCTTCTTTCATTAAATAATTGCCATTTGTCCTTTTTTTGATTTCGTTAACAATTTCATATCCATATCGATCTTGATCATTAATGAGTGTTAATATAATACTTTCTAAATGCCCTCTAAGCACATCCGAACTAATTGGCAAATTGTTCACCTCAATCAATATTTTTCTTTAAAATAATCCCTAAGTTTTTGAAGTGATGCAACAAGCACTTCATTTTCTTCAACATTCATATCTTTAATCACGGAGTTGATCATATCTTCGTGGAAGGTATCATGTGTCTTTAGAACTTTTTTAGCTTTAGGGCTTAAACGTAAATACACTTTCCTTTTATCAGTAGGATTCGAGTATCTTTCTGTATACCCTTTTTCAACTAAACGGTTGATTGCGGTTGTGAGCGTTCCAACGGTTACACGTAATTTTTTAGCGACATTACTCATGGTTGACTCTTTAGTTTTTTGAATGGCTTCAAGGACATGAATTTCATTCATCGAAAGATTGATACCTTGATTTCTTAAGTGTTCTTGTTGAATGCTTAAAATTTGATTAAATACTTCAACCAATAAGTCATTAATGATTGTCTTTGGTGACTCATTCATTGGTTTCACCCCTTTTTTATACCATACATATTATAACAAAAATAACACATTTTTTCATGTGTTATTTTTTTATCCAACCTATTGCTAAAGCGCCATGACCAGCATGCGCACCAACGACTGGAGTTAAAGGATAGTCATTGATAGTATCAACATTTTTAAGTTTATCTTTTAAAGCCTGTTTTACATCGTCTAATGCATCATATGCATTGGCGTGAATTACAAATACTTCCATACCATCTTCATAGACTTCTTCACTAAATTTTTCAACAATTCTATTTAACGCTTTTTGTCTGGTTCTAATTTTTTCAACCGGTTCAACTTTTCCTTCACGTGATAGATGAAGCATTGGTTTTACTTTAAGCATCGATCCTAAAAAGCCTGATGCGCCTGATAAGCGTCCATTTTTGACAAGATATTTTAATGTGTCTACAGAAACCAATAATCCTTGGTTTTCTCTTATTTTTGTTAAACGATCGATGATTTCTGGAACATCTTTTCCTTCTTTTGCCATGCGTGCGCTTTCTAATGCCATATAAGCTTCAGCGTATGCCAATGATTTAGAATCAAATACTGTCACATTAACGCCTTCTACCATATTTGAAGCTAAAATAGCCCCTTCATAGGTTCCAGAGAGCTTTGATGAAATGGTGATTGCGATAATTTCATCATAGCCATCGGCTTTTAATTTTTCATACGTTTCTAAAATAACACCCGTTGCGGTTTGTGCGGTGGTGGGATGAAGTGAACTATCCGCTTTAATTTTTTCGTAAAAATCATCGGCTTTAATGTCCACAAAATCCGTATACTCATCATCCCCCATAATTAAAACAGAGCGAATCATACGAATATCGTATGGATGGTCAATATAGTCTAATCCAGAGTTTCCACATACTACTACACCTATTTTTTTCATTACATCCTCCAAATTTGTTTGAATATCAAAATATATAATAAAAGTTTAACAATAAATCAGCGGTTTGTCAATTAAAAAAGAGCCATTTTAAAGGCAAAATGACTCTTTTTAACTATTGGGTTTTCAAGTATTCATCGATTGACTCAGCCGCATCTTTTCCGGCGCCCATTGCTAAGATTACAGTTGCCGCGCCAGTCACGGCATCTCCCCCCGCAAAAACACCTTCAATGGATGTTTTATGGGTTTGATCAGTAATAATACCTCCCCAATCATGGGTGTTTAAATCGTTTGTGCTTTGTTTTAAGATTGGGTTTGGTTTTTGACCGATTGAGACAATCACAGAATCCACATCAAATGTTTTATAATCGCCAGTAGGCATTGGTCTTCGTCGACCTGAACGATCCTTTTCGCCTAATTCCATGCGTTCACATTTAATAGATTTTACTTCATAGTTTTCAGAAAATATCTCAACTGGATTATATAATAGATTCATTTCAATGCCTTCATCAATGGCATGATGGATTTCTTCTAATCTTGCAGGGAGGCTTGTTTGATCTCGTCTGTAGATAATCATGACTTCTTTAGCCCCAATACGTTTGGCCGTTCTTGCGGCATCCATCGCAACATTTCCCCCACCAATTACCGCAACTTTGTTTCCTGTTTTAATAGGAGTCGCACTATTTGGAAAGACATTAGAACGCATTAAGTTAACACGCGTTAAAAACTCATTCGCAAAGTAGACGCCGTTATAATTTTCACCAGGAATTCCAAGGCTGGAAGGAAGGCCTGCACCACTTCCGATAAAAATTGCTTGATAGCCATCTTCTTTTAGTTGGTCGATGGTGATTGATTTTCCAACGATAGCGTTTTTGATGAATTCAACGCCCATATCTTTAAGATTCTTAATTTCTTTTTTAACAATATTTTTAGGCAAACGGAATTCTGGGATTCCATAGGTTAAAACCCCACCATACTCATGCAATGCTTCAAATACGGTTACTTGGTACCCTTTTCTTCTTAATGATGCAGCGTTCGCAAGCCCTGCAGGGCCCGATCCAACGACTGCGACTTTTTGATTTTTGACGTTTTTAACGGTTGTATTCGCTTTATCATGTTGCATCCCATAATCACCGACGAAACGCTCTAAAGCACCAATCGATACAGGGTCTCCTTTAATGCCTAATATACAGGCGCCTTCACATTGGCTTTCTTGGGGACAAACACGACCGCATATAGAGGGCAATATGTTATCTTCATAAATCTTATCGAACGCGCCATCCATGTCATCGTTTAGTATATGCTTAATAAATTCAGGGATTTTTACACTAACAGGACACGCCATGACACATTTTGGGTTTTTACAATCAATACATCGTAATGCTTCTTTTTTGGCTTCTTCTATGCCGTAGCCTAAAGCAACTTCTAAAAAATTACTGCTTCGTTTGATGGGGTCTTGTTCGGGCATTTTTGTACGCGACGTTTTATTCATGGTTTAACCTCAAATAACACTGATGCTCTTCATCTTTATAATAACTTTGACGTTTCATTAACCCATCAAAATCGACATCTTGCCCTTCAAAATCCGGCCCATCAATACATGCAAAATATGTTTTTCCAGCAATATTCACTCGACAATTCCCACACATGCCTGTCCCATCGATCATAATAGGATTTAAAGAAACATCGATGTTTTTATTATATTTTAAAGCAACCTTCGTGGCGAATTTCATCATAATCACAGGCCCAATCGCAATGACTTGGTCGATGGAGTCATCTTTAGATAATATATCCTCTAGTGGTTCAGTAACCAGTCCTTTTTGTCCAAATGAGCCATCATCCGTTGTATAAATGACTTCGTCAACAAACGCTTCATAGGCTTCTTTCATAATTAAGAAATCTTTATTTCTAGCACCTAAAATGAGCGTGACTTTGCTGCCTGA
>CAYZOR010000075.1:0-6073 GCA_964479895.1 uncultured Candidatus Izemoplasmatales bacterium | reverse complement strand
TTCAATAGCTTTTCTAGCCAACGTCTACACCTCCCAGTGTTTGGTCAAATGAAAACCTCTTTTGTCGTCGACAAAAGAGGATTATTTTTAATCGTCTTTCATCTACTTAGGCTATTTAAACCTGGTGGTTCCTAAGGTCTTCGACAAATGAGTTATTATGGTTTATTTAATTGAGCTAGCATCAATTTTGACACCAGGGCTCATTGTTGTAGCAAGAGAAATGTTTTTCACATATCCACCCTTAACAGTTTGCGGACGCAAGCTGATAACAGTGTCATAAAATGATTTGATATTTTCAAATAGTTTTACATCTGAGAATGAACGTTTACCAACGGTAATGTGTAAGTTTCCGACTTTATCAACGCGGTATTCAATTTTACCTGCTTTGATTTCTTCGACTGCTTTTTTAACATCCATCGTGACAGTTCCAGTTTTTGGGTTTGGCATAAGGCCTTTAGGACCTAATGTGCGACCTAACTTTCCAACTTTCGCCATCATATCTGGGGTTGCAACAACAGTATCGAAGTCCATCCACCCATCCATTACTTTGTTGATTAAATCGTCATCGCCGACATAATCAGCACCTGCTTCTTCAGCTTCTTTTGCTTTATCGCCTTGAGCGAATACCAAAACCTTTTTACTCTTTCCAGTACCGTGTGGCAATACAATTGCTCCACGTAAGTTTTGTTCAGCTTTACGAGGGTTAACGTTTAAGCGAATCGCTAACTCAACTGAAGCATCGAAGCCTTCGAATGAAATATCTTTTAACAATTCGATTGCATCTTGGATTTTATAGCTTTTTGTGCGGTCTACTTTTTCAAGCGCTGCGCTATATTTTTTTCCGTTTTTAGCCATGATTTTACCTCCTAAATGTGGTCTAGCGGAATCTCCTCCCACAATTAGTTGCTATATACAACTAGTTGCTTAACCTTTGACAGTGATTCCCATGTTACGTGCAGATCCTTCAATAATGCGCATTGCTGCTTCAACGTCATTTGCGTTTAAGTCAGGCATTTTTGTTTCTGCAATTTCACGTAATTGGTCTTTTGTAATACTTCCAACTTTTTCAGTTAGTGGGTTTGAAGCACCCTTTTTAACCCCAGCTGCTTTCATTAATAAATCTGCTGCTGGTGGTGTTTTGGTTACAAACGTAAATGTACGGTCTTCAAAAACCGTAATTTCTACTGGAATAATATTTCCCATTTTCTCTTTGGTTTGATCATTGAATTTTGTACAAAATTCTTGAATGTTTACACCGGCTTGACCAAGTGCTGGTCCAACTGGCGGAGCTGGGTTTGCTTTTCCGGCAGGAATTTGTAACTTAACAACGGTCTTTACATCTTTTTTAGCCACGATAGACACCTCCCTATATTCGTGATGTGGTCAACGGATTTATATCCTTCCACTCAATTAATAAGCATGAAAATAAGCACGTCTTTATGACATGCTTGATTATTATACACCAGTTAAAAAACCTTGTCAATCATTGATTGATTTAAACATTGGTGTCGATTTCATCGAATGTAAGTTGCTTTGGGGTTTCTCTTCCAAACATTTCGACTAAAACGGTGACGATTTCTTTATCAAAATCTACCGCTTCAACGGTTCCAACTTGATTCATAAAAGGCCCAGCAGTAACGCGTACTTTTTGACCTGTTTCAATATCAACTTTAGGCGTTTGAATAACACCAGCCCGTTTTAAGATTGGGTTGATTTCATCGTGTGGTAATGGAACTGGCTTTGTTCCCCCACCACTACTGCCTAAGAAGCCTGTAACACCCGGTGTGTTTCTCACAACGAACCATGAATCATCGGTTACGATCATTTCTACAAAGACATACCCGGGATATAGTTTATTGATTTTTTCTTTTGTCGTTCCATCCGCTTTTTTCTCAAGTACAGTTTCTTCTGGAATCACCACTTGAAAGATTTTATCTTCCATCTGCATGGTTTCAATACGTCTTTCAAGGTTTATTTTCACCGAGTTTTCTTGTCCAGAATAAGTCTGTACGATATACCATTGTTTTTCTTCAAGGAAACTCATAAATTAAGCACCCAATCCGTATAGGTAATCGAAGAGTGGTGAGAACACAAGGTCATAAAGGACAAACATTAATGAAAGGAAAATCATAAATCCAAATACTCTTGCGGAATGGTTTTTGAGCATGCTTAAACTTGGCCACGATACACGACGCATCTCTTTAACTCCAGGAATAAAAAACGGAGCGAGTGAGATGATTAATGCAACAGCACCAATCGCAATGACAAAGATTGAGAAAATATTAATGCGTAATTCAGTTGCAAAAATAAACCAATCAGTCAGTTGAATTTCTAATAATTGCCCTTCGAAAATATAAATTCCAAGGACCAACACCATCGCCCCTAGGAAACCAAGTAGTAATCCTTCAAAACGATATTCTTTTTTTAAGATCGAGAAAACTTTGCCAATTTTGTCTTCTGGTTGTTCTTTTTTATTCTTTGCCATAATTAAACGCTCCTATTTACTTTCTTTGTGCATTGTATGTTCTTTACAACGACTACAGTATTTTTTTATGGTCATACGTTCTTGTTCATCTTTATGTTTATAGGTTGTGTAGTTTCTAGATAAGCATTTTTCACAAATGAGACGAATTTTTATACGCATGGTATCACACCTTTGCTTGCAAATATATAATCTACCAAAAAGTGGGGCATTTGTCAACTTAATCCGACGCAAAAAAACACTGTATTTTGCGTTTCGCACGATGTAATGCATTGTACACAGTTTTAATGGATAAGTTGTATTCCTCACAAATAGTATCGATTGCACAATTTTTTAATTCTCTTAAAGTATAAACACTAAACTCTATAGGTGTCAAGATTTTCCTTATTTCTTCTAAGTGCGCAAGGAAATAACTTGAAGGCTCTTTGACACACCGCGTCCGCTCAGCTATACACGATTGATAGGTAACTGCTTTATGTTTACGTCTCGTTAACGTGTTAAGATACGTGATTAAATAACGCTGGAAACTCATTTCGAACAAACGCGTATACGTTTTATTAAATGATGGATCAAACTTTAACGCAAGCTTATAAAGTAACATAATTGCTTCTTGGTATAAATCTTCATACGCATACGATAAATTAAAATATGCAATGTGTTTTTTAATCAGCGGGGTATACTTTAAAACCATAAGCGTATACGCCTCATCGTCTCCTTCTTTGATTCTGTTGATGATTTCGTAATCGTTATGGTAGTTAATCATATTAGCTCCTTTGACGTTTTTTAATATCGTGAAGCGCCACCGCTGCTGAGGCACTAATATTTAAGGAGTTTACATGACCATTCATTGGAATTTTAACAAGGAAGTCGCAGTTTTTTTTCACTAAGCTAGAAAGCCCTTTGCCTTCATTGCCGAAAATTAGTGCGAGATCTGTATCAACAAATATATCATCCAAAGTATCTGATGTTTCCAGTTCGAATCCGACAACCCAAACATTGTTTTCTTTTAACACTTTGATCGCTTGGTTAAGATTGCTTACTTGGATTAAATCAACGTATTCTATGGCGCCTGAAGAGACTTTGACGACCGTATTTGTAATCGAAGCACTTCTGTTTTTGGGAATGATAACGCCGCTTGCATTAAAGGCTTCAGCGTTTCTAATGACCGCGCCTAAATTGTGAGGATCTTCAACCCCATCGAGCATTACATATAGCTTCTTGCCCGATTGGGTTAAGGATTCTTTTAATCCCTTAAATGCGTAATCTTCAACATTGGCCGCGATATTTTGATGTGTCGGACCAAATTTTTTACGCATAGCGTGTTTATCTAAAACCGTTGTTTTAATGCCTTGTTTTTTCGCAAATCCTACCAAAGATTCATGGGTATCTTTAACATGAAAAAGCTCAAAGATTTTGCGGTTTGCTTTTAAAGCTTCTTCTACTGGATTGCTCCCGTATATTAGCATGTGGTATCCCTTCTTTCTCATTGTATCATGATGTTTAGTAATGTCGGGTTGATAAAACTATACATAATTTTACCTTATTAAAAAATAGCGTTTAGAATTTCAGTGAGTCTTGTGGTTTGTTTATCTAAATATAAATAGCCAATTAACGCTTCAAGACCAGTTGCCATTTTATAAGTAGAAAGATCAGCCTTCCCTGGTTTTCTAGAACTGCTCGCATTTCTACCGCGCATCACAATCCCTTTTTCTTTTTCACTCAACAAAGATTCAATTTTTTTAAACGCTTGAAATTGTCCACTTGCATTCGTATGTTCTATCGCGGCTTGATGCATCGCGTTAGGGTGAACTTTCCCACTACTTAGTAATTTTTCACGAATATGAAGCTCATAGACTGCATCACCGATATACGCTAATGTTTGACCGTTATATTGAAGCATTAAAGGATGCCTCTTTCTAAAAGTTTTTCACGTAAACGATCAGCCTTATCAAACTCTTTGTTTTTTCTAGCATCATCCCATGCAACATAAATCGCTTTATCATGCGCTGATAATTTCGTTACCCCAGGGTCTAATCCTAAAATTTTAAAAAACGTGTCAAACGTTTCAATAGCCCCTTTTAAGGCGCTTTCACTATCTTTTTTACGAATGGTTTGATTGGTATATTTCACCAAGTTTTGAAGTTCAGTAATCGCATTTGCTGTATTAAAATCATGGTCCATAGCGTCCATAAACTTCAGTTCAATCCCTTTTAATTCAGGCGTGAATTCAGGTTTCACTTCTAACGCATCTTTTAAATCTAAATGGTAAAAACTTTGTTTATAAATACGACGCATTTTTTCCCATTCTTTAACATAATTTATCAAAATTTCATCGGTATAATTGATTGGACTACGGTAATGGGTGGATAAGGTAAATAACCTAAATCCCATATAATCATAATCTAAATCTTTAACCAAAATAACGCGCCCTTCACTTTTACTCATTTTTTTATCATCAATATTTAATTGGCCATTATGCATCCAGTAATTCGCAATGTTATGATTTTCTAACGCTTTATTTTGTGCAATTTCATTTTCGTGGTGTGGAAATTTAATTTCACTTCCGCCACCATGAATATCAATTTTACCGCCAAATATATCACTGATCATGGCCACACATTCGGTGTGCCAACCTGGTCTACCTTCCCCCCAAGGAGATGGCCAAGTTATCCCTTGATCGGTCTGTTTCCATAATGTAAAGTCTAAGGGACTTTCTTTTTTAGTATTAACATCAATACGCGCGCCTTCTTTTAAATCTTCAACTTTTCTCCCTGATAAAATACCATAATCTTTTATTTTACCGACTCTAAAATACACATCGCTATCGACTTGATAGGCATAGCCTTGTTCCATAAGCTTTTCGATATAGGAAATAATAGAAGACATGTATTCTGTCACTCTTGGCGCCAAATATTTAGTCGAGCTCCCAACGCGCTTGGCGTCTTCATAAAATGCTTCTATGAATTTATTCGCAACGTCTAATTCACTCATCTCATCTTCTAATGCTTTTGTGATTACTTTATCATCAACATCTGTGAAGTTACTCACAAAGTTCACGGTGTAATCTTTATGTTCAAAATAACGTCTTACGACATCAAAGAAAATAACAGGCCGTGCGTTTCCAATATGGATATAATTATAGACCGTTGGCCCGCACACATACATGTTAACCGTATCGCTGTGGATGGGTTTAAATGTCTCTAATTTATTGGTTAACGTATTAAATATTTTCATGGTCTTCACCTTTTCCTTTTAAATTCATATTTATTGTATCACAATCCCTAAGCATTAAAAAACGATATCATACGGCTCATAAAAAAAGTGAGAGGTTTTAACCCTCTCACCTATTGTGTGTTAATTCATGAAAGTTTTTCTACGTTTGAAGCTTGAGGTCCGCGATCGCCTTCAACAACTTCAAATTCAACTTTTTCGCCTTCGTTTAAAGTTTTGAACCCTTCTTCTTTAATTGCACTGTAATGTACAAAAATGTCATTTCCCTCATCAGTAGTAATAAAGCCGTAGCCTTTTTCAGAATTAAACCATTTTACTGTTCCAGTCATGTGAATAAAAATCTCCTTTTTTCGTTTGATA
>CAYZOR010000074.1:0-6074 GCA_964479895.1 uncultured Candidatus Izemoplasmatales bacterium | reverse complement strand
GTGTTTTTAAATAAAAAAATAGGGTCATTAGACCCTATTGGTATGGATTTTACAATGTCTCATGTAGTAGCCAACCGCTTCACTGCGGTTATCAACTTTTATTTTTCTGAACAAATTTGCTGTGTAGTTACGCGCCGTTTTTTCCGCAATATCCATGTTATCCGCAATTTCTTTATTGGTCATGCCTAAAGCCATGAGTCTAATGAGTTCCCCTTCTCGGTTTGAAAGGGCCTTTAAGGGGAACGTATCATTGGTTTTTACATCAACCGACGCATCATAGATTGTACTGCCATTTAATACGGCCTCAATTGCGTCAATAAGTTTCTTAAAATCAACGGTTTTTAAGACGTACCCTTCGACGCCAATACATTTCGCTTCGGCGGCCATTTCAGGTTCTATGAATCCAGATAAAATTAATATTTTAAGCGTTGGGTATTTTCTTTTTAATTGGATTGCAGCGGTTATGCCATCGCCGTCATTCAATTTTAAATCAAGGAGTAATAAATCAGGCATACTGGTTTCTAAGGTTAAAAACATCTCACCGATTGAAGAAACAGTGTGCGTGACGGTGTAATTTGAATGTTTCTGGATTAATCCTTTAATGCCTTCTCTAACAATGTGATGATCATCAACAATCATTATTTTTTTCATGAAGAACCCTCCAATGGAATAAATGCATTAATCGTTGTTCCGGATTTAAAAATAAACGATTTTTCTTTTGAATAAACCTTTAGCGTTCCGCCTAAATTTTCAGCGCTTTTATCCATAGATTTTAACCCTAAGTGTTGAACATTTCTCATTTTTTTTATGTCAAACCCTTTCCCGTTATCTGTAATGATTAATTTTATACACTCTAATTCTTGAAAGAGTATAACCGAAACATTATTGGCTTTAGAATGCTTTAAGGCATTCATTAGCGCTTCTTTTATAATGTAATATACCGCTTCTAACAAGTGGGCATCAACATTTCTAAGTCCTTGAGCGGTTAAATGATTGTGATAGTTTAGTTTAAAAGTAGCGGTATGGTCAATCGACTTCATAAACGTTTGAACTTTTTGGTCAAACGCATCAAGACTTAAGGGTTTAAAGGTAGAATGTTTTAAAAATTCTCGCAATGATTGAATATTTTGATTAAGGACCTTAGACGTTTCATCTAATGCCATTTTACTTGTTGCATCTAAGGTCTCACCTTTTAAAGCATCTATGTTTAATCCACTAATGTAAAGGTTTTGAATTAAATCATCATGAATTTTTTGATTGAATGTATCATAATCAAAATGCTTTTTATAATCTGTTTGTATCGCATCCCATTTTCGATTGCGTTCCCAAGCAAAACTTTTGATGATCAGATGAATGCCTATGAAGAGAAATCCTCCAGTAAGAATTTTTAAAAATTGGATGGGAATACTGAACGTTTCATTAAACCATGCATTATAAAATATAGTCGCTGGGAAAAAATTGGCTTGTCGAACAAATAATCCATCTAATAGCCCGTATATCATAATGACAGCACCCAAATAAAAATATTGTTTTGCCCATAGCGTATCAAGCTTACGGATTCTAAAGCCTTGATAAAATAAGACACTCCCAGCAATAATCCCTCCAGGCAAAGCCATCAAATATCTTAATGAAACCGTTAAAAATATAGGGTTTTCATATAAATACCTCATCCCTTGTAAAAAAACAATGCGATAAAAGATAATCACGAAAAATAAAAAGTATATTCCCAAAACGCCTGCGCTTACTTTGCGCCAAAACGGTCTTAATAATAAAACGAGTCCAAATTGGATAAGCGCTAAAAAGGATAAAGCTTTCAAAATTCTACTAAAATAAAATAGTTCCACTCGATACGTATTAAATGCGTTTGCGTGTCTAAACATCGTGAACCATTCACTTAATCCGTGTAAAATCCCAAATATTCCAAGATAAAACAACGCATTCACAACCGGGAACACAGAATAAGATTTTTTATGGGAAACTAAAGCGTAGCCTCCAAATAAGATAAACGTTAAACCATATAATAAATAAAGTAACATAAGGGCATCTGAATTCATAATGGGCTCCTAAGCGCTTAGTATAATTATTGTATCAAAATTGCTTTGTATACAAAAGCTTTCTTTTGCAAGGTAGATACTGTATCAACGATTTGCGTGGTCTTTTTTAATGAGGCTTTAAATCATTCATAAAATCTTGCCAGTATGTTTCAAGTCTTTCAAAGTCGACTTCATATTTTAGGGATTTGGATTTAGGAATTTTAACAACTTTTGTGGTTAAAAACGCATTAATATGATAGGTAATGGTTGCGCTTGAAACGCCTAAGGATTCCGCTATCTTTTTCGTCGAGGTAACCCCATTTGCGATGCACCTTAAGACTTCATAGCGTGTGTTATCGGATAAGGTTTTAAAGACTTTAGTGCGGTTTTCACGTAATGTTTCTTGAAACTCTGATACTTTTTTAAAGCCTTTTTCCATTCTTAAGCCTATTAACAATACCTTTTCTTGGCCAAAGCTTGTTTTACTAAACGTGTAGGGATGAACGAAAGACGTAAAAATACGGTTTTCTTCATCCAATACTTCACTCGGTAAAAGGCCTTGTGTGAGTTGTTTGAAAGCTTCTTCTTGATCTTCTTTTAAGGACTGAATGATTTCTTGTTCGAACTGAATGATTTCTTGATGATGCGTTTTAACGTAGTGATCAAAATAAGGTTTGATCGAATCAATAAGGGTTTGATAGAGTTCAAGGTACTTTACAGGGTTTTCTATAAGCATCAGTAGCGTCCATTTATAATTTTCAGTTGTTGTGATCGCGCGAAATAGTTTAAGCAATTGATCTTTATTATTTAAAAGGGTTTCGATTTTTTCGTTTGGAATTGCTGAAGCATCATCGTCTTCAATGCTTAAAATGGCTTCTAAAAGACGTTTTTGTATGGCGGGTTCATCGTTTTTTAAGATATGGGTAAAATAATCGGTGTGCGATGAAAATCCTTTAATAGAATAGGCTTTAAACAGTAAATAAGGAAAATCATAACTGCTCGTCATCTCATCGGCGTAAAAACCGAGTAAGGGATCGCGAAACGCTTCTAAATCTTGTTTCGCCTTTTCAACAAAATCTACGTGGTCAGGGTCTTCTAGGGTTTCAAAAGGATTATTTCCATGCAATGGTTCGTTGACTTTCGCAATTTCTTCTTCGGTGATTAACGCCAGTTTCGGAAACATGAATAAATCATACAATACACTTTCTTCTTTATGATACGTGAACTTCACTAGGGATCATTCCTTTCAATGGATCTTTAGTAGTTTTTAGTGTGCTCATTAATAGGGAGCGTTTAAAGATAATTAAAGCCGCGAATATAATAGCCCCACTCAATATCATTATGAATGAAGGGTGAATATTGTCAAGTAAGATTCCATAAGTTATTTGTCCAATAGGGATAAACATGGTAATGAGTAAGTTCATTACACTCGAGGTACGTCCCATCGCTTCAATCGGGACGGTTTTCGCGAAAAGCGTTGAAATAGAGATGTTAATGATGCTTGCGGTAAGTCCAACGGCGAAGGAAAGCGCCATGAGTAATGCGAAAGGAATCAAGGTTGTTTGGAAACGATTTAACATAAAGTGTGAAGGCACCAAAGCCATAACAATGGTTAAACTCGCCGTCACCACAAACCCCATAAAACATACCTTCGCTGTATCATATTTTTTAATAGAACTCATCACGATCATTGGCCCTATAATCATTGAAGCGGCCATGAATGATTGATACAGTCCAAATTGAAATTCACTTGCGCCTAAAGTGTCAATGATAATCACTAAGAACCCTACGGTGAATAAGGGGCCAATCACAAAATTAATCACAGTACCTAATATGATAATCGTTCTAATTAAATGATTGTCTTTAATAATAACGAAGCCTTCTTTTAAATCTTTGAAAAAGGATTTTACATTGAGTGTTGCTGGACGTTTTTGTAAGGTAGGGACGTTCATAAATAGTTCCATTATGCCCGCTACTAAAAAGCTTATCGCATTGACAATTAAGACAGCCAATAATCCAAGGACTCCATATAATAATGCCCCAAGCATGGGAGATAAAAGTCGACCAATATTGATCACAATCGATTGAATGCTTTTGGCGGTGGTATAATCTTTTTCTTCAACAATACTAGGAATAACCCCAGAAGCCGCAGACTCATAAAAGAGTTCTCCGATTTCTAAAACAATAATCAAAGCATATATGAGTAATAATTCAAGGCGTTGATTAAAAAAGAAATAGGTCGCAAATACGGTTAGTAAGATTGCATTAAAGAGATCCAATCGAACAATCATCTTTTTACGGTTAAACCAATCACCCATCACCCCAGCAACAGGGGAGAATAATAGTCTAGGTAGAATTGAAATCGAAAGCATTGTCGCAAACAGGGTTGCGGATCCTGTCAAAGCATAGACATATAAAGAAAGCGCAAATTGTTGAATGTTACTTCCAATCACAGATATCGCTTTTCCACCGATAAAAATAGAAAAGGTTTTATTGCTTAATAATTTAATAGCCATCTAATTACCTCCGATTATTTTAACTTCATCTATATAATATTCGATAATTTTAGAGAAGTCAACAAATAATTAGATAAATATCTAATTTTATATAAAAAATAGAGCAAATGATTAATTGGATAGGGCAGCAAGGGATCAAATTTTTGATTTTAAATGGGTGAATGCGTTTCTCCCAAAGATATTTAATTATGGATCGTATATAACGCATCACCGATAGCTGCGCAGTGCACCATCAGAGAGGCCGCTTAGGTACAATTTAAACCAATCCCCCAAGCATGAACGGCGCATCGCATGGTATGTGGGTTTGTTAGGGATTTGGTGAAGGCGTTTTAAATGCTTGCGTTTTCACAGTGACAAGCTAAATGGTTCGTGCTACACTTATCTTAGATGATTATAGGTGATTTTAATGAATGTATTGTTTTTAATCGTAGGCATTGCTTTATTGGTTAAGGGTGCTGATTGGTTTGTCAAAGGCGCTTCAGATGTGGCTTATTATTTTAAAATAAGTCCTTTTATTGTGGGCTTAACGATTGTTGCGTTTGGGACGAGTGCGCCTGAGGCTGCGGTGAGTTTGACTGCTGCCCTAAGAGATCAAAGTGCGCTTGCTTATGGAAATATTGTAGGGTCTTCAATGGCCAATTTATTGCTTGTCTTAGGAATCAGCGCAACGCTTGCGCCGATTGTGATTAAAGATCGCATCATTAAAAAAGAGTTTCCCTTTGCTTTGTTGATTGTTACGTTAACGTTAGGGTTTGCGTTTATTGGGATTGATTCAATCAACAGAATTGAAGGGGCTTTATTGCTTGCTTTTTTTGCGTTATTTATTGTGATGTTGATGAAATCTACAAAACGTTTAGCGTATGAAAAGTCCCCTAAAACGGTTGATAATATATATCTATCCATTGCGTGGTTTATGCTAGGGTTAATCATGGTTATAGTGGGGGGCCAAGTAACGACGGTTCATGCATCGCATATAGCGGTTAATATTGGAATGAGTGAAAGGCTTGTAGGATTAAGTATTGTTGCGCTTGGAACCTCTTTACCAGAACTCGCGACGGTCATTATGAGTTATCTTAAAAAAGAAAGGGATATTGCGCTTGGCAATATTATTGGATCAAATATTTTTAACTTAGCGTTTGTTTTAGGCTTAAGTGCATTTATATCGCCTATCATGCTTGAAAATGCCATGCGCATCGATTTGATTGTTTTATTTTTTGTGACGTTTTTAGCCTATATCTTTAGTGTGACAGGGAAAGTGCTCAATAAATTAGAAGGTGGCCTATTGGTATTTTTATATGGAAGTTACTTGGTCGTTATGATAATCTTTAACTAGGCGCTTAGGCGTCTTTTTTTATGGAAAAGTGGTGGAATGGTATAATGAAGTGGGTGGTAGTATGAGAAGAAATTTAAAAGAGCGTTTTAATGATCGATCATTGTTGTTTATCGTGAGTGTCATTATAGGGCTTAATATGTTTTTCTTTGTCAATGGTGCGATTGGCTATTTTTTCATCATCGGACAATGGAT
>CAYZOR010000073.1:0-6280 GCA_964479895.1 uncultured Candidatus Izemoplasmatales bacterium | reverse complement strand
GTATGTTGTTGCCGATGGATGAGAGTTTAGCGCGCGTTACGTTAGATATTTCTAATCGTCCATACTTGGTGTATACCGCCACGTTAACAACTGATAAACTTGGGACATTTGATACGCAAAACGTAAAAGAGTTCTTAAGAGCCTTCGCGTTTAATGCAGGAATAACTTTACATGTAGAAGTGCTTTATGGAGAGAATGACCATCATAAAATTGAAGCGGTTTTTAAAGCCTTGGGCCGCGCGTTAAAAGAAGCAGTGAAGATTACTGGTGAAACTGTGACTTCCTCTAAAGGAGTGCTTTAGATGAATGTGATTGTTGATTATGATGTGGGAAATTTAGATTCTTTATTAAGAGGATTAGAAAAAGCCGGCATTAAAAGCATTGTCAGTAAAGACCCTAAAGTCATTAAAAGCGCTGATGCACTTGTTTTACCTGGAGTTGGAGCATTTAAAGAAGCGATGATTTCTTTAAATGCTTCAGGGTTAGTGCCTTTTATTCAAGAACACGTAAACAAAAATAAACCCCTCTTAGGCATCTGTTTAGGCATGCAGCTATTATATGAAAACAGTGAAGAATATGGATATTCTAAAGGCCTTGGGTTTTTAAAAGGGTCAATTAAACCTTTAAAAACGACCGTTAAAGTCCCACATATGGGGTGGAATGAACTTAAGTTTAACCACCCAAACGATACCGTATTAAAGTTTATTAACGAAGGCGATTATGTATATTTTGTGCATTCATTTTATGCATCGTGTCCAAACGAACAAGTCTTAGCGTACGCTGAATATGGGGTCGATGTCCCCGCAATTGTAAGACAAGATAATATCATCGCTACCCAGTTTCACCCAGAAAAAAGTGGACTTGTTGGGGAAAACATCTTTAAAGCGTTAAAGGAGATTTTAGTATGAAACTCTATCCAGCAATTGACCTTAAAAATAACCAATGCGTTCGTTTGAAACAAGGCAAATTTGATGAAGTCACAGTGTATGAAAAAGATCCCCAAAAAGTAGCCAAACAATTTATTGAAGCGGGCGCAAATTTTTTACATATTATTGACCTAGATGGCGCCGAACAAAGTGAAATGAAAAATGGGGATGCCCTTAAACAAATCTTAGATTTAAACGTCCCCATTCAAGTCGGCGGTGGCATAAGAACACTAGATACCGTAAAAACACTCATTGATTTAGGGGTCAGTCGCGTTTTAATTGGTACGATGGCCATTGAAGATGAAGCATTGTTAAAACAACTGTTAAAACAATACCCAAAAAGAATCGTTGTTTCAATAGATGCGTTTAAAGGACGTGTTAAAACAAGAGGCTGGGTAAAAGACGCGAATATCGATGTGATTCGTTTGGCGAAACGTTTAGAGTCATTCGGACTCAAAACCATTGTGTATACAGACATTGAAAAAGATGGCATGATGGAAGGCCTTAATATAAATGATTATAAACGGTTAAAAGATGCGACCGATGTAAATATTATTGCGGCGGGTGGCGTCAGTGATATGGAAGATATCAAGCAGTTAAAAGCCATAGGTATCGATGGTGCGATTATTGGAAAAGCACTGTACGAACAAACGATTGATTTAAAGGAGGCAATTCAATGCTTGCAAGACGAATAATTCCTTGTTTAGATGTCAGGGAAGGTAGAGTGGTAAAGGGCAAACAATTTGAAGGCATTCAGGATGTCGATGACCCAGCAACCCTTGGCAAACGCTATAGTGAAAGCGGCGCCGATGAACTTGTGTTTTATGATATTACCGCCTCAAGTGACAAACGCGCGATAAGTCTTCAATTTGTTGAAGACGTCGCAAAAAATTTAAACATTCCGTTTTGTGTAGGCGGCGGCGTGAAATCGCTTGATGATTTTGATCGTATTTTAAGAAAAGGCGCCGATAAAATTTCTGTGAATTCTTCTGCGATTGATCATCCAAATCTTATTAAAGAAGCTTCACTAAAATATGGGGCGCAGTGCGTGGTTCTATCAATCGATGTCAAAAAGATTGATGGTGAGTATAAAGTCTTTAAACATGGCGGTAGAATCAATACCGGTTTAGACGCAATTGAATGGGCCAAACAAGGAGAAACTTTAGGCGCAGGAGAACTCGTTATTAATTCAATGGACGCCGATGGGATGAAAACAGGGTTTGATATTCCTTTGCTCAAACAAATTGAATCAATCGTTAATATCCCAATTATCGCATCAGGCGGTGCAGGCAATAAAACGCATTTCTTAGAGGCCTGTCAACAGACCACAGCCGATGGATTATTGGCCGCAAGTGTCTTTCATTTTGGTGAAATAGCGATACCGGATTTAAAAGATTATTTAATCGAACATAATATTCCCTTCAGAAAAGGAGAAAGATAATATGGAACCCTTACTCGATGAAACATTGTTAGCGTCATTGGCATTTGATGACCAAGGATTAATCCCGGTTGTGGTCCAAGATGTGTATTCAGACCAAGTGTTAATGATGGCTTATATGAACCTTGAAGCGTTAAAAGAAACGCTAAAAACCAAACAAGCGACCTATTTTAGTCGTAAACGTAAAACATTATGGGTGAAAGGCAAAACCAGTGGCAATACTCAAACGGTAAAAAGTTTAAGTCTTGATTGCGATGGGGATACCTTGTTAATGAAAGTGAAACAAAAAGGGGTTGCGTGCCATAAAAATAAACTTACGTGTTTCCACACTCCAATTTTAGAAAATGAAACCAAAAATGATGAAAATGTGTTGTTTAAATTATATAATACAGTTAAAGACCGGTATAACGCACCCAAAGAAGGGGCTTACACGACCTATTTATTCAACGAAGGCGTTAATAAGATATTGAAAAAAGTCGGCGAAGAAAGCAGTGAAGTCATCATTGCGTCTAAAGATAACGATAACTTAGAAACCATTTTAGAAATTAGTGATTTAATGTATCACTTAATGGTTTTAATGGTGAATCAAGGCATTGAATTTTCAAGTATTTTAAAGGAACTTAAAAAAAGGAGTCAATAATTATGCATCCACTCATCGACCATCACACGCATACCAATTATTCACCTGATGCAAGTAAAGAAGCATCAATGGAAGCGCATATAAAAAAAGCAAAGGCTTTAGGCTTAAAAGGGGTTATGTTCACCGATCACGTGGATTTAGATACCCCCGTTGATTTATTTCAAAGCATTCCTGAATATTATGCGTATACCAAAAAAGTCAAACAGCTCAATGAAAAAGATTTTTTTGTAGGCTTAGGCATCGAAATTGGCTATCAAGCGCATCTTAAAAAACCTTTAAACCATTTAATCAACGCGCATGATTTTGATTTTGTGATTTGCTCGATGCATATTGGTGATGGGCTTGATTTTCATGATGGGGACTTTTTTAAAGAAAAAACCGATCAAGAAGCGATAAAAAGATACTTTGAACTCGTTAAAGAATCAGTTCAAAATTTTGATGATTATGATGTTTATGGCCATATTGATTATATTACACGGTATTTAACGGGCGTAAAAGACTATGATTTTGAAGCGTTTGAACCAATCATTGATGAGATTTTAAAAACCATTATTCAAAAACAAAAAGGCATTGAAATCAATACTTCAGGCCTGCGCTATAATCTTGGGTTTACCCACCCTAAAAAAGCCTTATTAAAACGCTATAAAGCGTTAGGCGGACGCATCATCACGTTAGGGTCTGATGCGCATCATCCGCGTGATTTAACCGCAGATTTTAATTATGCAAAAACCCTGTTAAAAGCGGTTGGGTTTAATGAAATTACGCAATTTAAACAAAGAAACCCTTATCAAATTAAGATTTAAAGTTAAAATCATTGTAGGAACGTACCTACTGTGATATGCTTAAATAAGCAGGTGATACGATGAGACATTTACAATTTGCGCATTATTATTACGTATACGATTAAAGAGGATTGCACAAGCACTCCTTTTTATCATTGCGAATAATTAGGAGCGCCCACATATTACTATTGAATCCTTGGGGTCTCCCAAGGATTTTTTTAACCTAAAATTTAAGGAGCGATACTATGATTGTACAACTGAAAAAACAAGCAACGAAGGAACAATATAAAAGGATTGTTGATTACTTAAAATCAAGAAACTTTACCATCAAAGATGTAAGAAGTGAAAATGTTATTGTCTTTGGGGTTATTGGCGATACCAAAGCGATTGAACCCCATGATTTATACGTCTTTGATGGCGTTGATAAAGTCACAAGAGTCTCAACCCCTTTTAAAAATGCATCGCGTTCATTTAAACCCGACGATACGATCATTAAAATCAATGATTTAGTCACCATTGGGGGAAAACATTTTTCTATGATGGGTGGCCCGTGTTCAATTGAATCAGAAGACCAACTTAGAAGCAGCGCTAAAACGGTGAAAGAAAGTGGTGCCAATATTTTAAGAGGTGGCGCATATAAACCAAGAACGTCTCCTTACTCCTTCCAAGGCTTAGGCTTAGAAGGATTAAAGATGTTAAGACGCGTCGGTGATGATTTTAACATGGCGACGATCAGTGAAATTCCTTCGGCTGATTTAGTGGATGTGTTTGATGAGTACGTTGATATTATTCAAGTCGGAGCGCGTAATATGCAAAACTTCCATTTGCTTAAAGCGTTAAGTAAAGCAAAGAAACCGATTATGTTAAAACGCGGGCTTTCAGCTTCTATTGAAGAATGGTTAATGAGTGCTGAATATATCATGGCGGGTGGAAACCAAAACGTCATTCTTTGCGAAAGAGGGATTCGCACGTTTGAAACCTATACAAGAAACACCTTAGACTTAAGTGCCGTTTTAGCGGTTCAAGAAGTTTCGCATTTACCCATAATCGTTGATCCTTCGCACGCCGCAGGTAGATGGGAAATGATTGATAAATTATCATTTGCGGCCTTAGCGGTAGGCGCCAATGGATTAATGGTTGAAATGCATCCTAAACCAGAAGAAGCCTTAAGCGATGGGGCACAGTCTTTAAAACCTGAACGCTTTAAAAAGCTAATGGATGATTTAAAAAAACAAGTCACAATATTTGATAAAGTGATGGAATGAAAGTTTTTATTGTAGGGCTTGGTTTAATCGGTGCATCGTATGCGGATAAGTTAACGCAAGAAGGCTATGAAGTGTATGGACATGATAAAGACGCAAGTGTCATGGAAAAAGCAAAAAGTGAAGGCGTTATTCACGAGGAGAGTACCTTAGCGCATATAAAAGACGCTGATTTGGTGATTATTGCGCTCTATCCAACCGCAACCATTGAGTTTTTAAAAAATACTTACCCCATGTTTAATGAAACGCAAACCATCACAGATGTTTGCGGGGTTAAAACCTCTTTAATCAATAAAATTGAAACGTTTTATCCAAGTAATCTTAGCTATTTAACGCATCACCCTATGGCTGGAAAAGAAAAAGTAGGGTATGATTATAAAGAGGGGGCACTGTTTAAAAACGCGAATTTAATTATTTGTGAAACGCGTCATACAAAAGCAAAAGACCATCAGCGATTGAAGCAATTAAGTGAAGCGTTAGAATTCGGCAATGTAAGTTACTTAAGCAAAGAAGCCCATGATGAATTCATTGCTTACACATCTCAACTTACCCATGTCATGGCCTCGGCCTTGATTAACACCAATCCTTCTGAAAAAACGATTGGTGCAACAGGCGATTCGTTTAAAGATTTAACGCGAATTGCCAACATTAATGAAACGCTTTGGAGTGAACTTTTTTTAGACAATCAAGCGGCTTTAATCAAGATGATTGAAGGCTTTGAACATAATTTAAAAGCCATTAAAGACGCGATTATTAATCATGATCAACCCGCTTTAAAACAGTTACTCCTTAAAGGGAAAAAAGGACGTGCCAAATATGAGTGAAGCATTTATGATTGGTGAAAATATTACCGCTAAACTGCCTAAGCTTCTTAAGCATCACTTAAGCGGCAACAAAGTGTTTATAGTGAGCGATGAAAATGTCATGCATTATTATCGTACGATGATTAAAAACATTTTGAGCGATTTTAATGTAGAAATTGTCGTGATAACACCAGGTGAAGCGTCCAAAAGTTTAAAAACGTATCAATGGGTCGTTGAAACGCTGCTTGAAAAGGGCATTAAACGCGATGATTTTTTGCTTGCGTTTGGAGGCGGCGTGGTTGGTGATTTGGCAGGGTTTGTTGCCTCAACCCTATTTAGAGGCATAGATTACGGTCAAATTCCAACGACTTTACTCGCTCAAGTCGATAGTTCTATTGGCTCAAAAGTTGCGATTGATTTAAAAGAAGG
>CAYZOR010000072.1:0-6351 GCA_964479895.1 uncultured Candidatus Izemoplasmatales bacterium | reverse complement strand
TATTTTTTAAACGCGAATGACTTGCGTTTGTGTTGGACTTGGTATATTATACTTACTTTTTCATTAATATATAGATTTATTTAGTTATAAAATGCTAAAAAAACGATAAATTGTAAAGAAAACGTTTTCTGTAGTACTTATTATATTGATTTTAATGACATTTTTTACACAAAATGTTATATTAATTTGTTTAATTCATTATGTTTTAAGTAATAAAAGTACGTTTGTTATCACTTTTTTATTTTTATGATTATTTTTAGTTTAAATGTTATTTACGGATTTATATTGTAAGGTCTTACATTATAAAGTATTTAAGAAAAGTTATGTAACCAAGGTGTTTTATAGTTATAAATATCAATTATTACATACAATTAACATTTTTTAATTAATTTGACTTTCAAAATTATTCAGCTACAATATTCTTAATACATTTTAAAAAAAGGAGGCTTTTATGAAAAAATCAAAAAAGTGGCTAATTGCAATTTTATTATCTGTTGTAGCATTCTCGCTTGCAGCATGTAGTGAATCGGCAGAAGACGATGAAGATCACGGAGATTTAGTTCCACCAGTTGTTATTTATAGTTCACTACCAGAATCGAACATGGTGAATTATGAGATGGCTCAAGAAGTTGCAGTTGAACTACGAAGTTTAGGAGTTGATGCAACCGCTCAACCTGTTGATTTTGCTGTATTGCTAGATATCTTGTATGGGGAAGATATGGATTATGATGCATACACGATTGGTTGGTCAGGTCGCGTTGAACGTTTAGACCCTGATATGTTTATTCGTTCTATTAATCACTCTGATTTTGCGGAAGCTGGCGGTAACAATACGAACCGCTATGTGAATCCAGAATTGGATGCTTTAGCTGATGAACAAAGTCAAGAACTTGACCTTGATACACGACAACAAATTGTTAACAACGCTCAAATGATTTTAGCGGAAGATGTTCCGCATGTTACACTTTATTCACGAGCAAATGTACAAACGTTTAATGAAGAATTATGGGATGCTGATACCTTATATAACATTCCTGGTGAAGGACTATTCAATGAATGGACGCCTTTAACAGTGGAACCATTGACGGATCAAAGTGTTTTACGTGTAGCATCTAATGTGAACATCGATGAGATTAATCCACTCACTTCAATCAGTGTGTATGGGTGGCGTAATTTACGTATGATTTATGATAAACTGGTTCGTTTATCACCTGATATTGAACCAATTCCATGGGCAGCAACTTCTTGGGAAGTTGTAGATGATACTACAATTGATGTTGAATTAAGAGAAGATATGACATTCCATGATGGCATGCCGGTTCGTCCAGAAGATGTCAAATATTCATATGAGCTATTCATTGATTTAGAAGTGGGATACTTTGCATCATTTTTAGGACCTGTTGATTCAATTGAGTTAACAGGGGGTCAAACCATTCGATTTAACCTAGAAGAGGCTTATGCTCCATTTATTACAAACACTCTGGCACAAATTCCAATTTTACCAGAGCACGTTTGGTCAGAAATCGATGATCCTTTACAATATCAAAATGAAGAAGCGATTGGTTCAGGTCCATTTAAGTTAGATAGTTTTGTGACCGGTGAAGAATTAGTCGTATCACGTTTCGATGATTACTTTGAACCAGCTAAAATCGATGGGTATATTTTTCAAATTTTTGCGAGTCCTGATGGCGTAATTTCTGCGTTAGAACGCGAAGATGTAGATATGGTTTCTTTTGATTTGATTCCTGCGCACATCGACTTAATTTCATCTAATGATAGCGGAGCTTATGACCATTTGATGGTTACAGAAGCACAGGATATTGGGTTCTTCTATCTTGGGTTTAACCTAAATCGCTCACCGTTCGACATTAAAGATTTCCGTGTTGCTGTGGCATATTTGACCGATTATGATTATGCTTTAGATGATCTCCTTGGTGGTTATGGGTCACGCGGTGGTGGTGGTCTTACTATTGTTGAAGGGAATGAATTTTGGCATAATCCAGACGTACCAATACATGATACCTATGACCCAGCACGTGCAAAAGAAATTTTAGAAGAAGCAGGTTTTACTTGGGACAGTCAAGATAGACTACGTCTACCTGAAGAAGAATAAATTGTTGATAAGCGGTCGAATGATCGACCGCTTATTTACACTTATAAGGAGCATTTTTTATGATATTATATGTAGCTAAGAGACTAAGCATTATGTTTGTTATGATCTACATGGTTGCAACCATGATTTTTCTTATGTTTCGCTTAATGCCCGGCGATGCTACTGCGTATGTCATTGATCCAAGCATTCCTTCACATGTTCAAGAGCAGATGCTTGATCGCTATGGCTTAAACGATAGTTTATGGGTTCAATATCAGATTTTTATGCGTGATTTAGTGCAGTTAGATTTTGGTGACTCATATTTTTATAATCGTCCAGCTATCGAGATTTTGGGTGAAAAGTTTTTTGCGACTATCATTCTCATGTTATCAGCCATGCTTATTGCTTATACTTTTGGTATTCTAATAGGCGCTTTTATGGCTTGGCGGCGAGGGTCTTTGTTTGAATCTGTAGGAAGTGTATTTGTTCTTTTTTTCCGTTCCGCACCAACCTTTTGGGTAGGGCTGATTGCGATTTTATTAGTATCAGTACAATGGCGATTGTTGCCTGCACAAGGCATGCGAACCGCTGGAGCAGGAGGGGGAAACTTTGCTGAGCAGTTTCTAAATTTAGATTTCTTACAGCATTTGATTTTACCAAGTATTGTTGCGGCGCTATATTTTGTGGCAACACCTTTGCTGATTATGCGTAATTCAATGCTTGAAGTAATGAGTGAAGATTATATTGAAATGGCGCGTGCTAAGGGTGTCAAAGAATCACGTATCTTATATCGACATGCAGCAAGAAATGCCTTATTACCTGTGGTAACTGCTGGTGCGCTTTTTATCGGTGCAGCCATTGGTGGGCAAGTCTTAATTGAGTATGTTTTTAGCTGGCCAGGTATTGGTCGTGAAATTGTAACAGCCGTTACACGTCGAGATTATCCATTAGCGCAAGCAAGTTTTATCATCATCTCAGCGATGGTAATGATGATGAATCTAGTCGCAGATTTACTTTATGCTTGGTTAGATCCGCGTATTTCTTATAAGTGATGGGGTGAAGAAACATGAAAACGAATATTCAAAAGCAAAAGAATCAACAAAGTTTTATTAATTTATTCTTTAAAAATTTAAAAAAAGATAAACTTGCGCTCTTCAGCGTTATTTTATTAACGTCTTTTTTAATTGTGGGATTGTTTTCGACATCTATCGCACCGTATGATGCTCGTGAACGTCATCAAGATGAAACGGGATCACTAATTAGTTTATCACCACCGACAACAGATCATCTATTTGGCACTACAAATGTGGGTAGGGACATTTTTTCTCAAGTTATTTTAGGGACTCGAACTGCCTTAACTGTTGGATTACTAGCAGCTTTTTTAGTTACTGTCGTAGGTTCTGTGGTTGGTATTGTAGCTGGTTACTATGGCGGCTGGGTTGATACAATTTTGATGCGTGTCGTTGACTTTTTTTACGCCATTCCATTTATCCCATTTGTTATTGTTTTAGCGGCTGTTTTAACACCGAGTATTTACAATGTCATCTTGGCAGTTTCATTGCTTTCATGGCGAACGGTGGCTCGTTTAGTACGATCCCAGGTACTTTCTGTTGCTAAAAGACCATATATTAAAGCCGGTCGTGTCGCAGGTGCATCTAATCTACGGTTAATGGTTCGCTATATCTTACCGAACGTGATTCCTTTAATTCTTTTGGAAATGGCGTTTATGATTAACTGGGCAATTGCTGCTGAAGCCTCGATTGCATTTTTAGGTTTCGGTGATCCTGATGTCCCTAGTTGGGGTCAGATTTTGCATATTGCATTTACTACAGGTTATTCTCGAGTTGCATGGTGGTGGGTTGTTACACCTGGATTATCCATTGTCTTTTTGTTATTATCTGTCTTTTTTGTAGCTCGTGCACTAGAAGAAGTGGTTGATCCACGACTAAGGGGGAGAAGTTAATGGCACTTTTAGAAGTTAAGAATGTAACCATTGAATATACTTTAGAACAGGGGAAAATGGTAGCTGTTGATGATGTTTCGTTCACCCTTGATGAAGGAGAATCTATGGGTCTTGTTGGCGAATCAGGTTGTGGGAAAACTACTATGGCAAAAGCGTTAATGCGATTATTGGCAAGTAATGGGAAAGTCACAAAAGGTCAAATTCTCTTCGAGGGAATTGATCTCGTGAGTTTGTCAAAAGAAAAAATGAGACAAATGCGTCATGAACATATAGCGATGGTATCGCAAAGTGCTATGAATAGTTTAAATCCTGTAAAAACAGTTGGTCATCAGATTGTTGAAGGAATACTCGCTCACCGAAAGATGTCAAAAAAAGACGCTTATTCACGTGCTGTAGAAGTATTTAATATGGTAGGCTTGGAAAAAAAGCGTTTAAAAGCTTATCCTCATCAACTCAGTGGAGGAATGAAGCAACGTGCCATCATTGCGATGGCTTTATCCTTGAAACCTAAACTCATCATTGCAGATGAGCCAACTACGGCATTGGATGTTGTGGTTCAGGATAATATTTTAGAACAAATTAAAACTATCGCAAAAGAGACTCAAAGTGCGTTGATCCTAATCACACACGATATTTCTGTGGTCGCTGAAATTTGTGATTCTATTTTAGTCATGTATGGCGGAAAAGTTATGGAACGTAGTGCGACTGAAACATTCTTTAAGACACCGATACACCCCTATTCGTTAGGGCTTCAAAACGCTTTTCCAACATTAGAAAAAACCACCAATAAACTTATTTCGATACCCGGAGCACCACCCGACTTAACTATGAAACAACAAGGGTGTCGTTTTCAAAAACGTTGTCCATTTAAAACGGCCAAATGTGAAACAGTTGAACCACCTCTTGAAAAGGTTGCCAACGGTCAATACTCAGCTTGTCATTATAATGATCAACACACTACTTTTTCGAAAGAAGCCAAAAAAGAGAACCGCTGGGAAGAAGTAAGAAAACGTATTATTGCTGAGTTGAAGGAGGAAATTCATGAGTAAAGAATCATTTATAGTCATCAATCATTTGAAGAAATATTTTCCTGTATCCCGTTCACTTAAAGCTGTATTAAAACGTGAACCAAAACAATATGTTAAAGCTATTGATGATGTTTCTTTAAAAATTAAACAAGGTGAAATTCTAGGCTTAGCAGGTGAGAGTGGATCTGGAAAAACAACCACAGGTGAAATTGTTGTCCGTTTACAACATTTGACAGACGGTGAAGTAACAATTGATGGGTATCCTATTAATGTCAAAGATAAATCATTAGCCAAAGAATTCCGGAAGGATATTCAGATGATTTTTCAAGATCCATATGAGACATTAAATCCACGCTTTAATCTGTTTCAGACGGTTTCTGAGCCTTTAAAAATTAATGGTGTTAAAGATAAAGCTGTGTTGTTAGAGAAAGTAAAAGCTGCACTAGATATAGTAGAACTAAAACCCGTGGAGCATTTTTTATATCGCTTTCCTCATGAACTTTCAGGGGGTCAACGCCAACGGGTGGCTATCGCACGAGCAATTGTTTTGAATCCTAAAGTCTTGGTCGCGGATGAACCAGTATCGATGCTTGATGTCTCAATTCGGGCAGATATTTTAAATCTACTTAAGCGCTTGCGTCAGGATATGGGATTAACTATGCTATATATATCACACGATATTTCGACGATTAAATATCTAGCAGACCGTATAGCAATAATGTATTTAGGAAAAATTGTTGAAGTGGGTGATGTTGATCAAGTTTTATCAAATCCTCAACATCCTTATACACAAGTATTACTCTCAGCTGTCCCCTCGACAGATGAGAAGCAGCGTAAAAAAAGGCTAAAAGTGGATGGAGAAGTTCCGGATCAAATCAATCTTTCACCGGGATGTAGATTTGCACCAAGATGCCCATTCGCTCAACCTGAATGTTTAAGTATCGATCATTCACTTAAACAGGTAAAAGAAGATCACTATCACGCTTGTTTATTTAATAAACAAAGTTTAAAGCCAAGATCATTAGATAAAAACTAAAATATCACTAACTAAAAGCGTCATGAGTATCTAAACTGCACCCTAACTATTGGAATTATTTATGTCCGATATTTGGAGCGCAGTTTTTATATGGCAATATATAGTAAATATGTTGTCAAAAAAAATCCATATTTATTCTTTTTAAAAAACGTGCTACGCTCAATTAAAATTAAAATCTAATGATAATTGTATAAAGGTAGATTTCCTTATATAATGGGGGTAAGTTTGAAAG
>CAYZOR010000071.1:0-6388 GCA_964479895.1 uncultured Candidatus Izemoplasmatales bacterium | reverse complement strand
AAATATTGGTGGAAAGAAGAGTACCCACTCTCACCTGATTGATATGGTCAATAGGTAGAAGCTACATGAAATGAATTATTTTAGTGTGGGTACAGTATGTACTCACACTTTTTTCTTGTTTCCCCCAAATCACTTAGGAGGTGACAGATATTAAAAGAAAGCCTGATAAGAAAAAAGGCGAAGGTATCTTAAATGAAGATATTCGTGCTAAAGAAGTTATGGTAATTACGGATACAGGAGAACAACTTGGTGTTAAAAGCAAAAGTGAGGCCATTGACCTTGCTTATAGTCGCAATCTGGATTTAGTCGTTGTTGCGCCATCCGCTAAACCACCTGTTGCAAAATTCATGGACTATAACAAATATCGTTATGAACAGCAAAAAAAAGCCCGTGAAGCAAAGAAAAAGCAAAATGTTATGCAATTAAAAGAGTTAAGACTTTCTCCAAAAATCGAACAACATGACTTCGAAACCAAACTGAAAAATGGCCGTAAGTTTTTAGAAAAAGGCGATAAATTAAAACTTTCAATCCGTTTCAGAGGACGTGAAATGGCACACACTGATCAAGGCCGTAAGGTCATGTTAGACTTTGCTGAAAAATGTAAAGATATCAGTGAAATTGAATCACGTCCAAAACAAGATGGGCGTACTATGATTATGACCCTCACCCCGAAAAAAGATAAATAAAGGAGGAGTTTCGAATGCCTAAGCAAAAAACTCATTCAGCAACCGCAAAACGTGTGCGTAAAACAGCAAGTGGAAAATTAAAAGTTTCACGTGCGAATAGAAACCACTTAAAAGGCAACAAAAATAAAAATGCAATTCGTAACAACCGTAAAGCAGGTTACGTTTCTGCAAGCGACATTAAACGTATTAAGCAACAAGTTTCACAAATTAAATAATCATTAAATTGATCAAGGAGGAATACCCATGCCAAGAGTTAAAGTTGGTACATTGGCTCGTAGACGCCGTAAAAGAACTTTAAAATTAGCCAAAGGTTATTTTGGTTCTAAACATATACTATATAAAACAGCACATCAACAGGTGATGAAATCACTTGCATACGCTTATCGTGATCGTAAAAAACGTAAAAGCAACTTCAGAAAACTTTGGATTAGCCGTATTAATGCTGCCGCAAGATTAAACGGAATGTCATATTCACGTATGATTAACGGACTCAAACAAGCTGGAATTGAAATTAACCGTAAAATGTTAGCAGATATTGCTGTGCATGATGAAGATGGCTTCAAAACTTTAGTTGATGCGGCTAAAAAAGGATTAAGTGGTGAACTTACTCCTAATGATACTCAAAAAGCGGCTCAAGCATCTTCAACAAAAAAAGGTGAAGAAAACCTTTCTGAGTTAACGGTAGATGAATTAAAAGAGTTATGTAAAGCGCGTGACATCACAGGTTATTCAACGATGAAAAAAGCTGAGCTTATTGACGTATTAAGTAAATAAGATATTAAAAGCCATGGTGTTGGCTTTTTTTATTTTCTTATTTTAACAAGCCCTTTACTAAAGTGTAATTAAGACTTATAACGAAATGTTACTTGTAGGAAGTTTTTATGAAAAAAATGGATAAGTATAGGATTTGTTACATTTATTATTTAGTTTAATAGCTTGTGACAGTATGAGAGATACCATAATGACTTACAACCCATATGAAAATGTTGACTTTGAAGCAATCACTCAAGTTAAAGCGGGATTACACAATCATTCATCGTATTCTGATGGATCAAACACTCCAGATGAAGTGGTTGATATTTACAAAGATTTAGGCTATGGAGCCTTAGCCATTACAGATCATGATAATGTCGCGCCATACGATTCCTTAGCTTGGCCATGGGAAGAATTTTCTACCTTTAGAGAGGGCTTTGAAAATCGTGACCCTGAAGCTTTAGAAATGATTTCAATCCCTGGCGTTGAATATTCATATCATCATCATATGGCCGCTTTATATACTTTAGAACTCCCTGGTGAATCGTATGAAGAAGCGGATCTTTTAGATATGTTAAGCGCTGAAGAAGATGCCTTAACATGGTTTGCACATCCTGGCAGATATTGGAGCGCATTCGATGAATACGATGAAGGTGAAGAATTTTCTCCATCATGGTATATAAACTTCTTTGAAAGCTATGAAAGAGAAACATTACTTGGAATCGAGGTTTTCTCACAACGTGACCGACATGAATATGACAGGGTGCTTTGGGATACATTGCTTACAGATTTAATGCCACACAGACCAGTATTTGGATTTGGCGTTGATGATTTTCATGGATCTTATGCGGGGTTTTCTTATACCAAACACCTTATTGAAGATCCTTTAGATGAGGAAGCATTTAGACAATCATTACTTGATGGGGCATTTTTTGCGGTTAGTAAAATCAATAGTGATGATAGTGTACCTGTTATAGAAAATATTATTGTTGATGAAGCAAATAAGACCATCGAAATCGTTGCCTCTGATTACGATAGAATTCATTGGATCAGTGGAATAACAGAAGAAGGCTACCATTCAGAAGTTATCGAAAGTGGTCAAGTGTTTGATTATTCTGATTTTGAACTGGATTATATCCGTGCCGAAGTTATTGCTGGAAATGAAGGGTCAGCTTTTTTAAGACAAGTCCACACCCAACCATTTGGTTTTGGAGCACAAGAAGATTAATTTAAAAGAGTTTGTATGAGAAATTCTCAAACAAACTCTTTTTTTTATGGTAATTTGTTAATGTTTTTCACTCTAATGATACATGCCCCATTTTCGTCAACTTCTTCACACCGTATTAATGAATGCCTTAAACCAAATGGTCCAAATAACTCATAGACTAATGTTCCAACGATGACTATTAATACAAGCATTGTACCCTGCGTCGTATCACTTAATCTACTTCTAGCATAAAATGCTAAACCAAGTGCAGCTTGTGCCTGAGGCAACAAACAAAATCCTAAATATTTTCTTAAGTTCTTAGAAGATTTAGCTAACATTCCGCCTAGATAAGAGCCACCAAGTTTTCCTATAATTCTAAAAATAATGTATACACTAACAAATATTAAAAAGCTACCTAATGCAACATTCGCAAGTTCGTTATAAATTAAAAATACCATCTCTGCTCCAATGATGGTGAAAAATCCTATCAAAATAGGAGGAGAAAATAAATCAATCATATGTTCTGTTTCTTTTTTTGCTAATTTAGAGGATGTATTGGTAAATGTAATCCCAACAACCATAGGGAGTAAAACTGGTGAAAGATGAACATCCACTCCAAAGAATGAAAAGCCTCGATTCGCAAAAGCGATTGAAATTAGTATTGCAACAACCGCACTAACAAATACAACCATATCTTTATCAACGTCTTTATAGTCTAACTTTTTGATAATTGTTCTTAATGTTACCCCTATAAAGACTCCAATTAAAACAGAAAACAACAGTTCATAAATTGGGCCGTGCAATATCATAGACAGGCTTAAACCACTGCCTGAATCAATAGCGATAGCGTAAGACAAAGTGATTCCAAAAATAATGATTGCAAACGCATCCTCAACACTATGCAAAGGAACCAAAGTATCTGTTATTTCTCCTTTTGTTTTATACCGTTTTGTTAAAAATAAAATGGGACCTGGTTCAGTCGCAATGGCAATTGAACCAAGTAATAAAGCAATATGAAGATCCATCCCAAAAATAAAAAGCCCTAAAGATGTAAAAATAAACACTAATATCGCTTGAGAAAGAGTAACAATCAACACTTCATTGCGTCTTGCCCATATTTTCTTTAAATCAAGTTCTAATCCAATACTAAGCGCAATAAAACAGAGTCCAAACTTTGTTAAGTACATAAATAAATCCAACAAACCATCGTATTCAAAAAACGTTAAAATTATTCCAAAAGCGATTCCAACCATTAAGTATCCAGAAATATTTGGAATACTTAACCGCTCAACAACTCTTCCAATAAAGAGTCCGATAAGAATCATAAATGAAACAATTAAAATGATATCATACGTTTGTAATCCAGCTATCATTATAAAGCCGCCTTTTACCACTCTAAAATAATGATAACATAAAACCTGTATTACAGATAAACTTTTTTTATCTTCTGTGCTCTCCTTGATCAATTAAAAGCTTTCTTGATAATTGCCATGAGACTTTTTCTTTATCGTTTAGCCTTTCATCGTTGTATTTAAAATCATTTTTTCTTTTAATCTCTTTTAAATCATTCAACAATAAATCGTATTTATTTAAAGTGATTGATTTGAAGGTGTTATAATTTTCTTTGTTTTGTTTTTTTAATTTTGGAAGTAAAGCTTTAAAATGATTCATACATAATATCCCTTTATCTTCATATCGTTTTTTAAATGTATCTTCGCTATAAGCTTTTAAGAAAACATTTAAATAAATAGCTTCACTCGTGTTTTCCGCTTCACAAAGCATACACTTTTTTTGTGTTTTATCCTTTCTTTTAAAGGTGCCATTTTTAAATCTCTCAAGTTCAACATGCATTAAATGACCAAGGATAATAGCATGTGCTAGCGCATCACTTTGATGATAGAATTTTTCAGTATGATGCTGACAAAAGCCTTTAGAATCAATAAATTTTTTTCTAAACTCCACATCGCTAACGTGTTGATACTCCAAAACACTCATTTTTTGACGGGTACGATCTTCAATTAAAACACAAATAGGACATATTTTATCATCCATACGTTTAACAATATCGTACCAAGTATAATTTTTATCCATTTCATTTCCTCTTTCTACTTAAGAACATTATGTTGCTTGTTTCATTATATCAAATCTAAACGCTTATTTGTAAGCGATGTAGTTTTATTGACATGTCAATGCTTTACCAAGTATAATAGGAGTATAGCTCGGGTGAACGGAAATCACTCACGTGCGACCCCAACTTATAATATAAGGAGCCGAGGTTCCGCCTGTGTTGAATGCCTGTTTAGTTTGCAGGAATCCTAATGGTTCGAACAAGAGGCTACCCCCATAGTAGAATTCCGGTTCTGCAATCGAGTGATTTCCGTTCAGCCGAGTTATTTTTATTGTATTGGGTTGTATTTAAATTAGATTAATCTTATAATTAAATTATAAATTAAGAAAAGAGGGATAAAATGGCGAATAAATTCATGTCTACAGTGTATCTATATAATTGGTTTATTAAATTGATTGGAGCGGCTTTACTGATAGGACTCGCTATAACTTTTTATTTTGCAGGAATTGAGTATCTTGTAGAAGCGTTTATTGGAATTATTATTGCGGTTTATGCAATTATTCGTTTGGTTCCTTTTGTAAGAAGTCAAAAAAATGACTTGATTAAAACGATAAATATTATCGAGATTGTTTTAAATTTACTTGTTGCTGCAATTATGATTGTCGGTGCGTTTATAAGTGAGGATGGCATCGGCCAACTATTTGGATATTTAGTAGGTGGAGTGTTACTTGCTAGAGGGTTGATTCATTTTTATGGCCTTTCTAACGGGGCCGAAAGTGGAGATAATATTACTTATTTCTTCCATATTGCTGCGATTATTGCAGGAACGATTGTCTTATATCGTGGATACACTGCCGCGGAGTTAATTCTTCTTTTAATCATTTTAGCATTATTAGCAAGTGGATATTTAGGATTCGAGTCATACTCAGGGTATTCTAGGTTTAGACGCCATAAACAAATGGAGTCTACTAAAGATAAATCGGTCTCTGATGAGGTGTCTAAAGGAATTGATATGCCATCTAAACGCGAAGAAGAGGATGAAAGAGATAGACCAGTTGCATAAATCATTAAATCTACACATATTGCATGTGTAGATTTTTTTAATGAAAAAATGATTTGTAGAACAAATTAATCTCTAGAACATAGAAAAATCCGATGTTATTAAGATATCTTTTAAACAATATTTTAGCCAAACACTTGGAAAATGTTTCTATAACAAGTATAATGTTTTGTGTACTACCTAAGAATAGAGGTGAAAAGGATGTCAGAAGAAATATGTAAACTCATTAATAAATCTGCATTGCTTCACAAACGATTGATGGCGCGAATTTTAGAGCGCTATGAATTAACATATGCACAGTATCAAGTGCTTAAGACAATTCGCAAGCATCAAACATTAAGTGCTAAGGAAATATTAGTACATTTAGACACTGATAAAGCGACTTTATCAGGTATTTTGTCACGTTTAGAAAGAAATGGACTCATTAAACGTGAAAAAGATCCAAATGATAAAAGGTTAATGCATATTAGTTTAACCGCTGCATCTAAAGCATTGTGTGATAATGTTGCTGATATCGAACGTGAATGTGCAGAAGAATTAATGAAAGGTGTTAAAACTAGAGAAAGTAAAAACTTTTTTAATACGTTTCAACGTGTCATTCAAAACCAAAAAGA
>CAYZOR010000070.1:5293-6444 GCA_964479895.1 uncultured Candidatus Izemoplasmatales bacterium | reverse complement strand
CCTCCTTCATTGATAAGTTCAATTTTATAAATATCGCACCTGTCATACGTTGAATCCATCCCTTGGTTGATATAGGTTACCTCTATGTCTTTTAAAAATTTAAATCGCACGGTTTTATCTTCTTTAAAGAACCTTTTATGAAGTTTCGGCTTGAATGCTAAGATGAGGGTATCATTTTCCCATTTGAAGGGGTGTTCCCCACTCATCATCTCTCTCCACATATCAATCGTTTCAACGGTTGACCCTGAAAGTCTTGCGAAGAATCCTTGACCATGAATCTTTTCATTTGGATTATTACTTGGGGCGATAAAACTACTATTTTCTAAGGTTGAACGTCCATATTTTTCAGGATTCATAAAACAGACTAAATTCGTTTCAATCGCTTCATAAAATTCTTCGTATAATCCTGCTTTAATTAATCCTAAAAGATATTTATACGTCATATGTAAAAACGTGCTTTCGCGTTCTAACCACCCCTTAGTAAAGGCTCTTATTCTTCCAATTTCATGGTTTTCACCATTTAAACATTCACTGGTTTTATAAATTTTAAGCGGTTCATCAAAGATTTCAGACGCTTTAATGCTTTGGTGCATCTTTTTTAAGGCGTCTTGATCAAAGTCAGTCTTTAAGAGTCTTGCTGGGGCTTCTAAGAAGGCTGGTAAATTCTTTCTTTCAAAGCGTGTTGGGGTTAATAATGGCAACCCATAATGGCCAATCACTGCTTTATCATCTTTTTTAACGGGCTCATAATCTTTCACTTGATACGTTAAGAACGTAGGTGGTAAATGGTTGTTTTCTTCAACCAAGAATTCTAAACGTTCTTTAATATAATGGCTTAAATCTTCTAAATATGCATTAATGGTGGCTAAATTAACACTTTCCATCGCACCACTTAATCCAAAACGAATGGCTTCACGGTAAGCTTCACGAGCTTTGACTCTTGTTTGATAGTCATGCGTTTTATTAAGGGATTCAAAGAAATGTTTCATCTCAACAGGAAGGCGTATTGCTCCACTGGATGGATATTTATTTAAAAACGCTACAATTCTTAATAATTCAATCGTTTCACTCACGCCTGAACCGTGTAAGCCAGGCACACCGTTCATCGCATCGTTCCATCCTGGTTTATCCGCTTCCATCTCAATGCCTAA
>CAYZOR010000070.1:0-5193 GCA_964479895.1 uncultured Candidatus Izemoplasmatales bacterium | reverse complement strand
TTAATGTATTCATCAAACGGTTTTAACGCAGTATCCGTCGCAACATCATTCACCATCTCATCAATGATAGTTTTCGCTTCCACTTCTTTTTGTTCTAAAGTGTCGTTATGCTTTAAATCTTTTAAAACATTTTGTAAGGTTTCATAATTATCCGCGTGACCACTTAAAGCATGAAGCCTTAAATTTTCTTTTGGCTTTAACGTTTTTTCAACCGGAATAAATCCACAAGGAATCTTATTCGCTGTCACTTGTTTTTCTTTAGTCAGTGTTTTTAGATCCGTTTCCATGAAATGGATAGGGAGTGCTTTTGAACTCATATGCGCAAATACTAAATCTTGATCAACAATCGGCGTAATGGCTTTTCCTTCAACAATTCCAATATAGAAGTTTCCATCTTCTTTTTCTTGAACTTCAGCCGTATCGTTGGTTGAAGCTCTTAATTTGTAATATCCTAAGTGATCGTCTAAATGCACAACATCCATCCAACTCGCTAACAGGTTAGACGTTGATTTGAAGCCATCATTGTGAATGCCTGAAGGTAAAATTTCTGTGATTCCATCAAGCAGTTCAAACGTTATTGGCTCAGAAGAAATGTTTTCAATATCTACTTTTCTCACCAGTCCAGCAATTGGTTCATTTGGCAATCCAAAATAGGTAATCGTTGTTTTTAGCCCTAAATCTTTGTTGGTCTCTTCAATGGTAAAAGATGATTTATTCACACGCATTTTATGCGGATGTGAACTGCCTTCTTTAAACGCCTCATAAAGGGTATCATTCACTTTAATGAATGTACGAAACCCAATCGTCCCAACGGTTTCATACGCCTTGTTAGCAGGCGTAAACTCCATAATGATTTTGCTTTTATCTTGAAGTCCATACCCGCTAAGCCCTTGTGCGCGATTCACGTAAAAACTCCATAAAGGAATCCCTTTTTTCCCCGCAACGCCAGGTAAAAAGTTCGCAAATGTTTTTTGGTTGTTATAATTGTTTATAACGAAGGAATCTCCTTCGAAGTAGTAATTACTCATGTTTACACCTCAAATATAATTGTCGAAATACTACGTTTGTTAATTTTTGTGTGATACGCTTTTTGTTTTGGAACTTCAATACGAATTCTTTGATCATCTTCTGTTTCGTTTTGAACAACAACCACAATACTCTTATCCGGATTTACAAATACAACCTGCTTCAAAGCATCATTGTTTAACGTTGAGGCAACTCTTTTTGCGCCCACTTGAACATGTTTGGAAAAATGCTTTATCGCATAATAAGAAGTATTGTATCTTAATTCTTTTTTCACAGTATCCGCGATAATTGGCGCATCACAGTAGTTCCCGACGTGATTGGGCCCCCCTTGTTCATCCAATACTAAGTTCCAATCAATATACCCTTCACAGTAATTAGCAATATCACCAATCATATTTCTCGCATAACGCTCACCAGTCTCAAAACTACCTGGCTGAACACCACCTTCGATGGTCCCTTCTGTAAATAAGATATGTTTATCTGGAAATTTATGATGCACAGTGCTTAAGTTTTCAAAGGCTTCACTAACATACCAATGAATCCCTGTTCCCCATACATATTGATTAGCCTCAGGATCATTTAAAACCGTTGAAGCTCTTTCAACCAATACATCACGGTTATGATCCCAAATGATAATACCAACCTCACTAAAGTCACTATTTTTAATGGTTGGACCTAAGTGATTTTTAACAAAATCTCTTTCTTCTTCAGCTGTATATTCACATGAATCCCATGTTTGAACAGCCGCTGGTTCATTTTGAACACTCACCGCAAATATATTTAATTGTTCTTCGTAATACGCTTCAATAAATTTAACATAATATTTGGCCCATACATCTTTATATTCATTGAGTAACTTTCCACCATTATTCATTTTCTTATTGGTTTTCATCCAAAAAGGTGGACTCCAAGGCGAAGCAAGTAAATCAATTTTTTCTCCTTTGATTTTCTCTGCGTCTTTAATCATGGGAATGACCCACTTTTTTTCTCTAGAAATATCAAAGCTTTCTAAGGATGTGTCGCCTTCTTTAACATAATCATAGTTTTCTAACGCAAAATCACAACTATTGATGTGAACGCGCCCCAAATTATAGTTAAGCCCCTCTTTTGGATCAAAATAAGCACGCAAGGCTTCTTCTCTTAAATGTCGCGGCATTTTTGACAAGGTATAAGCCGCAGCTTCCGTAAAAGCCCCACCAAATCCTACCATAGTCTGAAAAGGTTTTCCTGAATCAACGATTAATGATGCATCGCCTATCGCAACCTCTCTTTGTACCAATTCATGTCTCTTTCCTTCATAAAGTGATGTCTCATAGTGTTTAAACATTGTATCCTCCATTTTAACTAAAACGTTTTCGAAAATAGAATATCACAACTGTAAACGTTTTACTATAACGTTTTCGTAAATTATAAATAAGAAAATTATTTTATAAATAAGTAAATATTATGAAACTTTTTACATGATATTTTTGAAAAAATCGTTCATTATACCTTGCGTTTTAAACACTCGTTAACCACGCGCAGCCAATGAAACATTTCAACTTTTTATAGAGTATGATATGATGAATATAGTTCATTAATCATACGAGGAGGATTCAAATGAAAGTACTCAACGATACCTACACACTGCATAACGGGGTTAAAATCCCTAAAATCGGACTCGGAACATGGCAAGTCCCTAACGGTGAAGAAACCTATAATTCGGTATTAGCCGCATTAAAAAACGGGTACCGACATATCGATACCGCACAAAATTATGGCAATGAAGAAAGCGTTGGCAGCGCCATTAAAGATTCAGAAGTTCCTAGAGAAGAAATTTTTATTACCTCTAAACTCGAAAGTTCTATCAAAAATTACGAAGAAACCATTTCATCTTTTGAAACAACGTTAAAAAACCTTCAAACCGATTATTTAGATTTGTTTTTAATCCATGCGCCTTGGCCATGGAATGAGATTGGCAAAAATTGCGATGAAGGCAATGTCGAAGCATTTAAAGCGATGGAAAAACTCTATAATGATGGGAAAATTAAAGCCATTGGCGTATCCAATTTCTCAGTTAAAGATTTAGAAAATATATTAAATAACTGTGACATTACGCCTCACGTTAATCAAATAGGATACTTTATTGGCTTAGATAACGATGAAGTGCATCAATTTTGTGATCAACACAATATTTTAGTTGAAGCCTATTCCCCCTTAGCAATTGGCGCAGCGCTTCAAAATGAAACCATCAAAAGCATTGCGAATAAGTATGATAAAACCCCTGCACAAATATGCATTCGCTACTTACTTGAACGTGGCACTTTACCCTTACCAAAATCAACCCACGAACATAGACTCATAGAAAATGCAGATGTTGATTTTAAAATCTCAAAAGAAGATATGAATACCCTTAAATCCATCAAAGATGATCCTAGAAAATTTTAATAACCCCCTAAGCCCTTAATGATCTTTAAGGGCTTTTTTATATGGTCATAAAAAAAACACTCCTAAATTTCAGGAATGTTATTCATCACTTGCAACTCCATTTTTAAAGAGCGATTTCGTTTTCTCTTTGACGCGTTCATCGCCTAATACATAAAGAATCATTTCTTTTTCTAAAGGCATTTGAGGGTTTGGCGATTGGTACAGTTCACCATCATACTCTATGGCTAATACGAGCCCTGTTGTTTTATTCCAAAAAGAAATATCTTTTAAGTTTTTGCCGAGATGTTTATCGGTATCAGATAGTTTATACGTAAAAAAATCAAAGGGAAAAATATCATTTTTTGAAGTCTCTAAAAGTTTTTTAATATGCGCTTCTAACAAGTTTTGATTTTTCCGACTTTGTTCTAAGAGACCAATCGTATCTCGAAACAAGCGATGCGATTCGCTTTGTTTTCTATATTGTTCTATATATAACTGTGCGGCATTTTCACTGACAACATAAATCCCACTTCTTGGCACCACTTCAACGACCCCTAAATTCGAAAGCAACCGCATTGCTTTACGAATCGTTTCACTCGAGACCTCAAATTCTCCAGCCAAAACACTTCGCCCACGCATTTTATCGCCTTCTTTGATTCGTCTCGCAACAATACGTTTTGCGATTTCATATGCTATGCTTTGATACCGTGCTTCTTTTGCAGTCATAGGGATCACCTCTAGATTATAACCTTTACAACCTATATATTATAATAAGGTTGTCAGTTTGTCAACCTTATTACATTATAATCAAGAATCCCTTATTTTAGACATTAAAACCGAAATAATCCAGATAATAATTCAGGGTAAACGTTTTCCTTATGTCAACTTACAATTATTTTGGCACATCGTTTAATTTATGACGGTTTTTAACATATAGTTCAGCATGCATCATATGGTACCAAGGCAAAAAGATTAAAAACACCAACGGCAATACTAAATATATAAACGGCATATAGCTTAATGGCAGATCAGTTTCACCAACAAACCGTTCATAATACGAAATCAACGTATAAATGACAGTACTGGACTGTAAAATCAACCAAGGAATAAAAAACGCTCTTATAAGTAATAACTTAATATAGTTGCCTTTCATAATATAAAGACTCGCTTTAAAAGGATTTCTTTTGGTTTGATCAAAGCGATGATCCGCAAGCAAATAAGGCACCATTGCTAACATCAGCGATAAAACCATCGAAGGGATAATAAAGACGACTGCGTTTAAAATAGACACACCATAAGGCAAGGAAAAACTGGATACAAATCCTCTAAAAAACGCAAACAAAAACCCACCGATAAAAAGCGGTAATAGATAGGCAATTTGTCTTAGAAATAAAAACACTACATTGGTCCCATATACCCCTTTTTTAAAGCCTTCAAAAACATGCAATCGATTTTCATTATTTTTATTAGACGCCGCTTTTAACATCACATACGCAATGCCTACGTGGATCGGCAAAATTAAAACCGTTCCTATAAAAGGTAAAAAATGAGTAAGCCCATAAAATAAAACACTCCCAATTAAAAAGGTAGGCATAATAAATTTATAGTGTGTAAATAAATGTTTAACGGCTTTAAATAATCGCATAGGGCACCTTTTCCTTCCTTATTCATTATAGTACGAAACCATGAGAATAAAAACCCTTTTAAAATAAAAAAAACTTACCATAAAGTAAGTTAACAAAATAATGGTGACCCGTACGG
>CAYZOR010000069.1:0-6446 GCA_964479895.1 uncultured Candidatus Izemoplasmatales bacterium | reverse complement strand
TTATCTTCTGAATGTATTGTTAAAGTCATAATTTTATTTTTTTAATCATTTAATACTACAGTTTTCCTTAATTGTTTTTTTGCTTTTCTGGCTTCTTTATTAATAGCCTGTTGTGATCGGTATGCATCAATCCAAGCTTTTGCTTTGGTTTCATCCACAAACCGCTTATACAATTTTCCTTTTTGAACGGCAACCATATCAGGATATTTTTCAATTGGTTGTGGTTCAATTCTAAATGTGTTATATTTCATATTTAAAATCTTTTGATGTCCGTTTTTATTAATACATATTCTTCATCCAAAGGATGAGTTGTGTTAAAATCAAGCAAATCAAGATGACCTTTGCGTAAAGCCCAATGCTTATTTACAAAGGATAAAACCGAACCAGCGGTTGATTTGACTTGTTTTGAATTTTCTTTTGAAACTTTTACAACGACATTTTTCATAACATTTAAATTTCAATGGTTTAACATTCAATCTTAACTATAACAAATATACGAATATTATTTGGTTTGTCCAAACTTTGAAATGTTAAAAAATGTTAAAAAAATCCCGCCATTTTAGACGGGATTTAGATTTACATAACTTGTTGTTTTTTGTCAGGTGGATTATCTTCTTTAATGTTTACCACCATACAATCCGTTGTCAATATCATACCAACCACTGATGCTGCATTTTCAATAGCAGTTCGAGTTACCTTTTTGGGGTCGACAATACCCACTTCGAACATATCTACATATTTATCTAACTTCGCATCATAACCTCTGCGCTTTCCACGAGTAACATCACGCAATACCACACCACTTTCAATACCAGCGTTTTTGAGTATCTGCTTCATTGGTTCGTATAGCGAATTTCTTACAATATCCACACCATCTTGTTCGTCTGCATTAGCCGTTTTTAATCCTTTCAGCGAGCTTTCGCAGCGAATTAGTGCCATACCACCACCTTCTACAATTCCTTCTTCTATGGCAGCTCTAGTGGCGTTTAGAGCATCATCTACCCTATCCTTCTTCTCCTTTAATTCAACTTCCGAACCCGCACCGATATAGAGAACAGCAACACCACCAGTCAATTTTGCCAAACGTTCCTGTAATTTTTCACGTTCGTAATCGGACGTGGTATTTTCTTCAATTTGATTTTTGATTTGTCCAATGCGTTCCTGAATGGCTTCCACTTTACCACCACCATTTACAATTGTAGTGTCGTCTTTTGATATGGTTACTTTTTCAGCCGTTCCGAGCATTTCTTCTGTCGCATCTTCAAGTTTATAACCAAGTTCGTCTGTGATAAAAGTAGCACCTGTTAATGTGGCAATATCTTCCATCATTTGCTTTTTTCTTGCACCAAAAGAAGGTGCTTTAACCGCACATACATTCAATGCACCACGAAGTTTATTCACTACAAGAGTTCCTAAAACTTCACCTTCCACATCGTCCGCAATTATAAGCAACGACTTGCCCGATTGTGCTACACGTTCCAAAATCGGAAGCATATCGTTCATATTGGAAATGCGACCATCGTATAACAAAATTTGTGGATTTTCAAGAACGGACAGCATTTTTTCCGTATCAGTCGAGAAGTGGGTTGATAAATAACCTCGGTCAAACTGCATACCTTCTACTAAATCAATATAGGTATCAAACCCTCTAGACTCTTCGACAGTAATTACACCATCTTTACCCACTTTATCAAATGCTTCCGCAATCAATTTTCCAATATCAGTATCACCATTTGCAGAAATAGTAGCAATTTGTTCTACTTTATCACCTACATTAATAGAACGCTTGTCCAATTCTTCTACAATAGCTTTTACTGCTTTATCAATTCCACGTTTAATATCAACAGGCTTTGCACCACGTTCTACCATTCTGAAGCCCCATTCAGCCATAGATTGTGCTAAAACTGTTGCTGTGGTTGTTCCATCACCCGCACTATCGGCGGTTTTTTGTGCAACTTCTTTTACCAATTGCGCACCCATATTTTCAAATGGGTCGTCCAAGTAGATTTCCTTTGCTACCGTGACACCATCTTTTGTAATATGTGGTGCTGACTTGTTTTTATCCAATAGAACATTTCGTCCTGCGGGGCCAAGTGTTATTTTTACACTATCAGCCAACGTGTCTAATCCTGTCTTAATCTTATTCCTTGCTTCTAAATTAAATTTTATTTCTTTTTTCATACTACCATTAAAATTTCAGATTCTCTTATTAGGTTATATTTTACATTGTCCAATCTTATTTTTTGTCCAAGTTCGTTGTTGGACACCAATACAGTATCACCAGGTTTTACGGCCAATTCAATCCATTCACCGCTCGGGCCAGTAAATCCATCACTAACTTCAATGACTTTTGCCCTACTGACATCTTCATTACTTTCACGAAGTATAATACCACCCGTTGATTTGGTTTCCTGTTTATCTTCAATTTGTATTAGGACTCGGTCGCCTAACGGTTTTCCAATTTTTTTATTCATATATTTATCGTTTTAAAATTACACATTCCTTTTATCAAAAACCATTCTAAAATTAAGAAACTGACAAATTGTCACTTTTTCTTCTTGTCAAAATGTTTTTTCTTATATCTCTGGTAAAACGTTTCACCAACTCCCACATCAATAATATCATAATCGTGTGGGAGTGGTGGTTTACGTTTATTACCATCTAATATTTCATCAACATGATAACCATCAAACCTTGCCATTCTTAATTTTTTTGCACGTGGTTTTTTATACACTACAAAAATAGGCGGTTTACTCATAGCATAGGTTTAACTTTTAATACACATTCACTCAATCCTTCATAACGGCGATTGAGAACTTCAATTTCTTCAATCTTCCACTTGAATTTACCAAACTGAATGAATGAATTCACACTCAAAAGCGGGCCGCCTTCAAAGTCAAACATAATTATCTGTCCGTTTTTATCGGTGCTTGTCCGTTCAAACTGTGTTTCACCCATCACTTTAATCCTATCGGTGTCAATTTTTTCGACAACCCGATCAAGTCCATATCTGTTTTTTACAATTTCCATTGCAATCTGTTTTAGTTAATAAATTAATTTGCTTCTAATATTTTAATTTCTATTTTTTGTGTGTGTAGGTTTAAATTTCCAACTAAATGATATTTTTGTTTGCCGTTTTTTGATTTTAACACACCTTCTGCGTGGGGATTCCCAGGTGATGATAAAAATTCTAATGATATTAAAGTACCACCATCAATATCATTAGATACGTCCATTGTTCTTAAAAAAGAGAACTCTAAAAATCCACTACCTTTACTCTTTTTCATTTTGTATCCGTTTCAGTTGCCTTTCAGTTAAAATTCTTTTTGGTTCTCTTTTATAACTTTCATCTAATATTTTTTTCCAATCTTTTTTGCGTTTCATAATACTTTATTTAATAGGTTTAATATGACTTGTTCAAATCGGTTAAATGACCTTTTATTCCATAGCTTTTTGTCCGCTAACCAATTTTGATATCTTTGTAATCTATTTCTTAAATATAAAACATCAACTTCGACCCGATAACCTTTGCGACCATACTTCATAACGCAAAGCTTAAACAACGAACTGCTATACAAAGTGTCCCAACTGATTTTCATCAGGTCGATACCCCAACCTTCACCAAAAGAATTGAGGTAAATGTTAAAAGCGTTAATTTCAACTTGTGCTTTCATATTCATTAATTTTGTGTAAAAATTGGTTTTGAGTTTTCGAAAAAAGGGGGCAGGTTCCCCAACCTACCCCCATTGATTGATTGAACCCAAAACCACAGGATTTACACGAAACCCCATTTATTTTTACAAATATACAAAATATATTTGACTTTTCCAAATTTTAAAAGAGCGGTGCATCATCATCATCATCCGCTAACACATAATCGGCTTGTGCTTCGACATCCTTAGCAAAGAGGTTATCTTTATCATCATCAGTTCTGATGTACTTTTGAACAAGTTGCCTTACCCAAGTTCTTTCACTATCAACACCACCGTCATCAGAAAAGAAAGGATAAATCGCAATTTCTGCTGCTTCTTCAAGCTTAAATCCATCATAAAGCAGACCTGTCATTTCCACGCTGGCACGAGTCGAAACCATTGCGGTAACTTTACCTTCATCACTAGTCGCCTGAACCCGTGTATTGTGGGCAATTTCGGCAACTGCCTTCAAATCGTGATTGTCTACATCAGGATACATATATTTGAGAAGTCCAAATTCCTGTTCATCATTCAGCAAATCCATTTCGATGGTTACAAAGCGGTCAAGAATTGCCCTATCCATTACCCGCGTGGAAGTGTATTCAGTACCGATGTTTGCAGTAGCCACAAAGGTAACACCATCTGCAACTTTAACAATTGGTGAACCTTCAGCTTCATCCAAGCGAAGGTAACGCTGACCCTGGTCAAGCACTGTCATCAGAATGTTCCAAGCATCTGGGTGCGCACGACTTAACTCGTCAAGCAGGATAATTGCATTTGGAGTTTTAATTGCCTTGACAAATGCACTTTCGGAAAAGAAAGTTCCCGATTCCTTATTGAACTGTGTGTTACCAACAAGCGTTGCGCGTGGATCCTGTGTAGAACCAAGGTTAAAGTAAAACTCAGGGCGGTCAAGCGCACGAATAAGTGCTTTTGCTGCCATAGTTTTACCCGAACCTGACATACCTACCATCATAATATTTTTGGCACGAATAGCAGACCGAACAAGATACTTCCACTTCAGTGAAGGCATCACCAACTCAACGGGCTTGAGATTGGTGCATTGCTTGTGAATGAAATCCTTAATCACACCGTGATCTTCATTCACTTCGACTTGTGGAGTACCATCGGAATTATCCATTGGGCTTACCAACGCATTGTAGGCTTCCATATCGACCTTGCGATATGTTTTCCTACCTGTTTTTGTAATAAACGCCTGTAACGCCTGCTCGTTATTAAAGGCTTCTTTGCGGCTGCCCGTATTAATACCAAGCGTACCAACTTTTTTGCCGTTGGTATCGAGCAACTTATAAGAGTTGCCAAACTTTTCTACTTTGTAAATTTCATTTTTTACATATCCGAATTCCATAATAAAGGGTGTTTTGAGGTTCAACAATCAATCTTAACTGTAACAAATATACGATTATTTTTTGAATTATCCAAGCTTTTAAATGTTAAAAAATGTTAATTTTTCTTTTCCATAAACATAGCATTGACGGTCTTAACTATCTGATTGATATTGGTCACATCAATTGCTTTGGCTGACCTACCATACATTCGCTTAAATTCTGGGCTTGCTTCCCCTGCATAATCCTGAATAAAATAGGAAAGAACCGTGATGCCATTAGTGCGAATTTTATCAACTATCTTTTTGGTATGCTCAATAGCGGAAGAGCCATAAAAACCATACCTAGCACCCATTGGAATGTAAGGTTCGCCATCGGACAGGTTCAAAAAGTAAGAATCCATATCAGGACCAGAAGGAACAAACTCTTTAACAATCGCTTCGAAAGTAAGTCCTTCAGGTGTGTAACCATTAACATCAAATGCGGGAAACATTTTTCTAACTTTTGAAAACTTATCCACACGAGAATCATAAGCCAACACAATATATGGCTTTTCACCGTTTTTCTCGGTTGAGCGGATTGAAACCTGAATATCAAGGTTTGGAATCATATCAATTGCTTTGCAAAGAGCAACCGTATTAGTTAGTGTTTGTTCCCAACGCCTACCACGCATTGAATAACTTGCATCAATTGAAATGTGGATATTTGCTTTTTTATACTTGTCAATTTCTGTATATTGGAAAACACTTTCATCACCAAAACCAAGTTTGGAAATCATTCTTTTGTCAATTTTTCCGTTACGCTGACGGTTAAAAACGGTGGAACGGTCTTCGCTTCTGATTTTCAGCTTTTTGCCCAAGATTGTACCAATTTTGATACCACGAGCAATTTGCTTTTCGTATGGGCGGCTAACACCTTTCTCATTTCCCCACCCAAACCTGTGAGTATAAGGGAACATATCAGATTCAAATAGCTGATTGGTCAGTCGTTTTACAACGACACATTCAACACCGCCTCTTGGTGAAGTACCATCGCCAAGATCGGCACCAACGGTTTTCAGTTCCGAACCAGATGCTTCAATCGTTTCAAGTGTTTTAGCATCCTTTGTGGAAATTTTTCTTTTGGTAACATCACCATTAAGAAAGTCTTTTTGCTTTTTAATTTTTTTAGTCAGTCTGTCCAACTCTTTGTCAGTCAGATCACCATCACCATCAGATTTGCTTTTGGAATTTTTACCATCCACATCAGATGAACTGGCAGTAGAAGAATTATCAGTAGCATCACCTTCATCACCATCACCATCGGTGCTACCACCCTGACCTTCAGTTGAATCTTGGTCATCGGCATCTTCATCACCACCACTTTGACCATCGCCCTCTTCGTCACCATCACCACCACTTTGACCATC
>CAYZOR010000068.1:0-6481 GCA_964479895.1 uncultured Candidatus Izemoplasmatales bacterium | reverse complement strand
ATGCCAAGCATCCTTTACTCGGTGCCAATGTGTTTTATGAAGGCACAAAAGATATGCCCAGCGGGATCGATCCTTACTTAGTTATTGAAAGAAGTGGTCTAACGATTGGAATCATTGGGGTGATGGGTGAAGGGTTAGAATCATCAATTTTAGCGAGTGAAATCGAAGGCTATTATTTCGCGGATCCTGTACCGATTGTTAAACGTTATAGTGAAACCTTAAGAAGTGATTATGATGCGGATCTAGTCATTGTGATTTCGCATGATAGTGGGGATACTTTAAATGCACCTCTAGCAAACTTTAGCGAAAGCGCAAGAATAGATGCGGTATTTAATGGACACTCCCATAGAAGCAATACAGGAAAAATTAACCATATGCCAACCATCATATCAGGGTCAAGTGGCTCGCATGTTGGGCATGTACAAATCCACCTAAGAGCTAAGGAAGTCATTCAATCAACCGCTAGAAACTTAAGTCCAGCAAGTGACGCTAGACTCAATCACCCCTCTACGCATATTGAAGGGTTGATTGACGACTACTATGAAACAATTATTCATTATTATGAAGCGGATTTAAACGCTTCAAATGACCTCGATCAGCAAACCTTAACAAAGTGGATGTCCACGTTGATGAAACAAGCAACCAACGCTGATTTTGGGTTTCAAAATACAGGCGGTACAAGAGATTCCTTTAGATCAGGGGACCCTGTAAGTAAAGCACGACTTTATGATGTCTTTCCATTTGATAACACCGTCGTTACAACCTATGTATTAGGACGTGAAGTAGAAAACTTAATACGGGGAAACCCTCATTATGCCACGACGATAGATATGAATTTGTTTGACCGCAATGAAACTTATAAAATCGCAACCAACAACTATGTTTTTTATCATCCTGCAAATCAGACAACCAAAGGGGATAATATTACCTATAAACCCTTAGAAATGTTTGATATAGCGGTGTACGCCTATGAAGAAATGAATGCATTAGGGAGTGATTTTGATCTTTCATTAATCGATGACATCCCTTACTATGCGCATTGGCATGATGAATAAAGGACAGTTTACAACGAAAAAAATATTAAATTGACCCTTTTCAAAAAAAATTAAGTTTGGTATAATTTTCTAGAAATAGTTTTCTATTTCCTTGCTGCACTGTTTTTTATACTTTCCTACCCCCCTTTTTAAAAATATATGATACAGTGCTAATAAACGAAATTCTTTTTGAGAATTTCGTTTTTTATTTTAAGCGTTAAAAAAGCCTTTTTAAATATGCTATAATTGAGTAGGAGGGGATTATCATGATCGATATTCACAACCATATTTTATTCAATGTTGATGATGGGGTTAAACGGCTTGAAGACAGTATTGCAATTTTAAAATCATATGAGCAAATGGGTGTTAAAGCCGTCATGGTTACACCGCATTACGCCCCCAAAAGGGGTTATTATAAAACACCTTCAGCGTTAAATGAGCAGTTTTTAAAACTTAAACAAGCCGCGCTTGAGGCGAATCTCAAGGTAACACTATTTTTGGGCAGTGAAATTGATTGGTCCGAAAAGTATTTAGACGAAGTTGCATTTGCGCCCTCTTTAAACGGCACCAACTATGTTTTAATGGATTTTGGGGCGGGGAGTCCTGATATTGAAGAAGTGGTTTATGAGTTAGGGCTTAGAAATTATAAAGTCGTCATTGCGCATGCTGAAAGGTATCCTTCGATGACGCTTGAAAAGTGGAAACGCGTTAAAAAAGTTGGAGGAATCATTCAAGTCAATGCCAAACATTTAATGAAACTAGGCACTAAATCAGCGCAAAAATGGGCAAAACTCTTTTTAAAAGAGGAAATGATTGATATTGTTGCGTCTGATTTACACCGTAAGGAAAATGTGGAACACTTAAAAAAAGCGTATAAAACCGTCGCTAAAAAGACCAGTGAAAACTATGCCAAGCAATTATTTGCCAATAATCCTTTAAAGATCATTGATGGAACGTTTAAATAAAAGCTTAAGCATTGTGTTAATGGTTGTGTGGATTGCGTTAATTTTTTCTTTTTCTTCGCAAGAAGCGAGTGAGTCTTCAGCGGTATCCAATACCTTTTTAAATGGTTTTATTAATGCGATTGAATTTTTTGAACCAGATTTTTCTGATCGTTTTGATATGAGTGTTTTTCACGGCCTTATTAGAGGGGCGGCGCATTTCTTTTTATACTTTTTTTTAGGGGTATTCAGTTTTAATGTATTCAGCATTTTCTTTAGTGATTGGTTTAGACTTGTAGTCGATGCGACGCTTTTTTCAATGGTTGTAGGCATTTTTGATGAAATCTATCAATCGTTTGTTCCAGGCCGTGCGATGATGATTGAAGATATATTTATTGATACGGTGGGAGCGCTTTTTGGAAGCGTTTTGATGGCGCTTGTTATTTTCAAGGGTAAATCAAGGACTTCACAAGAGAACTAGCGCTTGTTTTGTGTATTGTGTTTTTTATAGGGTTTATGATATACTCTAATAGATATTTCCTATATAAATATATATAATATAAAAATTTTTTAGTATCGGAGTGTTATGGATGGATAATCAACAAACGCAGCAAGAACAAGAAATAGATTTACTAGAATTAATAAGAATGCTTTTGAACAGATGGTATATTATTGGGGCTGCGCTCGTACTCGTTTTCAGCGCAACCGCTATTTATGCATATGGGGTATTAAATGATACCTACACGTCACGCGCAAGTATTATGGTGAATGTAAGAGACGATGCCCAGTGGGATTCTTCTGACCTTGCGCTTGCTCAAAGACTGATTGATACCTACACAGACGTTGCAGAAAGTAACACGGCTTTGACGCGCGTTAGAGAAGAAACCAATTTGGACTACTCTAATAACCGTTTAAGAGATATGATTTCGATCACTAGAGGCCGTAATGATTCGGTTATTTTATATATCGAAGTAGAGTCTGAAGATCCTGAACACGCGGCTTTAATTGCGAACGCAATGGTGTCAACGATTAGTGATATGTCAGTGGAAAATAACGCGCTATACGACGTTGAAGAACTCGATACCGCTTTTGTCCCAGAGAATCCTAGTGGACCAAATAGAATGCTTTATTTAGCCATCGGGATTGTCTTAGGTGGCATGATTGGGGTGTTTTCTGTATTTGTCATAGAGTTTTTAGATAAAACGGTTAAAACCACAAAAGATATTGAAAACAAATTAGGCTTAAGAGTCTTAGGAGTCATACCTGATTATGCACTTGAAGAAGCGGAGGATGATGCGTAATGTTTAATGTCAATAAAGAAGCCCTTGAAAATAAATTAGGCTATAACATCATCTCAGATCAAGAACCCCTTGGTGTAATCAGTGAACAATATAGAAAATTAAGAACAAATATAGAGTATTCAAACTTTAATGAAGACTATAAAGTTCTGAACATTACTTCCACGTTTAAAGGGGAAGGAAAAAGTGTCACGGTATTGAATTTAGGGGTTGTTTACGCACAGTCTAATTTAAAGACCCTTATTATTGATATGGATATTAGACGTCCTAAGATCCACCGCGGCTTTAACCTTTCCAATCAAAAAGGCTTAACGTTGCTTGCCAAAGATGATACGGATCCCAGTCAAATGATTCAGTCAGTCAGTCCCTATTTGGACATACTTCCAGCGGGTGAAAAACTGCCTTATCCATCTGAATTTTTAATGAGTAAACGCGTTAAAGCATTCATCAATAAATTAAAAGAATCTTACGATAAGATCATCATTGATACGCCACCGATTACCGCGGTAGCGGATGCCAATATCATCAATAATATTGTGGATGGAACCATTTTGGTCATTGGTTCAAGAAGAAGCAGTTTAGATGATGTGAAAACTGCGGTGCATCAGTTAAAAGAAAATGGTGGAAATTTAATTGGGACCGTTTTAACGAGAGTCGCTAAAAAAGATAATAAATACATGCACTATTACGAATACAAAGATTAATGATTACTTAGGAGTGCTTTTTAGGGGGAATGAAGGTGTCTTATGAAAACCATAAAAAAACGCATCTAATAAAAACCCTTCAATTCATGGTCATTGATGCCTTTTCGGTTGCGATGACTTATGCATTAATTGTTGTCATGTTCACATTGCTTGGTATTTCAGTGAACTTCCAATCGGTTTTTATGATATTGCCTACCATCATTTTTATTAAATTGCTTATTTTTTATATTTTCGGCCTTTATCACATGGTGCTCAAACATGCAGGATTTGAAGATATGATTAGAATAGCGATTTTAGTTATTTTAACCAACGCAGCTTTTTTCATATTTTTCATGGTTGTTGACAATGAGTTCATCCATCCGATAGCCTTTATCTTTATCGGTGCATTAGAAATTGGATTGATTGCGTTTCCTAGAATTATTTCGCGGATTGTGAATCATTTACGCTATAATTTATTTTCATCACGCTCTAATTCTAAACGTACACTGATTATTGGTGCGGGCAATGGCGGAGAACACGTCTTAAAAGAAATCTATAAAAATAAAGCAATGAAAAACTTTCCCGTCGCATTCGTCGATGACGATCCTGAGAAGATAGGATCCCGGTTTCAAGGCATTCAAGTGGTTGGACCGATTAGAAAAATAACGTATTTCATCGACCAGTTTGAAATTGATGAAGTCATCATTGCGATTGCGAACATTAAACAAAAATCTCTTCAAAGTTTAATTGAAGAAATTGCGTCTAAAGAAGTAACCATTAAACGATTGCCTTTAATGAGTGAAATCGACAAAAGCGGGACTAAAACGGTGGTTGATGTTAAGGTAGAAGATTTATTAAACCGTAGCGAAATTTCTTTAGATAACGAAGGTATTTTTGATTTGATCAAAGATGAAACCGTATTAATTACTGGAGGCGGTGGGTCAATTGGAAGTGAGCTTGCACGTCAAGTAGCTATCATGGAGCCTAAACAATTGATTATTTTTGATATGTATGAAAATAATGCTTACGATATTCAACAAGAACTCATTAGAAAGTTTTCAAAACAAAAACTTTCTTTAAAAGTGATTATAGGCAGTGTGTATCATAAGAAAACATTAGAAGAAGTCTTTCATAAATATAAACCATCCATCATTTTCCATGCGGCTGCCTATAAGCATGTGCCTTTAATGGAAGATGCGCCCAAAGAAGCGATTCGCACCAATATTTTAGGGACACTTAACGCCGCAGACCTGGCGAAAAAGTATAAAGCAAAAAAATTCGTGTTAGTCTCAAGTGATAAAGCCGTAAGGCCTACAAATATAATGGGAGCGACCAAACGCTATGCAGAACTGATTTTAAATCAATTGAGCACAGCTGATAGCCCCACCAAGTTTTCTTCAGTTAGATTTGGTAATGTCTTAGGCTCTAATGGAAGTGTCATTCCGCTTTTTAAAAAACAACTTGAATCAGGGGGACCTTTAACGGTTACCCATCCTGATATCACAAGATACTTTATGACCATCCCTGAAGCGGTTAGCTTGATTTTACAATCGGCCGTTTACGCCCAAGGCGGAGAGTTATTTGTTTTAGACATGGGCGAGCCTGTTAAAATTAAAGATTTGGCTGAAAAAATGATCAAACTCTCAGGCTTTCAGCCGCACAGAGATATAGAGATTAAATATACCGGCTTAAGGCCTGGTGAAAAACTGTATGAAGAATTACTCGTTGAACCCAACGATAATAAACTTAAAACCCCCAATGAAAAAATCTTTGTGGAACGCGACAATCTAAACGATGATTCCATTGATACGTATGATTTATTAAATAATTATGAAAACGAATCATTAAAAGCCGTTAAAACGTTAATGGCCCAATCGATTAAATCGTATAAAGCAACGTAAACCATCGCTTACGTCCCACAAGAAGCCACGCTTTTTAATGGAACCATTAAAGAAAATATTCATTATGGCAATTTAAATGCGACTGAAGAAGCCATTATCCATGCCGCAAAGGTAGCGAATGCCCATGAATTTATCGAATCGTTAGAAAGTGGCTATGATACCTTAGTTGGGGAACACGGTCATAGTTTATCAGGCGGACAACGTCAACGAATCGCAATCGCGCGCGCCATTTTAAAAGACGCCCCCATTATTTTATTCGATGAAGCAACCAGTGCCTTAGATAACGTCAGTGAAGCTAAAATAAAAGATGCGCTTAATGCCATCAAACAAGTGAAAACCGTATTGATTATTGCGCACCGTTTATCGACGGTGTTAGATGTCGATGAGATTTTAGTGATTGACTCAGGAAAAATTGTCGAATCAGGCGCTCATGAAACATTGTTAGAAGCGAATGGCCTTTATCAAATGCTTTATCAAAAACAACTTAAAGAAACCTAAAAGCGAGGCATATCCTCGCTTTTTTAATAAGCAAAGTCACCATATAATTTAAACACGCATGATAAAATACTTACGAGGTGCTTAAAATGATTATAGATAAAAACCATTTAATTAAAACTAAATCTT
>CAYZOR010000067.1:0-6595 GCA_964479895.1 uncultured Candidatus Izemoplasmatales bacterium | reverse complement strand
GTATAGAATTATATAAAAAGTGAGCCCTTTTGTCAATCATAAAAGCTCACTTTTTTATATTTTTTTATACGTCTTTGATATCGCTTAGATTAAATCCCTTAATTCAGCGATATCAACAAGCTTTTTCTCTGCATTATAACGGTCAGTAAACTCAACTTTTCCATCCACTATATCTTTTCCTATCACAACGCGATATGGAATCCCAATTAAATCCGCATCTTTGAACTTAACGCCAGGGCGTTCTTTACGGTCATCGATTAAAATGGCTTTTTGTGGTTTGAAGATTGATTCGATTTCTTGAATGGCTTGCTGTGTTAAATCGTCTTCATATTTAATAGGGATAATGTGAAGATCAAAGGGCGTAATTTCTTTGGGCCAAACAATTGCATTATCCACACTATGTTGTTCAACCGCTGCCATCAAGGTTCTTGATACCCCAAGGCCATAACATCCCATAATCACGGGTTCACTTTTTCCTGAAGCGCTTGTGAAGTAGGCATTCATACTCTTTGAATACTTTGTTCCTAGTTTAAAAATATTTCCGACTTCAATCCCTTTGGCTTCTTGAATGGTTCCTTGATTACACTTAGGACAACGGTCGCCTTTTTTAAGCCCGCCAAACTCTTTGTTCGCTCCATAATTACACGTATCACAATAAGAGATGACATCTTCGCCAACTTCACTCATCACCATGAATTCATCCGCTTGAGATCCCCCGATTTGTCCTGTGTCAGAAGAAACTATTTTAGTTGCTAACCCACAACGATTAAAAATGGTCGTATAGGCTTCACTAATGATTTGATACCATTTTTCTAAATCCGCATCGCTTTCGTGGAACGTATATAAATCTTTCATAATAAACTCACGACCACGCATTAACCCAAATCTTGGTCTTAATTCATCGCGATACTTGGTTTGAATTTGATAAAGGGCTAAGGGCAGTTTTTTGTATGAGTTGATATAATCACGCACAACATGCGTAATCACTTCTTCATGCGTTGGCCCCAAACAAAACTCTCTATCTTTACGGTCCTTAAAACGCATTAATTCTGGTCCGTATTCACTCCATCTTCCACTTTCTTCCCACAAATCTTTAGGTTGAACAGCTGGCATTAAAAGCTCTGAACACTCGCGTGCATCTAATTCTTCTCGCGTGATTGCTTCAATTTTTTTCATGACACGATTTCCTAAGGGTAAGTACGTATAAATACCCGCTGCGGTTTGTTTGATCAACCCAGCACGTGCCATTAATTTATGAGACTTTACCTCAGCATCTTTTGGCGCGTCTTTAAGCGTAGGGACAAATAATAAGCTTTGTTTCATAGTTCCACCTCGTTTTTAATTAAATAAACGTAAAATATCGTTATACGTTACAACCAACATTAATCCTATTAATAAGAAAAACATAACTAAATGCAATGTGTTTTCAACGGTTTTATTCACTTTTCGCTTAGTCAGTCCTTCATACCCTAAGAAGACTAACCGTCCACCATCTAACGCTGGGATTGGCAGTAAGTTTAAAATTCCTAAGTTCACACTTAATAATGCAACCCAGTTGAAAAATGTTATGAGCCCTTCTTGAAAAGCACTCGAAGTTAACGTGTAAATCCCAACAGGCCCTGCTAAATCACCAACGGACACTGCGCCACCAAACAACATTCTTAAGGTATCAAAAATCATCGTAGAAGCCGCCCCAAAACTTTGAAGACCCGCAGGGAAACTTCTTAAAAGGTTTGTTTCTCTAAGTGGGTCGACGCCAATAACGGTTTGACTCATCGCAACGCCTTGGCTTTCGACTAAGTCTTTACTATAAGGTTCGATTTCTATACTTACAATTGAGCCATCACGCTCAACATCAAAAACCATCATCTCGCCTGTTTCATTGGCGTGCATGAGATCAACCAATTCCATCCAACTATCCACAGATTGGTTATCCACACTTACAATTTTATCCCCTGTTTCAAATCCTGCTTCTCTAGCAGGGGTATTGCTTTGAACAGGGCCTAAGATAACCTCATTAGGATCACTTGCATCTGGGTCAGACGATATCCCAATTGTGATAATTGCGACGCGTGGGGTTAAAACTAAGTCTTGCATTTGACCATTTCTTTCAACCGTCATATTCAGTTCGCGAATGCCACGGTTTTCACTCATAAAGGTTGAGAATTCTTGCCATGAATCAACATTTATGCCTTCAACACTTATAATTTTATCCCCAGGTTCAATGATTCCGTGGGCCGGCAAGCCTTCAGAGACGCTACCAATTTCTGTGGTAATGTTGCCTTGGTCATCTTCTTGTGGAAACCCAACAATCATCGCAATGCCTATAAATAGTAAAAAGGCTAAAATGAAATTCATAAAAGGCCCGGCAAAAATTGCTAAGAACCGTTCCCAAAGCGTTTTTGATTCAAAACTTCTTTCATAAGGCGCGACTTGAAGTTCTTTATTTTTATAGATATAATACGCATCTTTTTTAACTTCATATTGATTGATCATCAGTGGCTCGCCGTCCTTACCACTTAGATCAACGTATTCAACCTTAACATGGGTCGCATCGGGATAACGCGAATCATTTTGATCCATGATCATATGCGTCACTTGATTCGTTGTTTCATCAAAAACAAGTTTTATCTCGCTTCCCACTTTGACCATTTCTTCACTGACTTCTTCACCAGCCATCGCCACAAATCCACCAATCGGTATGGCGCGAATCGAATAAACGGTTTCTCCTTTTTTCTTACTAAATAAAATAGGCCCCATTCCAATAGAGAACTCATGGCATAAAATGCCGGCTCTCTTCGCCATAATAAAATGGCCGAGTTCATGAATTAAAATAACTAAGCCTAATACAAAAACAAATGCTATGATATTAATAATAAACATATTCTCACCTTCAAATTTCTAAGCTACGAGCAAAATCTCTCACAGCTTCATCATGTTTTAAAATATTATCAAGTGTCAAAGGAACGTGGTTATCAAAATGATCCAAACACTTTTTTATAACGCTTTCTATATCTAAAAATCCAATCTCATCATTTAAAAAGCGCTCCACCGCAATTTCATTTGAAGCATTCAACGTTACCACATGCATGCCTTTTTCTTTTGCGACCGCTAAGCCTAAATCAAATAATGGATATTGCTTTAAATCAATCGGCTCAAAATGCAAAGCCTTTTGGACACTCAAATCAAATAACGATCGGTACCTAAACGTTTTTTCACCTTGCAGAGCACTCAGTATTGGTATTTTCATGTCTGAAGGCCCAAAATGCGCAAGCACATTGCCATCTTTAAAATGAATCATACCATGTAAAAGACTTTCTTTATGAATAATTGCCTCTATTTTATCATAAGATACACCAAACAGATAATGGGCTTCAATCACTTCAAAAACTTTATTCATCATCGTCGCAGAATCAATTGTTATCTTTTGACCCATTGACCAATTCGGGTGTTTTAAAGCATCGTCTTTGGTGACGTGTTTTAACGCTTCACGCTCATAATCTCTAAAACTTCCCCCACTCGCAGTAATCACCATTTTTTCAACGGATTCGATGGATCTGTCTTTTAAACATTCCTTTAAAGCAGCATGTTCACTGTCAACAGGGATAAGGTTTGAATTGCTATGCAATAACGCTTCTTTTATTAAAGGTCCACCCACCACTAAACTTTCTTTATTGGCAAGCAATACATCTTGGTTATTTTTAATCGCAGTTAAAGTCGAGATTAACCCAACACTTCCTACCAGCGCATTAAGCACGATTGAATCAGTCGAAGCATTTATCAAACGCACTAATCCATCTTCTTCTAAAGGAAAAAAGGTAACGCTTGGATCCATTGCTAAAACATCAGCTTCAAACGACTTTTCCATCGCAACAAACTTAACAGGATGGTTCTTTAAAATTTTTTTCACTGCATCAACATTACGTCTTGCACTTAAAGCAACCAATTTAAATGATTGACTAAACTCTTCGATAATTTCAACCGTTTGTAACCCAATCGATCCACTCGCACCCAGCAACGTAATCCTTTTCATTTACATCACCGCAATAACCATTAAAACAATGGTTAAAATACTTGCTGCAAAAAGCGTTGAATCAAAACGGTCTAAAATCCCACCGTGCCCTGGAAACAAGTTTGAAAAATCTTTTATGTCATACTGTCTTTTTAAAGACGAAGCAACCAAATCCCCAAGTTGTGCTAAAAGCGATACCAACAAGCCAAATAAAACTACTAAAAGCCCTTGAAACACGGTATGATTTTCAAAAAATAAGGTTTGCATAATCGCAAGCGGACTCGCGATTAAGACCGCCATAAACGTTCCACCGATCATGCCTTCAATGGTTTTCTTAGGTGAAATACTTGGAGCCAATTTATGCTTGCCAAATACCATACCGCTAAAGTAAGCAAAAATATCACTAAGCATGGCAATTAACAATAAATATAAAAGCATCATTAATCCTGCATCATGGATATAAACCAGCGCAAAAAAGGAAAACCCTAAATAAATTCCCCCTTGAAAAAGCGCAGTCCATTGAACAGAAGCGTAAAAAACTCTTAACGCTAAAAAGATAATCATGTGCCCCATCAATACCGCCAATAATAATTCAATATCAAGCGATCCAAATATATACAAAATTCCTGATAAATACATACTCAATGTTGCTAGAAAAAATACGAAATAAGCCAATACATTGTCGGTAGATTTTTCTATCATCTTATAAAATTCTAAACTCGCTAATAAAACAAACACACTCACAACCCCTGCAAAAAATGTTGAAGGAATGAACAAGAGTGGAATGAATATTACCGCCATAAAGAAGCCTGTAATTATACGTGTTTTCATTTCATCAACCCTTTAAGCCGCCAAAGCGACGCTGTCTTTTTTGAAAATCGACGATTGCTTTTCTAAGTGCTTTTTCCTTAAAAGCTGGCCAAGGTGTTTTCGTAAAGTAAAGTTCTGCGTATGCACTTTGCCAAAGCAAATAGTTGGATAATCGTTGCTCACCACTCGTTCGAATGAGTAAATCGACGGGAGGCAGTGGTGTCGTATAAAGATGGTTTTCAAATAGTGTTTCATCTATATCTTTAATCGTAAGTGAACCGTTTTGAACGTTTGATGCGATTGATTTTGTGGTTTCAACAATTTCATCGTGTGATCCATAATCAAAACACACATTCAAAATCAATCCTTTGTTCGATTGGGTTTTTTCACTAATTTTTTCAATCAAGCCACGATTCGCATTACTAAGCCTGTCTTTACGTCCACTAAACACAATCTTAATATCTTCATCATCGAGTGCATGCGACGTTTCTTCTTCAAATTGTGCAGGCATTTCCATTAAAAAATCAATTTCTTTTTGAGGGCGTTTCCAGTTTTCTGTTGAAAACGCAAAAATACTCATAACCTTAATCCCCAGCGCATTCGCTTCTAAAGCAACAGTTTTTACATTTAATGCGCCTTGTCTATGGCCATAAGAACGACTACGTCCGCGTCTTTTTGCCCAACGTCCATTCCCATCTAAAATGATTGCGATATGAGAAGGAAGCGCTTTACTTTTAATTTTATCTAGTGATTTCATATTGTTATGCATCGTTTAAAACGATTGCCTCCTTGTAGTTGGTTAAACATTTATCATAAAATTTTGTTATGCTTAGCTTATTATACAACAAACATCTTAATTTTTCTATGGGCGGTCTCACAAGAAAAAAACCACCGAAGTGGTTTTTTATACAGCCAATAAGTCCGTTTCTTTTTCTTTAAAAGCTTTATCAACCTTCGCGATATAATCATCGGTTAACTTTTGAACATCTTCTTGATACTCTTTAGAGTCATCTTCTGTGAGTTCTTTTTGTTTTTCAAGTTTTTTAATGCTGTCGTTTGCTTCTCTTCTGGCATTACGAACCTTTACGCGTGCATCTTCTGCAATTTCTTTGGTTTGTTTAACCAGTTGTTTTCTTCTCTCTTCATTAAGCTTAGGTAAAACAATGCGCAAATGTTCTCCTTCATTGTTTGGGTTCAAGCCCAAGTTCGCTGATAAAATCGCTTTTTCTACATCTTTAATTGAGTTTTTATCATACGGTTTAACCAGTAATTGGCTCGCCTCAGGCGTAGAGATAGCCGCCACTTGATTCAATGGTGTTGGTGCCCCATAATAATCTACTTTCACTGGGTCCAACATTTGAGGATTGGCACGCCCAGTGCGAACTCTTGCAAGTTCATAGTAAAGAGAGTCCAATGCTTTTTCCATGCTCTCTTCAGCTTGCATCATAACATCATCAATCATTGTAAAATCCTCCTACCGAATTATAGTCCCTATATTTTCTCCAAGCGCTGCGCGCTTGATGTTTCCTTTAATGTTCATATCAAACACAACAATTTCAATCCCATTGTCTTTACAAAGTGCGGCTGCGGTAGAATCCATAACTTCTAAACGATTTTCTAAGACTTCATGGTGGGTAAGTATTTCATATTTTTGCGCACTCGGATTGGTTTTAGGATCTAGATTATAAACCCCATCCGTTCCATTTTTAGCCATTAATATCGTTTTAGCCCCAATCTCTGCTGCTCTTAAGGCACTGGTTGTATCGGTTGAGA
>CAYZOR010000066.1:0-6628 GCA_964479895.1 uncultured Candidatus Izemoplasmatales bacterium | reverse complement strand
GTTGGTCTTAAGGCATCAAAAAAGTAGGTTTTTATGCCAAATGCACCAAGTACACCTACACATTCCTTGGCAAACAATGTTGAATTATGCCGGTTGTCATGCGCAATGACAACGCCTAAATCCTTTGCCTTTTTATATGTTTTTAATAAGAATTTTGCATATCCATATAATGCTTTTCTCACTGTATATATATTTAAGCGATTGGTCCCTAGTCCAATAACGCCTCTAATGCCGCCTGTTCCAAACGATACATCTTTATAGAATGCATCTTCTATGGTTGTGGAATCCATCGCTTCTAAGGCTGCTTTATCTTCGCTATTTAAAGAAGGTTCATTTAACCATTGTTGATACTTTTCATTCATAGGCAGTCACTCCTTTTCTAATATTACAAAGCATGCGCTTTATAACAGTTGTATTATAACTTAATTCATACACCATTTCAACTGCAAATAAGAAATTATAAATAACTTAAGTATATCTTAAAACGCCTTATCTAAAGCGTTTTGTTAGACAGTTTTTTAATCATTGCTTCATACTTAATAAGAAAAATTATAAAAAAAAGAAGGGCATACACCCTTCTTTAAATCAATTGTTTTTATCTTTTTTACTTTCAACGAAATTATTGCCAGGCTTCCATCCACAAGGGACAAGTTTGCCAGCCACTTCGTTTTGAAACACTTCTAATGTTCTTAATATCTCATCAACATTACGCCCACCTTCACCATGGTTTACATGGGCAGCTTTTAAAATGCCGTTTGGGGCTATGATAAATGTGCCTCTCCAAGCAACGCCTTTGGTTTCATCATAAATGCCATACGCGTCACTCACGTCATGCGTGTTGTCCGATGCATGAATGTGATCGAGTCTTCCTAAATCTCCCACATCTTGCCAAGCAAGGTGTGAAAACACACTGTCTGTTGATGCCGCAATAAGTTTGGCCCCTTTTGCTTCAAAGGTTTGATTGAGTTCATTGAATCTTTGAATTTCGGTTGGACATACAAATGTAAAATCCAGAGGGTAAAAATAAAGGACTACCCATTTGCCATCATCGAGTAATGCATCTAAGCTAACCGATCCAAATCGCTTTGTTCCATCTCCATTTGGAAGGACTGCTTCCATTTCAAATTTTGGCGCTGGTTTACCGACTTTTGCGCCAGTCACATAATATGCTTTTTCTTCTTTTCTCATGGTGATTCCTCCTATTTATGTAATTCCAATAACTATGTTAACAATGATTGTAATGATTACAAATTTAACACAAATATTTATAAATAGGATTCTAAACAAATTATTTTACTGGGGTGATATTCCAAATTTCTTTAGCATAATCATTAATGGTACGATCCGATGAGAAATACCCACTTTTCGCAATATTTTTAATGGTCATATCAAACCAACGGGCTTTATCTTTATACAATGTGTTTAAGTTATCATGAGCAGTCGCGTAACTTCTTAAATCTTTTAACACATAATATTGATCGCGGCTTAAAAGTTTTTCACGAATCTCTTTAAACTCACTTTTTGAAACGCCTGGTAAAAAGCCGTTGGTTAGTTGGTCCACAACGGTCTTAATTTCACCGTCATTATCATAGATTTCTTTTGGGGTATAGGTATTTTCTTTGTTCAACTGTGTCACTTCATCGCTATCCATGCCAAAGATTTCGATATTGTCTTCGCCGACTAATTCCGCAATCTCAACGTTGGCACCATCAAGGGTTCCAATGGTTAGCGCACCATTCATCATGAATTTCATATTCCCTGTCCCACTGGCTTCTTTTGTGGCCGTAGAAATTTGTTCTGAGATGTCTGTAGCAGGGATAATTTGTTCGGCATAAGTTACATTATAATTTTCTACAAAGACCACTTTTAAATATTGATTGGTCACAGGGTCGTTGTTGACTTTGTTCGCAATGGTATTGATTAACTTAATGATTTTTTTCGCATAATGATACCCACTTGCGGCTTTCGCCCCGAAGATAAAACTATGGGGTTCATAGTTATCTCTAAAGGCTTGATCGGCTTTTAAACGGTTATAAACCATTAAAATATGGAGTGCATTCATTAATTGACGTTTATATTCATGAAGCCTTTTAATTTGGACATCAAAAATACTGCTGGGATCAAGTTTAATGCCTTGTTCTTTTTCAATTCTATTTGCTAAGGCTTGTTTTTTATCGTATTTGATTGTTTCTAGTTGTTTTCTAACCGCTTGATCACCCATCGATGATTCAAAGGCTTTTAATTTTTCTAGATCTTCTACCCAGTTTCCAACTTTGCTTTCTAACAATTCCGTTAATGCTTTATTGATGTGTTGGGCCCAACGTCTATGGGTAATTCCGTTGGTTTTTGAATTGAATTTATCGGGGTATAAAGCATAAAATTCCGGCATTTCATGATTGGTTAAAATCTTCGTATGCAAAGCCGCAACGCCATTCACACTAAATGAACCTACAATCGCTAAATGCGCCATTCTCACTTGACCGTTTCCAATGATCGCCATCTCGTTGATTTTTTGTCTGTCGCCTTCAAAGCGTTCATTCAGCATGCCTGTATAACGGCGGTTAATTTCTTCAATGATTTGATAAATTCTTGGAAGCGTTGGTTGAATCAAAGAAATCGGCCATTTTTCTAATGCTTCAGCAAGCAATGTATGGTTGGTATAAGCACAGGTTTGACGCGTTACATCCCATGCTTTTTCCCATGTGAAATCGTGCTCATCAAGTAAAATACGCATCATCTCAGGAATAATCAAGGTTGGATGGGTATCATTGATTTGAAACACGTGTTTTTCATGGAAGTTTTCTAAAGTATTTTCTGCTTCATAGTGCTTACGCATAATATCTTGAACCCCTGCTGCTGAGAAGAAATACTGTTGTTTGATCCGCAAAATTTTGCCTTTGTCTGTGGTATCGTCTGGATATAAAAATCCACTGATAGAACGGATTTCATCATTATATTCAAACGCGTGTTTATCATCTGGATAATGCGCAGTCGGTTCTGCGTTCCATAACCTTAAGTAATTATAAACGTCATTTTTATACCCGACAATTGGCACATCGTATGGAACGGCTAAGATTTTCTCTTCTGGGGTATACACCGCACTTTCATCATGGAACTCAATGCTGCCACCAAACGGAATTTCAATCGCATCTTCAGCTCTTCTTATTTCCCATACATATTGGTCTTTTAACCAATCATCAGGTTTTTCAATTTGGTAGCCATTTTTAATCGATTGTTCAAAGAATCCATAACGGTAACGAATCCCCATTCCATGCCCTTTTAATTTTAATGACGCAATCGAATCTAAGAAACATGCGGCTAAACGTCCTAATCCACCGTTTCCTAACCCTGCATCCACTTCCTTATGTTCAATCGTTTGTAAGTCAATATCCATCTCATTGAATGCCTCTTCTACTACATCTCTTAATCCTAAGTTGTGAATGTTATTGGTAATTAAGCGCCCCATCAAAAATTCCATTGAAAAATAATGAAGGGTTCTAGGGTATTCTTGTTTTGCGAGTTCAGCTTTAAAATCATACCAATTGTGTTTGATATATTCTGAGACCATGTTGCCTAAGACTAAGTACTTTTCACGATCTGAACTGTTTTTTAAATCCGTCACATATTCATCTCTTAGTCTTTGTTTAAATGTTTCAATAAACGCTTTCTTTGATTCAAATGCCTTAATCATTGTATCCATTCTCCTTTTAATGCGAAATTTTATAGCATAGTTGAATAAATTTCTATCATCTTTTGCGCCTGCGTTTCTAAGGAAAAATCACTTTTCATTCCTCTTACCATTAACTTTCTCCAGGCTTTTTTATCGGTTTTAAATAGCGTGTAGGCATCGATTAAACGATCCTTTAGATGCGCTTCATCATAAGGGTAAAACGAAAAGCCATTTCCACGCCTAGTGAACGGGTCATAGTCTATCACACTATCGGCCAATCCTCCAGTCTTTCTAACAAGGGGAACGGTTCCATATTTCATCGCAATCATCTGTGATAAACCGCATGGCTCTACCCTTGATGGCATTAAAAATAAATCCGCACCACTGTAAATGTAATTGGGCTCAGTGGCGTCATAACCAATATTTAATTTGACTTGATTGGGATGGTTTTTTTCAATGGATTGTAACGCTTCAGTAATCGCTTGGTCGCCGGTTCCTAATAAAACAAATTGAATGTCACTGTATTCATCTAAAAGGTCATCTAACATTTTTAAAATAATCGGAAAGCCTTTTTGTTCGGTGATTCGACTAACCATTCCAATGACAAATTTATTGAGTCCCATATCAAGATGCATTGTTTCTTGTAAGTAGAGTTTGTTTTCGGTTTTTGTAAATAGTGTCCCTTGATCATACTGCGACAATATAACTTTATCGGATTGGGGTCTAAACACTTTCGCTAACCCATTTAAAACCCCATGAAAATCGCGTTCTCTTTTGAGTAAAGCATTGGTCAAATTTTTGCCATAATACTCATACTTTAATTCATTACGGTAAGTTGGGGATACGGTTGACAATTTATCCGCATGCATAATGCCTTCTTCTAAAAAGTTAATCTCACCATTATTTTGGTGCGTTAGATTCAAAGCCGCGCACACATCTTTTTGACAATGGCCTTGATAATCAATATTATGAATGGTTAAAAAGGTTTTGGGCGGATCGCTTAAAGTTTCTTTTAACAATTTAGGGATTAAGCCTGTATGCCAATCATGAAGATGTAAAATGTCAATATCGCCTAAAATTGTTAAACTTTCTTTAACCGCAAGATTAAAAAACGCAAACCGTAAACAATCATCATCATAGCCATACAACTTTTCGCGTTCAAAATACTTAAAGTTCTCTATAAAGTAATACGTGACTTTGTTTTTTTCGTGCTTATACAGTCTAATTTTACGGGTTTCTCCTGCAAAATCAAACGTTTTAGACGCTAAGTACGTATACGTTTGAACAAAGGCTTTTTTAATTTGAGGATAAAGCGGTAAAATCACACTGATTTCTAAGCCTTTTTTACTTAAAGCACTTGATAAACCGCCAATAACATCCGCAAGGCCCCCAGTTTTTACATAGGGATAGGCTTCGCTACCGACAAATAAGACGTTTAACGCACTTTGATCGGTTAAAATTTGTTCTTTTTGAGTCACAAAGGGTTGTGTTTTACTGCCTTCAATCACGGTTCCACTTTTCACCACGACCCCTTTATCGATGACAGCGTGAGACACGTAAGCATTTTTTTCAATGACGGCGTTACTCATTAAAACACTATGTGATACTTCGCTGTTTTTTTGAATGACACAATCGCGTCCTATCACACTTTTTATAACGCTCCCACGAATATATGACCCACTTGATATCAATGAATCATGAACATAAGCGTTGGAGCCATATCTTGCAGGTGGGGCAGTTTTTTCTTTGGTTAAAATCGGCGCTTCTCTTTTAAAAATAAAGCGGCCAATTTCAAAATTTAACATATCTAAATTGGCTCGATGATACGTATAAGGGTCATGAATCCGTTTTGTGTATGCATCGTGGGTATAAATGTTTCGCGTTAATTGATTATTTTTATGTAACATTTCGTTGATGGTTTTATAAGGCAAGGTATCATAAGCCATAATAAATTCCATTAAAGTCGCTTTATTGATTATATAAGCTTCTAAGCGATAATTGCCATGCATGATTTCTGTAATGTCGGCATTTGACTTGATGTGCGCATCTAATCCCTTTATAAAATCAATATTCCAAACAATATCAGATGGAATGATTAAACAATATTTTTGCGTCGAACGTCTAAAGTATTCAAAGTGTTCATGCATTCTTTGAAACGTTAAGTTTTCTTCACTCGGCAACATCATGTTTTTAGGGGGTAAAATAAATAACCCATCACGCCTTCTGTCTAAGTTCCACCGCTTCCCACTGCCTATATGATCTTGAAGGGAACGGTAATTTCCAAAAGGAAAAATCGCCACATTGGTAATGCCCGCATTCTTAATATTAGAAAGCGCAAAATCAATCAAGCGATACCTTCCTGCAAACGGCAAGGCTCCTGGCATTCTATGGAGGGTAAGTTTTTCAAATTGTCCGCGCGAAGACGCATCGACAATCGCTAATAAACTATTCAAAGCTACCATCTCCTAAAGCCCATAAAATATCGTTATCGATTACGTTTACTTGATCATAGACAATATTGGTATTTGGGGGAATAACGGTTCCTTCTAAGGCGATCACATTTTTTAACTTACAGTTATCATTGACCGTCACATTGGAATGCAAAACACAATATTCAACTGAAGCGGATTCTCTTACAACAACCGATTCAGAAATCACAGAATGATGAATTGAGCCTTGTATCAAACACCCATCAGAAATAAGTGACTTTTTAACCGGTTCTTTTAGCGTAATATGATGCGGTGGAAAGTCACTTGAACGCGTATAAATTGGAAGCGTTTTATAATCGTTTAACTTTAAATATTCAGGATGATCAATTAAATCCATATTGGCTTCAAATAATGTTTCAATCGTTCCAACATCTCTAAAATAGCCTTCAAATATATAGCCATTTAAATGATACTCTTCACTTAAAGCTTTTGGGATAATATCTTTTCCAAAATCAAACCCTTCTGGCAT
>CAYZOR010000065.1:0-6731 GCA_964479895.1 uncultured Candidatus Izemoplasmatales bacterium | reverse complement strand
ACAATTCTAGTTTTGATTATGATAAATTTAAAAATATTGATGGCATCATTGCTGTTGGTAAATTTAGCAAACGAGAAATCACTAAATTTAATACGTTTACATCTAATATTGTATTTGTTGATTCTTCGCCAGATGATTCGCAATTTGATAGTGTTGTGATTGATTTTAGAAATAGTGTTAAGCAAGTACTTAACTATATTTTAGAGAGTCATTATCGACCGATTGCATATATTGGTGGATACGAAAGAGTTAATGATACTGTTTTATATGGTGAACGTCGCAAAAAGTTCTTTTTGAATGCACTTAAAAAACATGGTCTTTATTACGAACAATTGGTGGAAACTGGTCTTTTCAATAAAGCCAGTGGATATCAATTGATGCAAAAGATTTTAAAACGAAAGCAGCCGGGCATTGTTTTTTGTGCAAATGATGAAATTGCGATTGGTGCATTAAAAGCCATCCATGAACACCATTTAAGTATTCCTAGTGATATTGCTGTTATAGGGTTTAATGACAATGAAGAGGCGATATACACGAATCCTTCATTAACAACATTGGCCGTTCCAACTAACCGAATGGGCATTGAGGCTTTTTATAGTTTAACAGCATCGCTGAATGATTCAGATCATTTGCCAGTGAAAAAAATTATACCAACTAAACTTATTTTACGAGATACAACTTAAGGAGGGAAAAACGTGACTCAACATTCTTCGTTTCAATCTGTATTTAATCAACAACTAGAAGGGAATATGTTTTCTCCAGGCAGAGTCAATTTAATTGGTGAACACACGGATTATAGTGGAGGGGTTGTCTTGCCAATGGCTTTATCCATTGGTATTAAAGGAAGTTATAAAAAAAATAATGAACAATGTATTAAAGCATATAGCACATCATTTCCTAAGTTAGGGATATTAACCATCGACTTTAATGATATTGTGTATAAGCGTGACTTATCTTTTGGTAATTACCTTCAAGGCGCACTATATGTTCTAAAAGAAGAAGGGTATAAGATAACACAAGGGTTTGATATATTCATGGATTCGACTTTACCTAAAAGTGCTGGATTGTCTTCAAGTGCAGCCCTGGAGATGCTTGTGCTTACCATTATCCGTTCTGTGAATAATTTAGATATTGAAGATTCAATGTTGGTACGTTATGCAAAAAAAATAGAAAATGACTTTATGAATGTTTCTTCAGGCATTATGGATCAATACGCGGTGGCTTTTGCGAAAAAGAACCATGCACTTTTCTTGAATACAGAATCTTTAATTCATGAACATGCGCCATTAAATATGGATGATTACCGTTTAGTCATGATGAATACCAATAAAGATAGAGATTTAGAAAATAGTGACTATAATGAACGTTTTGAATCAGTCGCAAGTGGACAAGAAATTTTAACATCATTGAGTGGAAAGGCTTCACTCGGTGAATTATCTGTCGAAACGTTCAATCAATATAAAGAACACATTAATAATCCAATTGTACGCAAACGTATAAAGCATGTTATTCATGAAAATAAGCGAACTACAGACGCTTATCATGCGTTGCGTCATCAAGACTATAAAACCTTTGGCAATTTGATGAAATTGTCCCATATTTCTTTACGGGATGATTTTGAAGTTTCTTGTGCAGAACTCGATTATTTAGTGGAAGAAAATCTTGCGCTTGGAGCCATTGGCTCACGTATGACAGGGGCTGGTTTTGGTGGGACAATGATTGCTTTATATCATATCGATGATTTACCAAAATCATTTGAAAAACTAAAAAGTAACTATCGAAAAAAATTTAACCGTCAACTTGATGTGTATATCGCCAAAAGTTCTGATGGTGTGTTAATAAAGGAGTGACGATTATGAATATATTAGTGACGGGTGGGGCTGGATATATCGGCTCACACGCTGTGAAAATGTTATTAAATGAAGGACATAATGTAACGGTAGTGGATAACTTAAGTACTGGTAATAAATCAATGGCTGATTCACAGGCAACTTTTTATGAATGTTCAATTCATGATACACAAAAAATGATTGATATTTTTTATAAAGAGTCCATTGAATCAGTGATACATTTTGCGGCCTTTTCATTAGTTGGGGAAAGTGAATCAAATCCTTTAAAATATTATCAAAATAATGTTGAAGGATCGCGTTCACTCGTAGAAGCGATGTTGAGGACTAATGTCAATAACTTGGTATTTTCCTCAACTGCAGCGGTATATGGTGAAGTAAAAGATATACCAATCACAGAAAAGATTTCGCTTAATCCAACCAATACATATGGTGAAACAAAACGTGCCGTTGAAATGATGCTCAGTAATGTTGCCAAGGCCCATAAAGAGTTTAATTATGTGTCCCTACGATACTTTAATGTTGCAGGGGCATATCATGATGGAACTATAGGAGAAAAACACGATCCTGAAACCCATTTAATTCCAAATGTTATCAAAAGTGTAATTCATCAAACTGCTACGTTAAAAGTTTTTGGGGATGATTATCCTACCCGTGATGGCAGTGCCATTCGTGATTATATTCATGTTGAAGATCTTATAGTTGCGCATATTAAAGCATTAGAATACTTGAAGATGAATAATGCATCCAATGTTTTTAATTTGGGCAGTGCTAAAGGATACAGTGTTTTAGAAATATTACACGCTGTTGATGAGATTAGTGCACAGGATGTGAATTATTCAATTGCGTCACGACGTGTTGGAGACCCAGCAGTTTTAATTGCCTCTCATGATAAAGCTAATCGTATTTTAGGGTGGCAACCCATACGAACCCTTAAAGATATTTTAGCATCTGCATATGCCTTTCATAGAGAGGATGAAGGCAATGAAACCAATTAAAGCATTACTTCATTATGCAATTGAAAACAATTTAATAACGTCTTTAGACTATGATTACGCGTTTAATAGACTCTCAAGTCTTATTAAAATGGATGAGCGTTATGAACCATACAACGCCAATTATCAAACAAAAGAATCCGTTGATACTTTACTTAAACCATTGTTGGATCATGCCTTAAGTGAACAATTAATTGAAAGGGATTCAACACAAATGCGTGACCTTTTTGAAAGTACCATTATGGATGTGTTAACACCTTTACCCTCACGGTTACAACAAGAATTTGAACAAATGTATCAGGCGAATCCACAAGAAGCTACAACGCAATTTTACCAACGTAATAAAGTGTCTAATTATATAAAAACTGCGCGTATTGCCAAAAATGATTTTTTCAAGGTTAATTCACCATATGGACCGATTGAGATAACAATCAATTTGTCTAAACCAGAAAAAGATCCAAAAGCAATTATGCAGGCACAAACACAAAAAATTAAATATCCTAAATGTTTACTATGTAAAGAAAACATTGGGTATTATGGGCGAGCTGATCATCCCGGTCGTACAAATCATCGTGCTATACGGCTAACATTAAATGAAGACCCTTTCTATTTACAATATTCTCCTTATGTTTATTACAATGAACACGCAATTGTGTTTCATCGTGATCATATTCCAATGAATGTTTCTAAAAAAACCTTTAGCCGTTTATTTGATTTTGTTGACAAATTCCCTCATTATTTTCTAGGATCGAATGCGGGGTTACCTATTGTTGGGGGCTCTATTCTTTCCCATGAACATTATCAAGGAGGTAATGCTCAATTCCCTATTGATCAAGCAGAAGTCTTCCATAGTGAAACCGTGGATGGAATAATGGTAGAATTACTGAAATGGCCATTAAGTGTCATTCGATTAAAAGCCAAAACACGGCGTCTTTTAATCGATAAAGCCGAACATTTAAGACAGTATTTTAAGACCTATAACAATGATTCATTAGGTATTGTTTCTCATACCAACGACACTCCACACAATGCGATTACGCCTATTCTTAGAAAAGATAACGATGAATACGTTCTCTCAATAGCGTTAAGAAATAACCGCACCAATGAAGCATATCCAGATGGAATTTTTCATCCTCACCCTGAACGTCATCACATCAAAAAAGAAAATATTGGGCTTATTGAAGTGATGGGCTTAGCGATTCTTCCTGGTAGATTGGAAAATGATTTATCAGAAATTGCGTCCTTTATTAAGGAGGAACGCAACGATTTAGATGGACTAGAAATATACGCCCCATGGGTCAATCAATTAGTAATAGAAAATAAAGATAATGTGCTTTCGACTTTAAAACAAGAAGTCGGAAAAGTATTTATAAAAGGACTAGAAGATTGTGGGCTTTTTAAACAAACCATTCAAGGAAAAGACGCTTTCAAAGCATTTATAAAAGGATGGATACAATGCGAATCACAGAAATAGCGAAAACGATTAATAATCAACCAGTTATAGAAGTTGTGATTGAATCAGATAAATATAAGGTTGTACTCATTAGCTTAGGTGCGGCGATTAAACGTTTCTTAACACCCGATACCCAAGGCGAGTTTGAAAACATTACGTTGTCTTATGATGATGAACGTGATTATTTGGAAAATCCTAAATTTCTTGGAGCTACGATTGGACCTTATGCGGGTAGAATTTACCCACCATCGCTCAGGGTCAATCATAAAATGTATTCATTAGAAAGTAATTTTATGGACCATGCAAATCTTCATAGTGGCTCTGACAATATTATGCTTCATAATTTTACGTCTACGATTGAAGATGAAGCCGTTATCTTCACCACGGTACAAAAGGAAACTTCATCCCACTTTCCTTCAGATATGAACTTTGAAGTACGTTATGAATTCAATGAGCACGGCTTCGATATCATCTTTAATGTGGAAAGTGATCAAGTAGCAGTTGCGAATTTAACCAACCATACCCATTTTAATCTAAGTGGGGATGCAAAACGTACAGTATTAGAACACACCTTAGAAATCCCTGCCGAACAATATATTCATCTTGATGCGAAATTTATTGGTGAATCTATTAAAAGTGTTGAAAAAACACCGTTTGATTTTCGCACAGAAAAACCGCTTAAAAAAGGAATTGCTCCGTTAAAATCAACACCGCAAAAAGGGATTGATCATCCATTTGTTTTACAAGATGGTACCATAACACTTAAAGACTATGTGAGTGGACGTTATTTACAAGTAAAGACAAACTATGATGCATTAGTCGTGTATACTAACAACTTTTTAACAGATAAACTATTGGAGCCATCAATCAAAGATATTGATCATTTATCTGTTTGTCTTGAAGCGCAACATATTCCTAATGATGTGCATTTTCTTGACAATGCGACCAGTTTTATGAAACCAAACAGTAAAAAACAGAATATTATTACATATCGTGTAGGAAATTTACCTTTATATAGGCAGTAAAAAGTGGTAAAATTATCTCAAAAGGGAGGAGACAGTTATGGCAACGATAAAAGAAATTGCAGATAAAGCAGAATGTTCAATCGGAACAGTGTCTCGTGTATTAAACTTTGATGATACGTTAAGAGTTAGTAATGAAAAACGTGAACTTATCCTCAAAATTGCGGAAGAGATGCAATATGAGGTTAAATCCAGACGAAAGCGAAAATCTTCTTATAGAGTTGGTTTGGTAAGTATGTACACAACTCACGAAGAATTAGAAGACCCTTTTTATCTCTCCATTCGCCTTGGTGTAGAAAAAAACCTTAGTAGTCACTCTATCGACCTAAGTGTTGTTCACGATACTGATCAAGGTTTTGATTTTAGTAAATTAAAAAATGTTGATGGTATCGTGGCAATTGGGCACTTTACCAATCAAGAGATTGAAGAATTTCATACAATTACCCCACATATTGTTTTTGTAAATTCAGATCCCGATTCAGCACACTATGATTCAGTATTATTTGATGGTGATGGCGCTGTTAGTCAAGTAAGAGATTACTTATATGACCTTGGACATCGTGATATTGGCTTTATTGGGGTTCAGTCAGTACGACAAAAAAAAGCGATTGATTTAAAAGAACACCGTTATGCTTTGGTTGAAAAATATTTTAAAGAAAACAATATCTATAATTCGAAGTATATTTATCATGGTGGAAAAACCTATAAAGATGGCTACGAAATCATGAAGAAAATAATTGATGAAGATGAATTACCAACCGCTTTCTTCATAGGGAATGATTCAATGTGTATTGGTGCCCTTACAGCGTTATACCAAGCAGGCATTAGGGTTCCAGAACATGTAAGCATTGTCGGATACAACGATATAACGAATGCAGAATTTGCACAACCCCCTTTAACCACTGTGAAAGTAAATACTGAATTGATGGGGGAAAAGGCGCTTGAGATGGTTATTGACCGTATTAAAGGAAGAGATATTGCCTTAAAACTCATTACCCCAACACGGTTGATAAAAAGAAATTCTACAACAAAAGTTAATGGAAAAACGTCTTAGACGTTTTTTTTTACTTATGAAAGGCTTTTCGTAATTAATGGCCAGTTATAGGGCTTTCATGTTAAATATTCTATTGTTGTGTTATGGTAATGCTTTCACTGGGTGTTGACGTCATGGAAAAACAGTGGTAAAATATAGGTAAAATATAACAAAATTTTTACCAAGGAGGAACAATGTGAGAAAAATTACACTTTTAACACTGTCTTTATTGTTTATTTTTATACTGGTGGCTTGTCGAGATGAAGAAGGACAAACTCCACCTGTTATGGAAGGGATTGAAGACACGGATATTTTGCAAGGTGAAACATTTGATCCTTTAGAAGGGGTCAGTGCCTATGACTATGATGGGAATGACTTAAC
>CAYZOR010000064.1:0-6764 GCA_964479895.1 uncultured Candidatus Izemoplasmatales bacterium | reverse complement strand
AATACATTGTACAAGAAGCGGTTGATAGTGGAATAGAAGATATTTTAATCATTACTGGTAGAAATAAATCTTCAATTGAAGATCATTTTGATAAATCATACGAGTTAGAAACGGAACTTAAAAACAAAGGAAAAGAAGACGAACTCAAACAATTAGAATCAATATGGAAAAACGTGACAATCCATTCTGTAAGACAAAAAGAACCCAAAGGCTTAGGTCACGCCATTGGGTGTGCTCAAGCGTTTGTGGGGAATGAACCGTTTGCGGTCCTTTTAGGCGACGATGTCGTTTATAACGAAGAAAAGCCAGTTTTAAAACAAATGATGGATGTTTATGAAAAACATCAAACGTCTGTTTTAGGCGTTCAAACGGTTCAGTGGGATCAAGTCGATAAATATGGGATTGTTGATGGTGAAAAGATTGATGAACGTTTATTTAATGTTAAGGGCTTAGTCGAAAAACCTTCAAAAGATAAAGCGCCTTCTAATGCGGCGATACTAGGAAGATATATTATTAATCCTGGCATCTTTAAAATATTAAAGGATACCGCACCAGGCAAAGGCAATGAAATTCAAATAACTGACGCTTTATTAACCTTAGCAAAAGAAGAGTCGATGGTGGCCTATGATTTCAAAGGAAGACGCTATGATGTTGGCGATAAACAAGGCTTTTTAGAAGCGACCGTGGAATACGCGTTAAGACGCGATGATTTAAAGGGGCCATTTAAAGCATATCTCAAAAAAATAGTCAACCAATAAAAAAGGGAGCGAAGGCTCCCTTTTGCTTACTTTTGACGTTTAATGGCACTTTTTAAATCCATGCTTGGATGATTTTCAACTTTAAGCATTTCGCCTTCCCAAGTACGGATGGTGAAATAATCTTTTCCTCTTGAAATTAAGTATTCAGGCAACATTGGGGTCTTTCCTTTTCCGCCTGGTGCGTTGACGATATAAGTGGGAATACTCATTCCTGATGTATAGCCTCTTAAATACTCCATAATTTCTAATCCATCGTCAATGGATGTGTTAAAATGTCTGGTGCCTTTAACGCTTTTCGCGTGGAATAAATAATATGGTTTGACACGGATTTTTAAAAGTTCGTGGTTTAAAGCCCGCATGATGAATTTATCATTATTAATGCCGTTTAATAAGACCGCTTGGTTTCCTAAAGGAATTCCGTTATTGGCGAGTTTCTCACACGCAATTTTTGCTTCCTTTGTCACTTCCATTGGATGATTGAAATGTGAATTTAAATAAATTGGATGATATTTTTTTAACATATTGACCAAATCATCAGTAATACGCTGTGGCATGGTCACAGGCGTTCTTGAGCCGATACGGATATACTCAACATGATCAATTTCATGAAGTTGTTTAATGATCCATTCAAGTTGATTGTCTGATAAGGTTAAAGGATCGCCCCCCGTAATTAAAACATCACGGATTTCAGGGTTTTCTTTAATATAATCGATCGATTCTTGTACTTTTGGCCTTGGGGTTGCTAAATCCTCAGTTCCAATATTTCTTCGGCGCTGACAATGACGACAGTACATCGCACATTCATTGGTCACGTTGACAATTAAACGATCAGGATACCTTCTGGTGATGGTTCCTGCTGGGTTGGTGTATTCTTCGTTCATGGGGTCTAAATTGGTATAGGTATCTTCTAGTTCCATAAACGAAGGCATCGCCATTAATTTAATGGGGTCAAACGTTTCATCGGGATGAATGAGGGATAAATAATAAGGCGAAATACTCCATCTAAATTCTTCACCCACATCATCTATGGCTTTTTTCTCATCATCGGTTAAGTTGATGATTTTACTTAGGGTTTCACTGTCTTTAATACGGTTTTTAAGTTGCCATTTATAATCGAGCCAGTCAGTTTCACTGCCTCCTAATACGTCTAAGATTTTTTGTTTTTGTTTGGTAAGTAGATCATCTTGTTCTATCCCTTTGGGGATAGACTTACGTGCTTCTAAATAATCATCAATACGTCCCTTTAGTTCACTGGCACGCTTTAATGATATGTCTCTTTGTTGTTGACCCATCATGATCAAATCCTTTCTAAAAATTACTAACTCCATTAAGTATTATAAACGATTATCCCCTTTCAAGCAACTTAAGGCAAAGTCGCTAAGCTTTGTTTTTAGTTGAACACAAATAAGTGAACCAACGCCTAAATGGATCAGCTGAGGGTGCAATAATTATTAAATCGATCGAAGACTCAATAAGCGCATGATCCTAATAATAGGAGCATGCGCTTTAATCTTTTTTGTTTTCCCCTCACACTTCACGCGTGGGGTGGTTAATCTTCAAATGTATCGTAAAAGTCATACCAAATCAACTCGGCAAAATGGGGGTAATCTATGAAGGGATTGCGATTGTTTTGGTATTCAATAATGACTTCATGACGATTGAATTCAAAATCATCAACAGGGTCATCCAAATGCCACTGTAATAAGAAGTCTAAATCACCCATTTCGTAATTATCTGCATCAGGTGTACCGCTTACTAAAGATAATGCCTCATACATAACATCCATATAAAACATCATGCGAGCAACATTCCCTTTAACCTCATCGTGTGGTTCATAAGATTCACCTTGAATATCTTGGTCATTAAAATAGCTATGCGCTCTATATGCGTTTTCATCATAATCAGCGGGTGCTAAATTATGAAGGTCTGAACCCAAGTTACTGTCACGATTACTTGTCGGTAGGCGTCTCATTGGCCATACATGTTCTCGGTTCCAATTACAATTATCATGGGTTGGACAAATAAATGCTCTGGGGGCACTTTCTCTTGTATAAATTTTAATCACTTTAGACGAATCATTCGGGTCTTGGTCACTAATTTGTAATATATCACGCGCATCACCGTAAGATTGGTAAGTCACATCACGCTGCATTAATGTTCTTAACCCTTCAACAAGATCGTCTCCATAAAGGCCTTCTACCGATTCGTAATAGGCATCCAGTTCTTTACTTAAAAGCGGGTGCTCATCATCTGAATCATCATCTGAATCGTTCTCATCATCGTTCTCATTATCAGCGTCTTCATCATTGGGGGCTTGTTCTAAACCATCAAACTTAGCGTGTAAAAGCATGTCTCGATTAATGGTTATATTGATGGTGTTTTGATGGGTTAAGCGTTGATCTTGGGCATTATACCACCCATTAAAAGTGTACCCATCCTCATATTCTTCTAATGTAACTGTGACGCTTTGTCCGCGTTCATAAGGACCATCAGGGTTAACGCTATACGTTATTTCTTGATCACTTATAATTGTTAACTCATAATGATTTATTTCGTGCTCACTTTCACACGCAAAAAGCATCATACTTCCCAATAAAACCATCACACTGAAAAATAATTTTTTCATTTTATCATTTCCTTATCATATTTAGAAAAAATATTATACCATGAAAGCGTTATGTTGTAAAAAATATATCGATTCATAAAAATATAAGGGGCCTATTAAGCGTGAAAACCCATTGGTAAAAAAGCAATGAACGATAGAAATAAATTGTTTGTACATTTTCGAAAAACATTATATAATAGATAAGCACGCCTAAAAAGGTAGAAGAAATTTAGAAGGATGGTTAGATCAATGAAAGAAATCAAATCAATGGAAAATGTCAAAAAAGAAACCAAAAAAGCCTACAAAAAACTGTATAAAGCAATCATCAAATATAATGAGGCTTTAAGTGATTCAAAGGCCGATAAAACAATGCGTCACACCCCAACAGAAGCAGAAGAAGCGGCCCAAAAAAAATTTAGAAAAGCGGTTTTCAACACCGAAAAATTCGTTTTAATCGACTTAGCAACGATGCTTGAGATGGTTGAAGAAAACCCAACCGATTTAGAAAAGCGTTTCAAACAAAGAAAACAATACCGCACTGAGTCGGTATCCCAAAGCAACATTGTTAAAGAAATTATGGACAATGAAGACTTATTAAACAATTTCGAAAAAGGGCTAAAACGCTTTAACGAGAACAATATTACCATTTAGTGACACTCGCCAAAAAGGCGAGTGTTTTTAAATCATATGATTTTCTCAGAATTTTTTGCATGATATAATGAATTAAAGGATGTGATACAATGTTTTATATTGATAGTGCAAACGTGAAATCGGTGAAGGCTTTAATGGACCATTATGCGTTTAAAGGCGTCACAACCAACCCACGTTTAATGGCCCAAGAGAAAAGAACGGATTATTTGCATCATGTTAAAGAGCTTTTGGATACGATGGGGCAATCGCCTTTATTTATTCAACTCAATGGTGAAACGTCTGATCGCATGGTAAATGAAGCGTATTATATTGCGAAATATAGCGATATTTCTAGACTCATCTTTAAAGTCCCAGTCACGAAAACGGGCTATGAAACCATGAAAATTTTAAACAAACGCTTTACGCTCGCCGCTACGGGGGTTGTGAGTTTATCGCAAGCACTCATGGCTTTTGAAGCAGGGGCTAAATATGTCATCATTTATGTGAACCGTATGCTTTCAAGTGGCTTAAATCCATATGATTTAATCGAACATTTAAGTGACTTAAAAACCTTTAAAGATTATGATTATCATCTTATAGGGGCTTCTTTTAAAAGTGAAGAAGAAATAAACACCAGTTTAAAAAGTGGATTAGACGCTGTCACAATTCCCCCGCGTTTGGCTGAGTCATACTTTTTAAACCCAATCACTGAAAAAAGCGTTAAAGCGTTTCAAAAAGATTTTTATAATCGCTACCAAGTCCCATCATTTAACGATAAAAAATGACCCTTTTTATCATATCTGATTTACACGGCCATTTTACTGTAACCAAAAAAGCCTTAGAAGAAAAAGGGTTTGAAGAAGGGAACATGGATCATCATTTACTGTGCTTAGGCGATTACTTTGATAGAGGCGATGAAAACCAAGCAGTGTATGAATATTTAAGATCACTCAATGATCAAGCAACTTTTATACTAGGCAACCATGATTTGTTTTTGCTTGAGTTTTTAGAAGGCGATTTTTCAAAAGCCGATTTTAATGCCACGCATAATGGGTTTGATAAAACTTTAGAAGATTTTTCAGGGATGAACTATGACCCTTTAAAGCTTGATGCGATTTATAAAGCGATTCATAAAACCTATCCTAATTTACTTAATTGGCTTAAGTCGATGCCCTTATATATCGAGACTGATGAGTATATTTTTACCCATGGTGGAATCGATATCACGCTTGATGATTGGCGCAAACAAGATAGAAAAAGCTTTGTGTGGAATTATCAATCATCTTTAAAACCGCATCCTAAAAAAACGATTGTTGTAGGCCATGAACGAACAAAGTTTATCCGCCTTAAACGTATGAAACCAACGAATACCCCTTATGATATTATCTATGATGATAATGTGATACATATTGATCCATTCGTCGAAGAATCAAAAATGATGAATGTCTTAGTCTTAAATGAAACCATAAAATAAGTTCACGCGCGTGAACTTATTTTTATGATTAATGATCTTCTAATGCTTCAATTCTTTTATGCATTGGGGGGTGTGAATATTCGAGTAAAACTTTAAGTTCGTGTGGGGTTAAATTTGAATAGTTTTCTCTAGCAAGTTTTTTAAGTGCCCCGATCATAGAATCTTTGCTGGTCATTTTCTTAGCGTAAGCATCGGCTTTATATTCGGCTTTTCTTGATAGATAGTTGCCGAGTAAACTTAATAATGCATTAAGCGGTAATATAGAAATCCCAAAAATAATTAACATAAATCCAAAATGTAGTGCGTCTAAATCAAACGCCTGGTAGATAATATCTTGGGTGAAAAATAGGTATAATAGCGAAAATATGAGTAAGAGTTGAAATGCACTCATCACAATATTTTTAATGATATCTTTATGTTTCGCATGTCCGATTTCATGGGCCAATACCGCTAAAACTTCAGGGTCATCCATTTTTTCAGTTAACGTATCAAATAAAACGACATTTTTAAATCGTCCAAATCCTGAGAAAAATGCATTGAGTTTGGTAGAGCGTTTTGAAGCATCCATAATATGAATTTTATTCACTTTATAATCGGCTTGAAGCGCTAAGTTTTCAATCGAGGTTTTTAATTCGCTCTCTTCTAAAGGTGTTAAGGTATTAAATAACGGTAAAATCCATTTAACGTACGCTAAATTAATAATAAGCACGATGATAAACGTCACAATACTTGCGAGTGCAATAAACCAAACATCTAAGGCTTCGAATAAGTTAACGATAATCGATAGTAAGATTGCAGCCAATACTGTGCTGAGTGCTAAGCCAATTAAAGAATCCCTGATAAATAGTGGAACGGTCGTTTTATTGAAACCATGTTTTTCTTCAATCTTAAATGTGAATATGTAATTTCTAATGGTAGAAGGAATTAAGTTGATTAAAAATATAACCCCTAAAAAGATGAATGTAGTGACTAACATAGAATCACTTAACGTTAAGGTGTAATTCGCAAACCGCGCGAGTAAACCAGATAGTAGTAAAACAAGTAAAACTCCGAATTTTAAGATGCTGTTGATCCATTTGAATAGTGATAAATCTTTGTGATACGCCTGTAAAGCAAGGTACTCTTCATCGTCATATACATCATCGACATTACTCGGTACTTTTCGTTGTCTTGCTTGTTGATTTAAATAATCGCTTAGAAAATCTAAAGCTTTCATGATAATATAAATACTGATAATCAAACCAAAAATAAACGATTCCATTTAATCACTCCCCACCATAATACGTTTATTTTATCA
>CAYZOR010000063.1:0-6941 GCA_964479895.1 uncultured Candidatus Izemoplasmatales bacterium | reverse complement strand
GTGCCGGATTACGATGTGCTGGCGTCCAAAATCATTCATGAGATGTTTCATGGGTGTCAATACGAGAATCAGGAAAGCAGGTTTCCCAATGAGTTAGAAGCAGTGCAAAAATACTCGTATTCTGTGGAAAACCTGACAATCAAATTAAAAGAAAACCACTTGATCAGCCAACTTGTCGACACCTTTGACGAAGGGTTTTTTGACACATTACTTAACCTGAGAAAAATGCGCCAAGTAAAACATCCCTATGCATATCATTATGAAGCGTTGATCGAGCAAATCTACGTTTTCTAATGAAAAGATTTGTTCTTGTTAATATAAGAACAACCTTGTATAATGAAAATAGTAAATCTCAATTATCATATAATATTAGATAAAATTAAAAATTCATTTTGTTTAAATTTTAATAATCAATTGCTTCATTCGAGGAACTACACAATGTCGTAGAATGGATGATTCAGATGATATGCTATGTGGGAGGAACAAAATCACGATAAATTAAAGCCAGTTTTTATTTCTGGCTTTTTTCTAATTATATAAGTATAAATGGAAAGGAGGAACCGGATTGTCAAGAATATACTATAAACAATTGCCTAAAAATTACGACCGCAATGAGTCTGTTCTTGTGTTTGCTGTAGAACTCTCTGGTATACAGAAGTTTATCTTTAACGTGACTGAAAACCGAGGAAGTCTTAGACAAATCAAGGAAAATTCGTTACGCATTGAAAGATTGACCGATGATCTCTTTAATATTATAAATAAAACTCATCCCATAAAAAACGAGGAAATTGTTACGAAATCTAGTGGGAAAATCTATTTTATGGCCAAAGAGGATACAGACGTTGAAGTGTTAAACCACTTGCTCGAAAGATTACAAAAGAATATCTATCTGTCATTTGAAGGTGAACTTCGCCTGTATTACGCACATGTGTCTGCCACAATATCTGATGAGAAAACAAGTGAAATTAATGCTTATAAGGCACTCAAAGATAAACTCGCTAAGTATCGGCGTCAAAATTATGTACTTTTAGATATTGATAATCATAATGAATTTGACGATTTCAAGCAACCTATACATAGTGAAAACGCCATGACCATTGATCAATTAATCACTTCTAATCAGAAGCACCGTTATATCAGTGGTATTAAGTTAGATTTTGATGATCTTGGTGCTTATTTTGCAAGTATAGGCTACTCGGATGAAATCCAAAAAGTAAGTGCGTCAATGATTAATAAAATTGATACAGTTATTGATGGCATTGAAGGGATCTACAAAGTTTTTGTAGGCGGTGATGACATCTTCATCTTAAGTAATTTTTATCGTTTCATAGATGTTGTACCGCGATTAAAACAAGAACTTGAAAAGGCATTTTCTGATTTTGATTACGATTTCGGCGTTTCCGCAGGTATTGTTCATTTCAAAGAAAAGACAAGCATCATTTATTATGGGGAACAACTTGAAAAAGAATTAGATCATGCGAAACAAAAGGGTAAACATCGTGTCTCGATGGAAAACACTTGCTTTACATGGAACGCATTCGATGAGATGCATGACATCATGCAAACTATTATAAAGCGTTATGGTAAAACATCACAAAAATCCAGTCAGCTTGCACAGTTTGAAAATACCATGCAGCAGATTGTTGAAAGTGATGAGCCGCTACGTAGTAAAGTAAGAGATTTTGTTTTAAAAATCCCACTATTTGAAGACCGTCTTAAAGGTTTTGTTCCAAAAACAATGTTATCACTTGATTTAGATTATTTAGAATCATACTATGAATCGGTTTTGCACCTGTATTTCGGGACGAAATACGCACGCAGACTGATGGAAAAGGAGTAATGAAATGGATATCTTGAATCGTTTAAAGAAAAAAGAAGACCTTTCTGAAATATTCAGTCCCGAAAATTATGTTTTTAAAAGGTCTGAACTTGAAAAAACATTTTTGAAGGATAAAAAGAATTATCCGATTACAAAATCGCAATTACGTAAATATTTCAACACTTTCAAAGGCGTAGACAATAACATTAAGACTAATCCAGATATGCCAAAAGAAGAAATGCGTAACCACCTCAAGAAGATGATGGTAATATATCCTATCATGCGATCAAAAGGCACGTTTGGAAATAATCTTCTCGCAGTTATAGAAGAGACGCTTAGGATTCTTTACGATACCAATGAGAAAGACCCGGAAAAAGCCAAAGCATGGTTTCAGAATTTTGTTGAATTCTATGAAACTTTAATTGCTTATTCACGGGACAAATAATGGAGGGGTAGTATGAACTTAAATCAAAAAGTGTTCAATGTAAAGATCGAATTGGAATCTGGCCTTCACATTGGAGGCGGTGACACCGCAATTGAAATAGGTGGAGTAGACAATAAAGTAATCCGAGATGCCGTTAGTAATGAGCCTTTTATACCTGGCTCATCCCTAAAAGGAAAAATGAGGCATCTTCTTGAAGATTACTACGAAAATGATCAAAACCACCAAAAAATAATCGACATCCTCTTTGGAAAGGCGGGCAATGAAAAGAATGATAATCCTGCCCTAAAACAAACAAGGTTACAGTTTGTAGATTTGTTTATGGATACCCCTACAAAGAAGACGCTTAATAGCACCCTCGGCAATAGAGTTTACACTGTGGTCAAATATGAAAACAGTATCGATAGAAAAACAGGCACTGCGAAAAATCCACGACCGACTGAACGGGTTCCGAAAGGAGCGATTTTTCAAGGTAAGCTTATCCTCAATATCTTAAACAACCTTGGAGATGAAGAAAATTCATTTATGGAAGTACTTGAAAAAGGAGTAGAACTACTTAACAATAGTTATCTCGGTGGCAGTGGTTCTCGTGGATATGGGAAAATCAATGTCAGCCTCAAGGCGGTATAGCCATGAAAACCTATCGTATCACGCTCTCGCCACTGAGCAAACTTGAGAATCTCCATCATAGCCAAAACCTTTTTGGATTTTTTTGTTATAGACTCAAAGATCGCTATGACGAAGAGACGCTTGAAACGATACTTAAGGCTTTAGAAAAAGGAGAAAAGACACTAGAAATATCAAGCATCATGCCCGAGAAAAGTGTTTTTTGGCCGTCACTTACTATTGAATATTCTAGTGCAGAAATGTTCGATTCTGTTATCGCAAAGCAACTTAAAAAAATTCGATATGTAAGTTTTAAAGTATTAGATATACTCTTGCAAGCGTCATTTGTTGGAGACTGTGTGGTGAAAAACATTAAAGAGGATCAATGGGTATTCAACAAAGACCTTTTAATGATGAAGGATGAAATTTTTTATGAATACAGCCTCGGTATTGATATTCGCTATTCTTCAAAAGAAAAGACACCTTTTAATGTAAAATCGTATGGAATCCACAAAAATTCCAAATTTAATTTCTATATAAGAACCGATATAGAAGAAATCACAACTTTACTTAAAGAAACTGGGCACATCAATCTTGGAAAATATAAGAATGTTGCACTCAATACTTATGAAGTATTAAAGCATGAACCGATAACCTTTTCAACGAAACCAAAAAACATTCTCCTCTCTAAATATATTCCTGAAAATGAGAAAGCATTTGATCGTGAGCACTCGTTTGTGAAGATTGATATGGTTAAATCTAGACTCGAGAATCGTATGTTCGATTCTTACGATAGCAAGCATGCTGACACCTTCAGCGTTATCAGTGAAGGCAGTATCATTGTTACAAATTCAAAGCACACAGGGATTCTTAAAAAGCGTCCAACAGCTTCTAAAATCATCGGAAAGCCAATCTTTTACAATGGTTTTGCTTTCTTCTATCCAGTAGGTGATGTTTCATGATTACGCATCCTTTTAATGACTACCATATTAAGATAATCACCCCCGTTCATATTGGGAATGACACGCAAATTAATCCCTTAATGTTCCACCATGCAGGAGATTATGTCTACACCTATGCACTAGATGATGTCGCGAAAAGTATTGAAAATCCGAAAAAACTCCTGGATATTAAACATAGCCGCGTCACCTTAAAATCTGTTATTGGTGAAGCTTTACTCAAACAATTAAAACCCCTCAAAACCATCCATTACTGGGGAGATGAGAAGGATGTCTCTCATCAAGAAATGGAACTACTTGTCAGCGAAAACCATGAAAACTTTCTTCCTGGGTCGAGTATAAAAGGTAGCATCTTGCATGCAATTGAATTCAAAAATTTCGAATTATTAATGAAAGGTGATAAATCGGCGTTCTTTGATATTATCAATCGTTTTAGTAAATCTTTCGCTGTTCCAGATCTTTACTTTAACGAACTTGAGACGGCTATCCAAAGAGGAATGCGTGTCACAACAGCCAACAAGCAAAACAAGAAAAACAATCAAAAACAAGACAATTATAAGGAATGGTTCATGTTAGGGACGACCAAACATTTTAATGCTTACTTCCGTAATGAAGAAACAGCGTATGTTTTAAAAGCTATCCACGATTTTACTGCACGATTTTTAACATACCAGCGCTCCTATTACCAATACATTTTGGACCAAATGAATCTTACTAACTATCCGCTTTCTTTTGATGAAGTTCAAGGCATCATAAAGCAGGTTGAACGTCTTATAGCAATAAATAAAGAGGATGAACCATTATTGATTTTGGGTAGAAACACTCACCGTTATAGCAAATCAAATGAACTTTACTTCAATGATTACTATAAGAAAACACCTGGGAAAAATAAGAAGCATCCCGTTTCTAGACTCCTTGTTTATGATGCGGTCGATTCCCTTACTATTCCTGGAATGGTTCATATCAAAAAGCGATGAGAATCACACTTAAGTTCAAGGTTAGGAAACCCCTAACCCTCCCAAAATCTTATCAACGTTTTGTTCAGGGATTTATCTACGAACAAATCAAAGGGACCGCATTCAGCAATTTCCTTCATAATGAAGGCTTTGGTGAGGAACGAAAATTCAAACTCTTCACTTTCAGTCTACTTAAAGGTCCTTATAGTTATAATCAGAAAAATCACACCGTAACTTTTGATGATTATTTCTATCTGGAAATTGCTAGTGTTGTCGAAGCGTTTATTCATCAACTAACCGAAGCCTTGCTTGATGCAGATTCTTTAACACTAAACGAAACCCCTATCGAACTTCAAAAATACCATTACCAAGCCAAACAGATCAAATGTGATACCCTTACCATTGAGATGGTTTCTCCTATCACCGTTTACAAGACTATTAATGAAAATGGCAAGAATAAAACACATTATTTTGACCCCAAAGACAAAGATTTCGCGCTTTATGTAAATCAGAATTTTCAACGTAAATTTCAATCAGTTTACACTGTAGAAAAGACACCATATATAACCATCACACCTATTGAAGTGAACCCTGAAGACAAGTTGGTGCTGAAATACAAAAATCAAGTTATTATTGCTTACAAAGGTGTCTATCATCTTAAAGGGAATCCAGACTTTCTCGATTTTCTCTACCGCACGGGGCTCGGTAGTAAAAACTCTATGGGATTTGGTATGTTTAAGGTTCGAGAATGAAAGCACTTTATGTTGTTTCAAACTCGACTATGAAACGTAAAGATTCCACCATCATGTTAAAGACTAAAGACGCTACAATCTATTTTCCTGTACATACTCTGAACATAATTCATGTGTTCGGCCGAATTGACATGAATAAGCCCTTCTTGAATCTAATTGCTCCACACAAGATTTCTATATATTTTTATACCTTCTATGGTCAATACATTGGTGCATTTATTCCCGATCTTAAAAAGGCTGGAAATGTCCTTGTCGATCAGGTTACCGCATATACAGATGCGCAAAAAAGACTTGAAATTTCTAAGGCTTTTATACATGCTGCTTCAACGAACGTTTTGATGAACATTCGATATTATAAACATTATTTGACCGATTTTCCTGAGGCTTTAAAAGTATTGAAAGCGTATATTGAAAATATATCTAAAGCAAAAGACATGCACACACTTAGGTCTATCGAAGGAAGAATTAGAGCGTATTACTACCGTCAATTTGATTGCATAATCAAGGAAAAAGAATTCTGTTTCAAAAAACGTACCTATCATCCACCGCAAAACCAGACAAATGCGTTGATTAGTCTATTAAACACATTACTTTATAATACAATAACCGCTCTCATTCACCATTCAAAAATGCATGTGTCTATAGGTTTTCTTCATGCAAGCAATCAGCGTCATGCATCGTTGAATCTTGATATTGCCGAAATCTTTAAACCAATTATCGTTGACCGTTTAGTTTTTAGACTCATCAATCTCAAAATTATTAGGCCAAATCATTTTGATGGGATAAAACTTAATGAAGAAGGGCTTAAAATTGTTTTAAAAGCTTTTGATGAAAGGTTGAATAAAGTGATTACCATCAATCGTAAGCGACGCACTTACCTTCATTTTATAAGAAAGGATGTGTATACTTTGCAAAATCATCTGACGAAGCATACCCATCTAAAGTTATTTAAAAAGAGAGATCACTGATATGTATGCGATTATCATTTATGATGCTTCAGTAAAACGTGTCAACGCATATCGCAAATTATTGAGGCAATATCTATTTCATATTCAAAACTCCGCATTTGAAGGCGAAATAAGCCAAAAACATATGGGTGAACTCAAAACCAAACTCAACCAATTGAATGTAAAACAACAAGATTCTATAATAATCTATATGTTCCATAATAATAAATATGTAAAAAGAGACACCTCAGGCCCTGATAAAGGTCATAAAGGAAATATTGTGTAAATTTTGGTAAAACCGATAGGCAATTTAAGAAATCCCTTTATTGAGCTGTTTTAAAAAATTGGTTTTACCTATAAAGCCTCAAATCAGAATATATTTTACTCTTTTTATAACAAAGTATCATTCAAAATCGCTATTTTACAGCTGTTAATAAGTTACCTATAAGGAACCGAAACA
>CAYZOR010000062.1:0-7047 GCA_964479895.1 uncultured Candidatus Izemoplasmatales bacterium | reverse complement strand
TACAAACCCTTATCATTTCTTTTTAAAAAAAACACTTATTGAAAAAATCAATAAGCGTTTTATGGATTAAGATTAAATAGCTTTTTCGATATCTTTAACTTCTTTAATGATATCTTTAGAAAGATTTTCATTGCCGTTTTCTGTGACTAAGATATCATCTTCAATACGGACGCCAATGCCTTCTTCTTTGATGTATAAACCAGGTTCAATCGTCACAACCATTCCTGGTTCTAAAGGCATATCGTAATAGCCGACATCATGCGTATCAAGTCCCATAAAATGGCCGATGCTATGGTAGTAATAATTTAGAATGTCTTTGTCTTCTTTAATAAGACCAATCTTTTTAGCATGAGAAGCTAACATACTTCTTGCCATATCGTTAAGTTCTTTCCACGTCACACCAGGTTTTACCGCGTCAATCACCTTTTTATTAACGTCTAAAACAATCTCATAGATTTGTTTTTGGCGTCGTGTATATTTTCCGTTCACTGGGTATGTTCTTGAAATATCTGAGGCGTAATTATTATGAAGGGCCCCTAAATCAAATAAAATCATAGCCTTCTTATCAAGACGGTCTTTATTATCCGTATAATGTAAGACCGCTGCGTTTTCTCCACACGCCGCAATGGTATCAAACGCATAGCCTTCTGAACCATCTAAGGTAATCGCATGCATAAAGTCAGCTTGGAGTTGATATTCATACGTTCTTTTCTTGAGATGTGCCAATATATTATCTAACCCTTTTTTGGTATGGGAGATGGCTTGTTTGATTTGACTTATTTCTTCATCAGATTTAAACATTCTTAAATAAGCGGTATGTTCATTGACGCTTTTAATCGTTAATTCAGGGTAGTTATCGATAATACTTGATGCTTGTTGTAAACTAATTGGTTGACTTTGCGCATTGCGATGGTATAAATCCAAATATAAAGTTTTTGGGGGTCTTCCCATAATCGAACGCGCATAATTCATTGTCATATTAAAAAGGCCATCGAATTCTTTAATATAGCGGATATTTTTTTCTTCAATGCCGCTATGTTCAGACGCTTCACTTTTTTCCATGTTCGCGCCTTCCCATTTGATGATGTGGTCGGTATTTTCTTCAATAAATAAAAATGTTTTATTGCCTGTTTTTCCTTTTAACAACATCAAAATCATGTTGGGTTCATTCAAGTTAGTTAAATAAAAGAAATTTCTTTGTGGCGTGTAAGGATAGCTTTGATCGGTTGATTTATGCGGTGGGGTCCCTGCATAAAGCAATGTTACAGATTCATCTTCTAAACGTTCAAATAAATTTTCTCTTGCATTGATTGCATGTTTTTTCATATTATTCACCTCGAAAGTATTATAACAAATTTTTGCCTTTAAACAAACGACGAAATGTCATAAGCATAAAAAAATGTTAGCTGCACCACGCAGCTAACATTATAATCATATGTTTTTTTATATTTGTTCAGCTAAAACCTTCATGGTTCTAACCATTTGAGCAACATAACTCATTTCGTTATCATACCATGTTAGAACTTTAACTAATTTTTTACCGTCAACTTCTAAGACTTTCGTCATTTGAGCATCAAATAATGAACCATACTCCATACCGATTGTATCTGAAGATACAATTGGATCTTCGGTGTAACCTAGTGTTTCATTAGACGCATCTTTAATCGCTTTGTTGATAGTTTCTTTATCAACGTCTTTGTCTAATTCAACCACTAAATCTACAACAGAACCTGTTACTGTTGGAACACGAAGCGCGATTCCATCTAATTTTCCATTTAAGTGTGGTAATACTTTACCAACAGCAGCCGCTGCTCCTGTAGATGTAGGAACAATGTTTTCAGCCGCTGCACGTGCACGACGTGCATGAATTCCTTTTGGATGTGGGCCATCTAAAGTGTTTTGGTCATTGGTATAAGCATGCGCTGTTGTCATGTATCCACGAACGACACCGAAGTTATCGTCTAAGACTTTAACAACAGGTGCTAAACAGTTTGTGGTACATGAAGCACCACTTACTACTTCTTCGCTACCGTCTAATACATCGTGGTTCACATTGTAAACGATGGTTTTAATGTCGCCTTTTGCAGGCGCTGAGATCATAACTTTTTTCGCCCCAGCTTTGATATGTTTGCTTGCTGAGTCTTTGTCTGTGAAGATTCCTGTACATTCTAATACAACGTCCACTTTTAAATCTTTCCAAGGAAGCGCTTCAGGATCTTTTTCTGCGAATACTTTTACGGGTTTCCCATCCACAACGATTCCCTCATCGTTATGTGAGATACTATCTTGTTTGTACTGACCTTGCGCAGTATCGTACTTTAGTAAATACGCAAGACTTTCTGCATCGGTTAAATCGTTGATTGCTACGATGTCGTAATCTGGGTTATCTTGCATGGTGCGAAAAGCAAGTCGACCAATACGACCAAATCCATTAATTGCTACTTTTACTGACATATAAATGCCTCCTAAATAAATTTTGTTGATATCCAAAGTCATTATAATCAATATCAAGCTATAATACAAGATTTACACCGTTTTTAAAAACGTTTTCAAAGAAATCACATAAAAAAAACCCCCCATTTCAAAAGAAAGATTAAATTATATATCTTTTGAATTTGGAGAGTTTGATATTTGTTTTATGCACCGTGTTTTTCTTTGGCTCTTAACTCTTTAAAGTAAGTATCTAATGCATTTAAATAATCGCAATCTTCACCTTTATCACATGTTGTACACATAATGATTTCTCTAAGTCTTTTGGGAATAAATGTTCTAATTTCATCTTCGTTATATCCGACTTGCATTTTGTTATCTTCAATAATAATTGGGCGTCTTAAAACACTTGGATTATCAATGATAAAATCAGTTAATTCACTTAAAGACATCTCATCAAGATCTAAGTCATGATCTTGAAATACTTTTGAACGTGTTGAAATAATATCTTCAAAACCACCTTCAGTATTTTTAAGCATTGACATAATGTCTTCTTTAGTGAGTTTTACATTAAAGATATTTTTTTCGCGATATTTAATGCGATGTTCATCAAACCATTTCTTAGCTTTACGGCACGATGAGCAGCTAGGCGTAGTATACATTTGTATCATCGTTGTCGCCCCCTTGATTTTTCTTTTTGAATTGCTTTTACAGTATAACAGCCTTCCTGATGTGTTACAAGTTTATGTTACCATAAATTGAAAAAAATATAAACAGTTTTTTTAATTTTTTACAATTCAAGTGCTTATAATTGAATTGTACACAATTTAATGTGCATCATCAAGTTTTATGCTATAATAAATCTATACGAATAAACGGAGGGCTTTTTTTATGAAATGGAATTTAAAAAATTTATATGAAAACTTAGAAGCATGGCAACAAGACTTTGACAAAATGGAATCTTTACTTAAAGAAGCGAGGACTTATCAAGGAAAATTAGGAGAATTTGAACACTTTAAAGCGTATTATACTGCGCAAAGAGAGGCTTATATCACTTTGCATAAACTTTATCAATACGCGAATTTAAATAGCGATTTAAACCGTAAAAACGTCGAAAATTCAGCACGCGTTCAAAAAGTTGGCGATTTATTGAATCGTTTCACTCAAGCCACAGCGTTTGAAAAACCGGAAGTGTTGGCTTTAGGGTGGCAGAAAGTTGATTCGTTTTTAAAAAAAGATAAAACATTGGAAACGTATCGTTTTCCGCTTGAAAAATTGTTCCATCAAAGTGAACATATATTAGATAAGGATAAAGAAGAGATGTTATCGTATTTCTCGAAATTATCTTCTCAAGGTTCCTCTTTACATGGTGCATTGAGTGTTGCGGACAATGAAGCGAAAGAGGTGACGTTAAAGGACGGGTCTAAAATCACGGTTACAAGTGGGAATTTCCGTTCGCATTTAGCAGACCTTAGTGATCCAGACGACCGTGAGTTGGTATTTAAAACGATTTTTTCACATTATGAAGGGAACAAACATACTTACGCACAAATTTATAACACCGTTTTACAAGCGGATATTGCGCATATGCGCGCTAGAAAATACGATAACTCTTTAGAGAGTTTCTTGCATGAAAACAAAATTGACCCTGTGGTTTATCATAACTTAGTCGATGTTGCCAAAGAAAGTACGCATTTATTAAAACGTTATTATAAGATTCGTAAAGATTATTTAGGGCTTGAAGAACATCGTACGTTTGATCGTTTCATGCCCCTTGCTGAATCAAGTTCTAAATTTAACTACGATGAAGCAAGAGACATGTTCTTTAGTTCGATTGACCATTTGGATGAAGATTTTAAAGAAAAAGCCTATGACGCTTTAAAAGATGGGTATGTAGATGTTTATGAACAAGATGGAAAGCAAACAGGGGCTTATTCATCGAGTGCCTTAAATGAACATCCATTTATTTTATTGAATTATGATGAAACCTTAGGCGACGTCTTTACCGTCGCACATGAAGCGGGGCATTCTATGCATTCTTTATTCGCCATGGAAAATCAGCCGGTTGCGACCCAAAATTATACGATCTTTGTGGCTGAGATTGCTTCTACTTTTAACGAACATTTATTGTTAGATTATTTTATCGGCAGTAATAAAGGATCAAAAGAAGATAAAATTCAATTACTCCAACAATCCATTGATGATATCGCCGCAACGTTTTATCGCCAAACCCTATTCGCAGCCTATGAATTAAAAGCTCATGAGCTTGCAGAACAAGGGCAGCCCATTACGCACGAAACCTTAAATAAGATTATGGAAGATCTTTACTCAGAGTTCTATGATATAGATATTTCAAAAGAACCAGGAAAATCCTATGTATGGGCTTATATCCCACATATGTTCTTTGCGCCGTTTTATGTTTATCAATACGCAACCAGTTTTGCCGCAAGCTTAAAACTTTATGATTTGGTGAAACAAGATCCTGCGAATATTGAAAAGCATATGACTTTATTAAAAGCAGGTGGCGATGCATTCCCAATGGATCAAGTCAAGAAAGCTGGACTTGATTTGACCGATAAAAATGTCTTTAAATCAGTCGTCAGCCGTTTAGAGAGTTTACTCGATGAACTAGAAGTTGCATTAAAAGAATAAATCTACTATAATTATTTAAAACAATGATAGGGAATCTATTGAAACCTTTAGCGATCTGGGATGGTGAAAGCCAGAAAAATTCAATGAGACGGACCCTTAAGTGATGTTAAAACCATCCGTTTACCGCGTTAAGGTCTTAAGTGCCATAACTTCGGTTATGGAAACAAGGTGGTACCGCGATGATTCGCCCTTGCATTTTTGCAAGGGCGTTTTTATTTTAAGAGGAGTGAGACTATGAAACATATTGTATCGGGCATTCAGCCTACTGGGTCTATTAATTTAGGAACGTATTTAGGCAGCATTAGAAATTTTGTTAAATTACAAAACGAATATAGCGATCATCATTTTATGATTTTTATCGCTGATTTGCATGCGATTACAATCCCAAGAGATCGTTTAGCGTTAAGGAAAACGATCAAAGAACTCGCAGCCATTTATTTAGCCTGCGGACTTAAAAAAGAAAATTTATCGTTATTTATTCAATCTGAAGTGAGTGCACATACCCATATCAATTACTTGCTTCAAACCTTTACCTATATGGGTGAATTAGAAAGAATGACACAGTTTAAGGATAAAGCCAAAAAACAAGAACAAGGCGTTAGTAGTGCTTTATTTACGTATCCTGTATTAATGGCTGGCGATATTTTGCTTTATGATGCGGAGTATGTGCCGGTTGGTGAAGACCAAAAACAACATTTAGAACTAACGAGAGACATCGCAATGCGTGTGAATCATACATTCGATAATTTTTTCACGGTTCCTAAACCATTAATCCCAAAAGTTGGGGCGCGTATTATGTCTTTAAATAACCCATTAGTAAAAATGTCTAAAAGTGATCCCAATGTAAAATCTCGAATTAATCTTTTAGATGATGATGCGATCATTAAAAAACGGATTAAAAGTGCCGTTACAGATATCGATGCGTCTTTTAAATATGACGTGAAAAATAAACCTGGTTTATCAAATTTAATAATGATTTATAGCGCTTTAAGTGACTTAAGTATCAAAACCATTGAAGAAAAATATAAAGAAACTTCTTATGCAACGTTTAAAGAGGACTTAGCAAATTTAACCGTAGAAAGTTTAAAACCAATTAAGGAAAAATATCATGAACTTATACAGTCTAAAGCATTGGACAGCTTTTTGGATGAAGGCGCGGCTTACGCGCGTAAAATTGCGAACAAAAAGGTCGCAAAATTCAATCATAAACTAGGCTTAGGACGAAAACAAAAATAACATACAGCATAAAAAAAGCCATCCAAAAAGGATGGCTCAATACATTGAATGACTAATTTACATTCATGGCTTTGATATGGTCGCTAATGGCTTCCATCGCTTGTGAAGCATCTTCACCGTCTATTTCGATTTCCACCAATGCACCTCTAGTTACCCCAAGTGCTAATACTCCCATGATTGATTTTAAATCAGCCGTTTCACCTTCATAAAAAATAGTTATAGTCGATTTGAATTGATTGGCTTTTGATACCAGTGTCGTTGCTGGTCTAGCGTGTAATCCTTGGTCATTCGCAATGACAAATTCTTTTTTCATATTAATCATTCCTCTCCATTGCTTTTAGCGCTTCATAAATTTTTTCGTTGTTATCTTCGTAGTAAAATTTTACTTTATTTCCAACCACATTAATCCCTACAGCGCCGGTTGCTTTTAAATCTTCTAACTTGACTTCCTTAGATTTATGAACCGTCACTACCAGTTTATGACGCTGAAAATCAATCGCTTTAATATTCTTCTTATTCAACGAATTTAAGATGGTTTCAACATTTGGTAAAGAGCTTGTTTTAGGTTTTTGCTTTACTATAATGAGTCCTATGATTAATCCAACAATTATAACACCCACACCAATGAGTATATAATGGATGGTTTCTAATGCGTCCATTTATGTCACCTCTAGTTTTTCATTGAATATATTTTACCACAAAACATTTATTTTTTAAATCTTTTCATGT
>CAYZOR010000061.1:0-7397 GCA_964479895.1 uncultured Candidatus Izemoplasmatales bacterium | reverse complement strand
TTTTTTTTAGTTATTTGCATAAAAAAAACCAACCCGAAGGTTGGTTTATCGAAATGATTAACGGTTGTAAAATTCAACAATTAAGTTTTCTTTAATATCAGTTAAAATTTCACTACGTTCTGGGAATCTAGTCAAAATGAATGCTTTCTTTTCATCGTTGAAATCAACGAATCCAAGGCGCTCCACAACATTTTCTAAATTGTCTTGGATAACACTAATCTTTTCAGATTTTTCTTTTAATGTAACAGTTGATCCAACTTTAACACGATATGAAGGAATGTCTACTTTTTTGCCATCGACCATAAAATGCCCATGATTAACAAGTTGACGTGCTTGACGACGTGTTTTAGCAAATCCAGCGCGGTATACAAGGTTATCTAGACGGCTTTCTAATAAGAATAAGAAATTCTCACCATGACGCCCTTCCATTTTGTTCGCGTCATCAAAAATTCTTTTGAATTGACGTTCGTTTACCCCGTAAGTAAAACGCACCTTTTGTTTTTCTTGAAGTTGTAGTGCATATTCTGAAAGTTTGCTGCGTCTTTGACCGTGTTGTCCTGGTGGATAAGGACGTTTACCAAGTTCTTTACCATTTTCAAGGGTTGAATACTTCAAACGTCTTGAAATTTTCCATTGTGGTCCAGTATATCTAGCCATACGTATTGCCTCCTATATTTTTTTTGCGTTAAAAAGAAGTTCACGACTTCATAAGGACAGAACAATTCAGTCATTTCATCTCGCCAGCAGAGACTACTTTGTGGCCTTAATATTAAGGATTGTTCAGCGATCTTATAAATTCAGTGTAGCTGCCTTTATTACGCATGCGTGAGTATTATAGTAAAATTACCTTAGATTGTCAACTATTATTTTTATGACGTGTTCCATTGCCTGCACATCGGCATCATCAAATCGTGATTTGATTGGCGCATCAATATCTAAAACCCCGAAAAGGGATCCCCCTTTCATCATAGGAACCACCAATTCACTTTGTGAATCAGAATCACAAGTGATGTGTCCTTCAAAGGCATTTACATCATCGACTTTCACTGTCTTTTGCTCCAAAGCAGCGTGTCCGCAAACACCACTTCCTAAAAGAATCTTAGTGCAGGCAGCTTTGCCTTGGAAAGGGCCTAAATATAAAGCCTCTTGTTCCATGATATAAAATCCAATCCAATTCACATCGTCCATAAAATACGCTAGTACTGCTGCGGCATTAGAAAGGGTTGTATACCACGGATCCCCTGCATTAATATAATAAGGGAGCGTTTCAATTAATTTCTCTAAATTTGCTGATTTGTCTTTGCTTTTCTCTACTGGTATAAACATATTTTCACCTCACATGAAATGATATAAAACATTTTAGTATAATGCAATGAATATGATACAATATAATAGATTTATTTGAGGTGAAAAGTATGATTGATCGAATTTTAGTAAAATATGGCGATTTAACATTAAAGGGGAGAAACCGTAAAACGTTCATTAAAACGGCAATAAACCGTATTAAAGAGCGCATAGATAACGATAATATTACCTATGAAGCCAGTCATAATCGTTTATACATCCACTTAAACGGTGAAGCGCACGGCCCTATTATAAAAACACTTGATACAGTCAGTGGCTTATCGAGTTATGCTAAAGTGATGGTTTGCGATAAAACGATTGATGATATTGTTTTAAAAGCTTTGAGTATATTAAAAGGCATTGAAAAACCTACCACTATTAAGGTTGAAACGAAACGTAATGATAAGAAGTTTCCGATAGAATCATTAGAAGTGTCTAAAAAAGTTGCGGCTAAAGTGCTTCCCAACAATGAATGGATTAAAGCTGACGTTAAAAATCCAGAGGTGACTTTGAATGTCGAAATTCGCCAAGACAATGCGTTGGTCTATCTTGATGATCATAAAGGGTTAGGTGGATTTCCAGTTGGAACGATGGGAAAAAGCATTGCGTTATTGTCGGGGGGAATTGATTCACCTGTTGCGGCCTATTTATCGATGATTAAAGGGATAGAAGTTGAACTTATTCATTTTGAAAGTACCCCTTTAACAAGCATTGAATCGGCTCAAAAAGCAATTGATTTATCAAAAGAACTATCGACTTATGGTATTGACCAAAAAGTCAAACTTCATATGGTTCCGTTTTTAGATATCCATCAAAAAATCTTAGAAATGGTGCCGGCCCCTTATCAGATTACCATTATGCGAAGAATGATGATGCGTATTGCGGAAGGATTGGCCAATCAAGACTTTACCCCAGCATTAATAAACGGTGAATCGATTGGACAAGTGGCTTCGCAATCCTTAGATAGTATGAAAGTGACTGAAATGGTAACTTCTATCCCCGTTTTAAGACCGCTTGCGGTGATGGAGAAAAACGAAATCATTAAGATAGCCAAAGCGATTAATACTTACGATATCTCGATTCGTCCATTTGAAGATTGCTGTTCGGTATATGTGCCTAAAAAACCTGCCATTCACCCAAGAGATTTTTATGCATTACGCTATGAAACATTGTTTGACTATAAAGCCTTGATTGAAGCAGCGATACATACTATTCATACTTTAACTATAAGCAAAGCATCTAGTTTTGAACTTAGCGCAACTGGGCTTAGTGTTAAAGAAGCGTTAGGAGAGGATTAAATGATTACTTCAACGCAAAATAAAGGGATTAAAAACTATAAAAAACTTCAACAAAAAAAATACCGTCAAAAGGATAAGTTAATGATTGTTGAAGGGGAGCATCTCCTTTTTGAAGCGAAAAAGCATGGGCATTTAAAAGAGACATTTCATTTAGAAGAAAGTACTGCCTTTAAAAATGGAACGCTTTTAAGTCCGCACGTGATGAAATATTTAACAGACGCTAAAACGCCACCAAAAGACATTGGTATTGTTAAGATTCCAACCGCTAATCAAATGGATGATAAAGTCTTAATATTAAATAACATACAAGACCCTGGGAATGTAGGCACGCTTTTAAGAAGTGCGTTAGCGTTTGGGTTTAAAAGTGTTGTGTTAGACCGGTCGGCTGACCCTTATAGTGCCAAAGTCTTAAGAAGTACACAAGGCGCTATCTTTGCGCTTAATCTTCATTTCATGGATGTCTTCACCTTTAAGAAAAAGCATGCACACAGTCTTTATGGTGCACACTTATCAAAAGCGAAACAAGCCAAAGCATTTCCGGCTTTACCGTATGCTTTAATTTTAGGCAATGAAGGCAGTGGAATTGATAAAAATGTCATAGAATTACTGGATTACACCATCACCATTCCAATGGAGTATATAGAGTCATTAAACGTTGGTGTGGCAGGGAGTATTATCATGCACGGTTTATCATATAAAGGTTCCCTTATTGAAGGGTAAAGCCTTGCATATCCCGCGTGCATGTGATAAAATATTATTTGCATATGGGTTAGAAGAGTGGGTCAATTCCCACTCTTTTTATGCCATAAGGGAGGTCATTATGGAAAAATTACACGAAATCATAAAAGAAACGGTCGAAGCGCTTGGATATTACTTATATCAAAGTACCTTTCAAAAACGCGGCGGCGACTATATTTTAGAAGTTGAGATTGATCATAAAAATCCAATCAGTATTGACGATTGTGTTTCAGTGAGTGAACAATTATCTAAAACCTTAGATGAAATTGATCCCATCGAACAGCCCTACATGTTAGAAGTAAGTAGCGCAGGCGCTGAACATCCGCTTAGAAATGATGAAGAAATTCAGCGCGCGATTGGAAAATTCATTCACCTTAAAAAACACAATCAAACCGTTATTGAAGGCACTTTAGTGAGTGCAAATGAAACGTCAATCGATGTCTTAATAAAAAAAGAAAACACAACACAAACAATCCCAAAAACCGATATTGAAAAGATTCGCTTAGCAGTGGATTTTTAGGAGGCAATCATGAAGTCTAAATTATTTTTTGAAGCATTGGATACACTCGTACAAGAAAGAGGCATTGCGAAAGACAAAGTGTTAGAAGTCTTTGAACGCGGGATGCTAAATAGCATTAAAAAAGAGTATGGAACATCGGATAATATCCGTATTGAATTTAACGAAGAAAAACAAGAAATCAAAGTGATGCAAGATTTCTTAGTCGTTAAAGAACCAACGGATGGCACTGAAATCTCACACGAAGAAGCCAAAGAAAAACGTAAAACCATTAAAATTGGGGATATCTTAACCTTAGATGTTACAACCAAAGATACCTTTGGGCGTATTGCCGCAGTGAGTGCGAAACAAATTTTAACCCAAGGGTTAAAACAACTCGAGCGTGAAAAAATTTATGATATTTTCAAAGAAAAAGAAAGTGAAATGATTACCGGGGAAATTGTTGGGTTAAACAAAGATTTTGTTACCCTCAATCTTTCTCATAATCTTGAAACATCTTTACCAAGAAAAGAACTTTTAAAATCAGATGAAGTTCGTATTGGTGCTAAACTAAAAGTGTATATTACAAAAGTTGATATGACGACTAAAGGCCCTAAAGTCTTTGTATCAAGAACCGATAGAAACTTAGTAAAACGCTTGATTGAACAAGTCGTTCCTGAGATTATGGATGGTACGGTTGAGATTATGGGACTTGCAAGAGACGCAGGGTCTCGTAGTAAAATCGCCGTTTATTCACACGATGAAAATGTTGATCCTGTTGGGGCGTGTTTAGGCCGCGATTCCAACCGTAAAAAAGAAGTTGAAGAAGCGCTTCAAGGCGAAAGAATTAGCTTTTATAGATGGTCGAATGATCCCTATGAATTGATTCAAGATGCTTTAGCACCCGCTTCCATTATCGCCATTAACCCCAATCATAAAGACAAAACCGCAACCGTTATCGTAGAAGATCACGACTTTACCGGTGCGATTGGAACCAAAGGTCAAAACGTACGACTTGCGGCCCAATCGAGTGGGTGGAAAATCGATATTAAATCGATCAGCGATGCGAAGGAATTAGGCATCAATTATACGTCTTTAGAAGAACAGGAACGTGATAGTAATGAGCAAGAAACATAAAATTCCTTTGCGCAAATGCATCGTGACAAAAGAACAACATGATAAACGCGAGTTGATACGCATTGTAAAAAATAAAGAAGGAATCGTCAGTGTTGATCCTAGTGGAAAAGCACATGGGCGTGGTGCTTATTTAAAACTTGATCAAAAAGTGATTGAAAAAGCACGAAAAAAAGACTTGATCGCAAAACATTTTGGGGTTGAAGTTGAAAACACCTTATACCATACATTAATGGATTTACTGCATGAACAATCATAATTTAAACATTATAGGCATGGCAAAACGAAAAGGCGATTTAGTTGTTGGGTCTAAAGCAATCATTGAAGCGCTTCAAAAAAACGAACGATTAATGGTCTTTTTAGCCTCCGATGCAGGAGAAAACACCAAAAAGAAAATCAAGGATAAAACCTTGCATTATAATGCACAACTCGATCAAACCTACACGAAAGCAAAGCTTGAAAGTGCGATCGGCAAAAAAGCAACGAGCGTTGTAGCAATTAAGCATAGCAAACTGCTAAACGCCCTTAAATGAACAAAAAACAGAAAGAGGTGGTTTATATGGCCAAAAACCGTAAAAAACCCAACCAATCACAACCAAGTACTCCTGATGTTATCTATTACAGCAATGATATGACAATCGCTAAACTTAGTGATGCGTTAAACCAACCTGTTAATGACATCATAAAAAAAGCAATGACTTTAGGCATTATGGCTTCACAAAATCAAGTCATTGACCGTGAAACAACAGAATTAATTGCCTTAGAATACGAAGCAAAAGTTGAAGATGAAGTCGTTACCGATACAACACGCTTTGATGAAATCGAAGAAGACGACGCGGAAGAAGATTTAGAAATTCGTCCGCCTGTTGTTACGATAATGGGACATGTTGACCATGGTAAAACAACCTTATTAGATACCATTCGTAACGCAAGAGTCACTGAAGGTGAAGCGGGTGGAATCACACAACATATCGGCGCCTACCAATATTTTAAAAATGGTAAGGCCATTACCTTTATTGACACCCCCGGACATGCTGCATTTACAGAAATGCGTGCACGCGGAGCAACCGTTACCGATATCACCGTCTTAGTCGTTGCAGCAGATGATGGTGTGATGCCACAAACAAGGGAAGCGATTGACCATGCGAAAGCTGCAGGCGTTCCCATTATTGTTGCGGTGAATAAAATGGATGTTCAAGGCGCCAACCCTGATAAAGTCAAACAAGAACTGGCTGAATTCAATTTAATCAGTGAAGAGTGGGGCGGCGAGACTGTTTTCGTTGAAATTTCTGCGTTAAAAGGTGAAAATGTTGATGAATTAATCGAAATGATTTTATTGACAGCAGAAATGGAAGAGTTTAAAGCCAACCCGAATCGCTTAGCCTCAGGGACCGTTATTGAAAGTGAATTGGATAAAGGTCGAGGCCCCGTCGCAACCTTACTCGTTAAAAACGGAACGTTAAAAATTGGTGATACCATTGTGGTAGGCGATACCTTTGGTCGTGTAAGAGCAATGCGAGATGATTTTTCTCGTGCGGTAGACCATGCGGCACCATCAATGGCTGTTGAAATTATCGGATTAAACGATGTGCCACAAGCGGGCGATCCGTTCAAAGTATTTTCAGACGATAAAGAAGCACGTCTTATCAGTGAAGCAAGAACCCATAGAACATGGAAAGAAGAAAGAGGTTTATCGAAAGCCATGAGTTTAGATGAACTCTTTGAAAATATGAACGATGGCGATACAAAAATTTTACCGGTCATTGTTAAAGGGGATACCCATGGTTCTATAGAAGCGTTAAAAGGCTCCTTAGAAACCATTGAAGTCGACGGCGCAAGAGTTGAAATTGTCCGCTCTTCAGTCGGAACCATCACAGAAACAGATGTTACCCTTGCCTTAGCAAGCGGTGCCATTATCATAGGATTTAACGTAAGACCGATAGCATCAGTCAGAGAAATTGCGCGCTCTAAAGGCGTCGAAATCAGATTGTATAACATTATTTATAAAATGATCGAAGATATTGAAAATGCGATGAAAGGGCTTCTTGACCCTGAATTTGAAGAAGTCATCACTGGTCAAGCAGAAGTGCGTGATACGTTTAAAATATCTCGAATCGGAACCATTGGTGGATGTTTTGTGACCGATGGCCATATTGAAAGAAATTCTACTGTCCGCGTTTTAAGAGATGGCGTCGTCATTTATGAAGGTAAACTCGCAAGTTTAAAACGCTTTAAAGATGACGTTAAATCGGTCCGTCAAGGATTTGAATGCGGAATGCAAGTGGAAAACTTCAACGACATTAAACCAGGTGACATCATTGAAGCTTCTGTCATGAAGGAGATGGAAAGATAATGCCAAATATTGAACGTTTAGAAAGTGATATTGA
>CAYZOR010000060.1:3965-7450 GCA_964479895.1 uncultured Candidatus Izemoplasmatales bacterium | reverse complement strand
AAAAAAGATAAACATTTAATGACTGTTTATCTTTTTTATTTTCTCAATATCATCCGCTGTTAATTCAAAATCAAAGATATCAATGTTTTCGAATTGATGCTTTTGATTATGTGATTTAGGGATGACTACCATCCCTTGATTAATTTGGTAATTTAAAACAATTTGACTCCAAGACTTATCGTATGCTTTTGCGATTTCAATGAGCTTATTTTTTGTTTGATCATCTATTTTTCTAAGGGACTGATAAGCCTCTGGAATAACATTGTTAGCTTTACAAAAATCGATTAATGATTGGTTGTGGTTACCAGGATATGATAGAAACTGGTTAACGACCGGTTTAATACGTGCATTTTCGATTAAATATGATAGGTGATCTTCATTAAAATTAGATACCCCTATTGATTTTATGACCCCTTTATCAACATATGTTTCTAAAACTCGCCATACTCGCAAATTGTCTTCATTGGTCTTTAAGGGAAAGTGAATTAAATAAAGATCAATATAATTTATATCAAGCGCTTTAAGGGATTGCTCCACATAGTATTGAATATGTTCTTCTGTCTGTGTGTATTCACTTTTATCAGGAATTTTTGATGTGATAAAAAACTCACTTCGATCGATACTTGATTCTTTCACTGCTTTTCCAATGACTGCTTCATTTCGGTAAAAAATGGCCGTATCAATAAGCCTATACCCCAGGTTTATTGCAGACTTAAGTTCTTTCGTATCATACGTTATCAAGCCATTAAAATCATTATTTTCTTTCCCAAACGTATTCGTCCCTGTTCCTATAGCAGGAATTTCAAAGCCATTGTTCATTTTTAGATATTGCATTCCAAACACATCCTTTTATTTTTCAATTAGTTAATCCCTTTAACCCCATTAAATAATTGTTTTTTTATCGTTCTATAGACAAATTATAACATACCCGTAGTTTACTTATTTTATATAATAATAGCCTCTTTTTAAAATTGTAAATTAAAGGCTTGATGAAAATCATGGAAATCCTAATGTTTGGTTACAAAAAAGCCACACTTCTTAATTACATTTCAAACGGTGGCTTTTTTATATATTTCATTGAAAATTATAATGAATATTATACATCGTTTAATACCGGCTTATTATTCTGGTGGGTCTGCATTATATACAATCGTATTATTTGATGCATTCCAATTATAGTGCCAATCTGGATGCTCATTAGAGCGTTCAATGTAGATTGTTAATTCATCATTATATATAGTAAAGGCATTGTTCTGAAGTGTTGTGACAGAATCGGGAATATAGACCCAGTCTAATCCACTGCCTTCAAAAGATTCAGCAGAAATTGTTTCTAAAGAATCTGGTAATTGAAGCGGTTGTAAGTTGCTTGTTGATTTGAACGCTCCTGTTTGAATCGTTTGAAGCGATTTTGGAATATCAACATATTGGATATCACTAGCATTAAAAGCATTACTTTCAATTTCAGTTATGCCTTCTGGAATTGTGATATTAGTAATACCTGAAGCGTAAAAAAGTGCGTTAGAAATGGTATTTAATCCATCAGGTAATTCAATATTCTCAAGTTGTTTTGTTCCACTAAATGCACTTCCTTTAATTTCATTTACCCCTTCTGGTATATCAATAGTTTGAATAGATTTTACTTCTCTAAATGCTTGTGGTCCGATGGTTTGTAAACTTTCAGGGAGATTAACAGTCTCTAAATTTTCACTCTCCCAAAAAAGTGAATGCGAAAGCTCACTGACGCCCTCTGGAATGGTAATATGCGTTAGTGCACTCATTTGTCTAAACGCTTCAGATTCAATGGTATGCACACTATTTGGAATATCAATCGTCTCTAACGATGCATTGTCTTTAAACGCTGCCCTTCCAATAACTTCCAAGTTTTCAGGAAGAATGATGGTATGTAGCTTAGGGGTATCTTCAAAAGCATATTCGCCAATTTTACTCACTTGTGAGCCGTTTTCAAAGGTTACCGTTTCAAGACTTTTAGTTTCTCTAAAAGCGTTATTCCCTAAAGTTTCTACACTACTTGGAATTGAAACATCACTCAGTTCATTGTTTCTGTAAAAAGCTAGATCATCAATGACTTTAAGTCCATCGTTAAATTTTACCGATTCTAAAGAAGTCTCTCTAAATGCTGATTCTCCTATTTCTATTAACGAATCTGGAAATTCAATAGTACCAGTAACCGCAGCATTTGCAAAGGCTCGTCTTTCTATATATTCTATTTCATTATTAAACGTAACGTTTGAAATGCTTGAGTTACTAAAAGCGAATGCTTCAATGGTTAATAATTCTGTGGGAAACGTAAAATTATCCGCATCAACTTGAGAAAACGCCCTGCTTTTCACATGTTTAATACCTTCTAGATTTTCAAAAATAAATGAATCAATATTACGTTGTGAGTCAAATGCACTTTCTTCAATCGTATGAACATTTTCACCAATTACAACTGAATTTAATTCTAAATCCCCAAAATCATCATTATGAAATAATCCCTCACCAACAACCGTAACTGGTTTTCCAGCAATTGTATTTGGAATGATAATATCAGCGTCATCTTTTAAGTATTTCGTAAGGGTTGCTTCACCATCTTCAACATCAAATAACCATTCGTCAGTAACACCATCCCACTGCGCGACTACTGTAAAGGGTTCTAAATCATCTGCTATAATCCAATCGTCATAAACAGATCCTGTTTCTAAGTCCTCCCAATGCGAAAATTCATAATTTTCACGATTAGGAATATCTATGATTTCATCAATTTCAACCCATTCAGAATAAGGGATTGATGCTTCTTTAGATTCTATTCCCTCGTTAAACTCAAAGTAAACAGTCACTTCTTTTGCTTCGTAAACTGCATACAAGTCATGCTCTCCTTCATCTAATGTGTAAATATCAATTGGTTTCCCATTTAAATTTAAAGCCCATCCTTCAAATGTATATCCATTGTTTTCATCCGCTTGAGGTACATCTAAATCATCATCCAAAAATCCATTAACTGTCTTTATGATAGTTCCTGAATCATCGTGAAAATTAAGCGTTGCTTCGGGAATTTCATCAAAAATAGCATGAATGGTCGTATCTTCAGTCGCTTCGCTTGGAACACCTTTATATTCAACAAAGCGATATCCCTCAATAGGTTCAGGATTTTCAAGGTCTACAGATTCACCGTACTCAAACTCTAAAGACATAATTGTTCCATTTGGACCTTCTATAGTCACTGTATAAACTTCAATTTCATAAATAGGTTCAACCACTACATCCTCTGTAAAATCAATTTCTTCGAATGGTATGTCCCATTCAACAAAGTAATATCCTTCGCGATCAGGTGCATCTGGGAATAAAATATCTTCGTTCTCTTTATATTCAACTTCCTCCAAAACATCATCATTATAATCGGTAAAAGTTAATATGATGGATTCATTTGGATCATTTTCTCCGTTGTCTGTATCATTTTCTCCGTTGTCTGTATCATTTTCTCC
>CAYZOR010000060.1:0-3865 GCA_964479895.1 uncultured Candidatus Izemoplasmatales bacterium | reverse complement strand
GATCATTTTCTCCGTTGTCTGTATCATTTTCTCCGTTGTCTGTATCATTTTCTCCATTCTCAGTGTCACCTGGAATGGGTTCATTACCATCGTTAGATGGCTCATCATTTTCACTATCACATGCGGCAAGAATAACTATTGATACTATTAAAATAACAATGCGAACCATTCGCACATTTAGCCCCCTAATTATTTCTAATTATGTTTTTAGACTAAGAAACTTGTCTTTGTTTTTCAAATAATACGCAAAACAAACTTTTTGACTTTAAGTGAAGTTATTGGTATAAAAACTTAATTTAAGCCCATATGCTTTAAATAATCACTCCCTTTAAAACGTCTCCATAATAGTTAAAGACAAGCATTACCCTTAATGGTAAAGGTTTCATTTTAAATTTTAATACTTGCAATAATGACGTATAGAATACGCAAATTATTACAGGCCAAAATAGTAGCTTATAAAAAAAACATACGAGATTTTTGTGTATAAATCTCGTATGTATTTATTTTATTCAACATTACATTAGATAATTAACCATGCGCCCAAAGCAATCGTTCCAACAACGAAACAGTAATACGCAAAATATTTAAGGTTTCCTTGTTTAACCGCGTTCACAAACCATTTAAAGGCTAAATAAGTCATCATTCCACTTGCTACAAATGATATCAAAAGCGCCAAAGGTGAATGGGCTGTAAAACTCGAAATATCTCGTATTTCTAAAATCATAGTTCCAATACTGACTGGAATATAAAGCATAAAAGAGTACTCTATCACTGTTTCAAACTTAAGGCGGCGAAACAACCCTCCAACATACGTCGAACCGCTTCGTGAAATACCAGGCAACAAAGCTATTACTTGAACAAGACCGATGACCAATGCATCAACCAATTTTAACTCTGTTTTCGTATTTTCTGTACTTTGCCCTTGTACAAGGAGTAAAAAAACGCCCGTAACCAATAAACTTAATCCAACCGTTAGCACCGTTAAGAGTCCTTCAAAAAAACTTCCAAACAACAATCCAATAACCCCTGCAGGGATTACCCCAATTAAAACCAAAATAAAATAATTAAAATCATCTACATACGCTTTGTTCCGCTTAAATACATAATGAAAATTACCAACAATCAAACGAATAATACGTTTTCTAAACAATATCAATATTGCCAATAAAGACGCAAAATGAAGTAAAACCTCTAAAAAATAATCAACCGTTGGCATATTGAAAACAATCTGTAAAAGCACTAAATGTCCACTAGATGATATCGGTAGTGGTTCAGTCAGCCCTTGTAACAATCCCAATAGAAGATAACGTAAAACTTCAAACATAAAATCACCCCTTTCGGTATTATACTTGATAATCTAAAACCTTACAATACTACAAATGTATTTAACCTTGGTATTTAGTGGCGATTTATAGTCAAAAATATGACTCCAAATACCTATCGATATCATATTTTACAAGCTATTTAACGTTTTTTTCCTTTACAGAGGTATTTAACAAAACGATTGTCTTCAATGGGGTTAAGCGTTTTACATCCTTCAATGAAAACAAGTATTTACAACATGAGGGCAATTGATTAACTGTTGATAATTTATCACTATCTCAAATGGTAGAGAGGTTTTATTGAGCAACTTCTTTTTAACCAGTAATTTTTAGCGCAAAATTAATAAAACGATCATAAACGTGTCCTTTTTTAGCGCCACATAAAGCAATGTGTTTTACTTTTTTATTTTCGCTAGATTGGTATAATTTAAATGAAGGGAGGCATTATATGAATTTATACGATTTTCAAGTTACCGATATTCACGGAAAAGAACGTAGTTTAGAAGAATTTAAAGGAAAAGTTGTGCTCGTTGTCAACACCGCAACGGAGTGCGGGTTCGCTTATCAATTCAAAGGATTTCAAGAACTCTACGAACGCTACAAGGACCAAGAATTCGTCATTCTTGGATTCCCATCTAACGATTTTAAACAAGAAACCAAACCAAGAGAAGAAATTTTAAAGAAGTGTACGCTGCTTTATGAGATCACATTTCCAATGTTTGATAAAGTGTCTGTTAAAGGGGATACCATTCATCCTTTATTTGATTGGCTTACAAATGTGAAAGGCGGTTTTCCTACAAAAAGCATCAAATGGAATTTCACCAAATTTCTTATCGATAAAGACGGGAACGTTTTTAAACGTTTCTCTCCAAGGCGCAAACCTGAAGCCATCGAAAAACATATAGAAGAAATTCTTTAACCACCAATCATTTTCGTATGGTAAATTAAGTCTCTCAAGCGGGAGACTTTTTTCATTACATCCTTCGGTTGATGCTTATAGATAATTTAACACTCTTTATATTTTATTTGACTGACATCTCCACAAAAAAGAAATGATTATGGCCAATTCTATAATCATTTCTTTTGTTTTATTTTACATATTCCATTGGGGCTTTAAGTTTTGATTAATAATATTTTAGTAATGTCCCTTATCAAGCATGTAGACACAGTGCGTAAGACTTCTCTTTTATTCTTTGTAAAAAAGATTTTTATCATCCTCTGGTTAAGAAAATTTATAGACTAAGCTAAGCTTCTAAAAAGTCTTTGTAATGGTATTTATGCGGGTGTTACATTCATTTGTGATACGTTTGTTATTAGTCATTTTCTATAACCAAAATATATTTTTCTTTTTTTAAGTTTGTTTCAATCCACTCAGTAAGCTCTTTTATGAACGTTTTCAGTTCGTTTTTATGTTCAAATATTATCCCTTTTTGAGAATACAAATGATTAGGAATAGAAAGCATACGCATCAATTGATCGGGGGTAGACGCATCATCTAAATTGAGGATAACTTCTTCGAATCCACTCAGTATTCGACGCCAATCATCGTTATTGATTTGATTGATTTTTTTATGATTTCCAAACTCACGGTATTTATTCCAAATTATTCCTTTAATATACTCAAATACATCAATATCCATAAACACAGATGGTTGTTTCTTTTTTCCTTTACCGACCTGTAGCTGAATATATGGTGTTTTTGTTTCTGGCGCTTCTTGATACAGTTTAAAGTTTAAACCACTCATTATAAGCCTCTTTTCTGTATAATTATTTATAACTATACACACCTTCATTATACTATATTTTGAGCGCTGTCACACTTTTAGTTATAATTTGTTCAAAAACCTAAAATGTTGCGTGGTAAATGTATATGGCGGACTGAAGTCAATATCTTTATACCAGCCATCAAACGTGTCGCTTTCTTAAGTATTGAAAGATTGTTTAGGGGATATCAATCAAAAAAACGGAATCAAGTTGCGAACTAGATGGCCTTGGATATTTCTATTTCAATACACTATGCGCTGTCTTTTTTCATCAAATGACATCTAGACAAATCTATTTGTTTTCAATTTTTCGATATAAGAAATCATCGAGTAATTTAAGTGAACGGATGGCACCAGACATATCGCCTGAGGCGCCATGCCCTTCATCGCTATATTCAACGTATTCAAAGTCTTCGCTTTCTTTGAAACCGTGTTTTTTAAGTTTGTCCACAACAATGTGTGATTGCGATACCGGACAACGTGGATCGTTGGTTCCATGTACCAATAACAAAGGGGCTTTCATGTTTTGGATATGCGTCAAAGGTGAGCGTTCTATCCATAAATCTCTGTTCTGGATGGGATCTCCCATTTGTTGGCGAAGCATGAATTTAAAATGTTCCATGCTTAAATCATACATTGATGTTAAATCACTGACTGGTACCCAAGCAATACCGGCTGCCCATAGGTCTGGGGAGTTGCCCATCGCCCATAATGTTGCATACCCACCATAAGAACCGCCATAAATAACAACTTTTTTTGGATCAACGGATGCGTTTTTGA
>CAYZOR010000059.1:0-7458 GCA_964479895.1 uncultured Candidatus Izemoplasmatales bacterium | reverse complement strand
AAAGTGAAGGCTTTTTTTTACGGCTTTATAGTGGTTAATAGTGTTCTTAAGTTTAAGGGTTCACTATAATAAAATCCTTGTGCGTAATCACATCCATACGCTTTTAAATACTCAGCTTGCTTCAAGGTTTCAACGCCTTCTCCTAATACTTTCGCATCAATCGTTTTAACAAGTTCAATAAGGCTTTTGGTAAATAATGAATCGCTATTTTTTAACGGCTCGGTAAATATTTTGTCAATTTTAATTTTATCGATGGGAAGGGTTTTTAAATAACTAAGTGAAGAAAACCCACTTCCAAAATCATCAAGCGAAATACTTAATCCTAAGTGCTGGAAATCATTGATGGTTTGAACGGAAAGGTCGATATCTTCGATTAAAAAGCTTTCAGTAATTTCAATCTCTAAAAATTGACAGAGTGTAAGGTCTTTTTCTAAGAATGTCTTAAACGCTTCTAACCAACTTTGGTCTAAAATTAAAGTGGCGCTCAAATTGATTGCGACTTTAAAAACTGGGAGATGGGCATGAATTTTTGGAAGGTCTTTTTGAACCATTTTTAAGACTTCAAAGGTTAACGCTCCAATATACCCATAGCGTTCAGCGATGGGGATGAATTCTTGGGGACCACAATGATCAATGGGTGGGTTTTTCCATCGTAACAAGGCTTCTAATGCGATGATTTCATTGTTGTTTAGATCATATTGAGGTTGATAGACAACATAAAAATCGTTGTTTTTAATGGCGGTGTGAAAATGGGATTGAATAATGGTTTCACGGTTATGTTTATACGCAAATGATTCGTTGTATATCGCGTATTTTTTATGGTTGCTTAATGCACTATTTAATGCCGTGTACGTAGAATAAATTAACGTTTCAACATCGGTAGAATCATTAGGGTAATGGCTTAAGCCGTATTTGTTTTCTAAAGAGATATATTGTCCATTGATATATAAGCCTTTTGATAAGGCATCAATTTCTTTGATGATATCAGGTTTTTTATAAGTGGTATCTTTACTGACAATGATTAGTGTTTCATCATCATATTCTCCAATGGTTGCTTCACTTTTAAAGACATCATAAATGGTTTCACTGAATTGTAAGCGCGCCGCATTAAAAAAGGAAGAAGAATAATTTTTAACGAGTTCTATATGATTGGAAATCCGAACAAAGATGATATAAAAAGGGGTCTGTTTATTGATGTGATAGACGACTAACTCACTGGCTTTTTTAATCGAACTTAAGTGTTCTTGGGTTTTAAAATGCAAACTATCTTCTTTGGCTTTGGTAGATGCGTAATGAGACGTTATGTCTCTTTGAATGCTCATATAATGGGTAATTTTACCAAAAAGGTTTTTAATGGTGAATATGCTGATATGTTTTAAAAATAAGATACCGTTTTTCTTTTTATCCCATAATTCAGCGGAAAACTTTCCTTCTTTTAAGAGTTGATCCCACATAGAGTGATAAAAACTAGAGTTTTTTCTTTCGCTTTGAAAAATGCTTGGATTTTTTCCTTTTATTTCATCAAACGTATAGCCAGTTAATTCTAATAAAGCGTGGTTCGCATAAATGATTTGATTGTTTTTATTGGTGATTAACACGGCTTCAGTTGTAAAGTTTTTGATGTGTTGCATCATGAGTCTATTAGGGGTGTTTTTTATATAATAAAGCCACCCAAAAAGTCCTAATAAGCTAAACGAAAAAAGACTTACTAAAATAAGCAAGTAAGTCTCAAGGGGTTGATGCATCACTAAAAATACTAAAAGACTAATGGATAGGAATAAAATGCTATAAGGAATGATTTTATAAAAACGTTTCATAAGGGTCTCCTCAATAAGGATAATTCATTATAGCATAGGGTTAACCATACAAAATTTTAAACGCTTGGTCTAAAATTCGCAATGTTTTGGGGTTCTTGGGAAAGGAATGACGTCTCTGATGTTTTCAACGCCTGTTACATACATCAACATTCTTGCAAATCCAAGCCCAAACCCTGCGTGTTTGGTTGATCCGTATTTTCTTAAGTCTAAATACCACCAAAGTTCTTCTTCATCCACGTTTAACGCCTTCATGCGTGATTTTAAAACATCTAAACGCTCTTCTCTTTGTGATCCGCCAATTAACTCTCCTGCGCCAGGAACCAACAGATCCATCGCCGCAACGGTTTTTTGATCATCGTTGACCCTCATATAAAAGGCTTTGATTTCTTTAGGCCAATCGGTCACAAACACAGGCCCATCAAAATGGTTAACCAAGTATTTTTCGTGTTCTGTGTTTAAATCTTTATCATAATCAGGTGTATTTTCAAAGCTTTCTTTCGCCGCTTTTAATACATCAATCGCCTTTTGATGGGTAATGCGTTTGAAAGGATTATCGATAATTTTATGGAGTTTATCGAGCAATCCCTTTTGGACAAATTGATTAAAAAATTCCATTTCTTTAGGCGCTTTTTCTAAAACGGTTTTGACAATATATTTAACCATTTCTTCGGCTAAATCCATATCATCGCTTAAATCCGCAAACGCAATTTCAGGTTCCACCATCCAGAGTTCACTTACATGGGTCATGGTATGTGAATGTTCCGCTCTAAAGGTCGGCCCAAAGGTATACACATCTCTAAACGATTGTGCAAAGACTTCGGCTTGAAGTTGACCTGATACCGTTAAAGATGCTTTTTTACCGAAAAAGTCTTTAGAATAATCCGTTTGCCCGTCTTTTTTAAACGCATCGTCTTTTAACGTGGTGACTTGAAACATTTCCCCAGCCCCCTCCGCATCACTTGCGGTGATGATGGGGGCAGTTAAATAAATAAAATCACGGGTTTGGAAAAATTCATGAATCGCGCCTGCTAAAATACTTCTTACTCTAAACATCGCAGTAAAAAGGTTCGTTCTTGGTCTTAAGTGAGCATTGCTTCTTAGAAATTCACGGCTATGTCTTTTGGGTTGAATGGGGTAATCTTCTAAGGAATCACCAATCAGTTCAACCTGCGTTGCCTTGATTTCAAAGGGTTGTTTACGCTTAGGGGTTAAAACAATATTCCCTTTAATCTTTAAAGATGCCCCCACTCTAATTTTTTGGATGGCTTTAAAATCTTCGATGTCATCGTCATAGACGACTTGAATACTGTCAAAATCGGTTCCGTCATTGATGTTTAAAAACCCAAATGATTTTTGAGCTCTGTTGGCTCTTACCCACCCATTTAGGGTAATGGTTTGATCGTTGTATGTCTCATAGGATTCCATTAAATGTCTAATTGATGTTTTCATAGTGTTGCCTCCTTTAAAATAAAAAAACGTCCTTTAAAAAGGACGAACATTAGTCCGCGGTACCACCTTAATTCAAATGCGCTTAAAACTTTTTAACGTAAGTCACACGGATGGGTCTACTTAATTCTTCCATCTCTCCTGGTGTTTTTCAATGGCTTTTTCTACTTAGCTCACACCATCCTAAGTTCGCTTCAAAGGTTTAAGTCCATTTACTCGTCCGTTCAACGATTTACTCTATCTTTATTATATTAAAGGTTTTGAATTTGTCAATAAAATTGGGTTTTATTTGTTGGTCTTTGGTTTCTTTGGTGGTATGATAAAAATGTATCATGTTTAAAAGAGGGGGCATCTTTATGTCATATCGATTCAATGTTACATTGCCAAGAATTTTAGCCGCAGGGATAGATTTGATCATTTTAAACTTTATTGTGATGATTTCACAAGTCTTTTATAGACCATTTGATTTCTTTGATGATGGGATCAGTGAAGTCAGCACACTCAATACGCTAAATCCACTCACTGATATTGAGCCTTCGACCATAATCATTAGTGTTTTTGTGATGCTTTTGGTAGGCATTATACTTTATGTATATGTGCCATATCAAAAAGAAGGCAAAACGATAGGAAAAATGTTAATGCGCATCAAAGCCATTGACGCAAATGGGAACCCTCCAAATTTAGGTCAACATTTCTTAAGAGCGATTATGATTTATGAGTTTTACTTATACGTGCTTATTGTTTGGTTGGTATTCATTGATATGGAAGTTTTTATCTTAGCCGAAGTGACGGTCTTAAGTATTACCACTTTAGCCATATTCTTTTCCCTTTCAATGATTATTTTTTCACCAGACGGCGCAGGGTTTCATGATTTGCTCGCTAGGACGTATGTGGTGGATGAAAATTATGACCCAGTTTTAGAAAAAGAAGTAGATCCCACGCAAGTCAATAAAGATTGGGCTTTTGAAGAAACCGAAGACAAAGAAGATGATTTCTTAAAAGCGTATGATGATAGAAATCCCTGGAACGAACGATAATGTAAATTAATAAAAGAGGATAATATGTTAGAAGTTAATAATGTAGAATTAAAATACGGCGATTTTATCGCGGTCCATCATCTGGATTTCACCTTAAAACCTGGTGAAATCTTTGGTTTGCTTGGGACCAATGGGGCTGGAAAAACTACGAGCTTTAGAGTCATTATGGGGCTATTAAGTCCTTCAAAAGGAAGCGTCAAGTATTTTGGAGAAACCATAGGGTATCATAATGTTGATGATATCGGTTATATGATAGAAGAGCGTTCACTCTTACAAAAAATGAAAGTTAAAGATTTAATGATGTATGTCGGGCAGTTAAAGAGCATGGATAAAAAACCCATAGAAGCTGCGCTTGATTATTGGCTTGATTTTTTTGAGATTCCAGACTACAAAGACACCATGATTAAAGAACTTTCAAAAGGGAATCAACAAAAAATCCAGTTTATATCTGCGGTGATTAATGATCCTAAATTATTAGTGCTTGATGAGCCTTTTAGTGGGTTAGATCCTATTAATACAGAGTTATTTGTTAAAGCGATTAAGCATTTCCAAGAAAAAGGCACGATGATTATTTTTTCATCTCACCAACTTGACCATGTTGAGAGTTTTTGTGAAAAAATTGTGGTGCTTGAAAAAGGGCGTTCAATCATCGAAGGCTATATCAAACAAGTAAAAAAAGATTTTAAAAAACTTTCCATAAAGATAGATGCGGACACTGATATTGAGACCTTAAAAACCTTAGATGGTGTCTATAAAGTTGAAAAAAATAATGCCCATGTTTTGGTTAAAATAGAATCAGACGAATATATTCAAGGCATTTTTGATTATGTTAAAACATGCGATAATGTCTTACGTTTTGAAGTCGAAGAAGCGTCTTTATCAGAAATATTTGTGGCGAAAGTAGGTGGGTCTCGTGAAAAAGTTTAAGTTTCTCATCGCCTTTGGCCTTAAAAAAAGATTATTTAAAAAAGCCTTTGTCATCACCAATATTATCTTAGGGATATTAATCATGGCAGTGATTAATATCCCCGCTATGATCAATATTTTTTCAAGTGATGAGGTTGAAACCTATACCGTAAAGATTACCAACGAAACAACTGATCAATCCTACCCATTAGAAGCTACCATTATAGGAATGATGAATACCGGAGAAGAAGAACGGTTCATCGCGTATGAAAATGATGCGCCAGATGATTTTTGGGACCAAGAAACATTAGATATTTGGGTCGTCTTTGAAGGCGATTTAAATGCGCCTGATGTTGAGATTTTCCTTACCGATCAAAGCATGCGGACTCAACTGATGAATTCGATTCAAAATTTACTTTTAGATTATCAAAACGTGAGTTTTGCGAATTATAGCTTCCCAAGTCCTCCAGCCAGTGATGATGGAGGATTAGACCCTGAAACAAGAACGATGGTAGAAGGGGTTTTAACACTGCTCATCTTACCGGTTTTCTTCTTAATTATACTAGCAACCCAATTTTTAGGGGTCGATATCATCGAAGAGAAATCTTCAAAAGTCATTGAAACGATTATTTCGAGTGTGCCAGCGACGTATCATTTCTTATCGAAAATCATTTCTAATGTGTTATTTTTAATCATTCAATCGGCCATTCTTTTAGGGTTCGCTACCTTAGGCGCTTTAATCGGCCGGTTGTTGAATGTCGCAAGCGATATTGAAGCACTGAGTCTAATCTCAGAACTTACCAATCAAATTCCCAACTTTGCTGCGATTGTTGGTGTGCTGATTGCGTTCTTACTCGTTGGGACCTTGCTGTTTTTAACCTTAGCTGCGTTGGTTGCGTCAGTCGCAACCACACAAGAAGATTACCAGCAATTCCAAGCACCGCTTGTATTCATTTTATTAGGTGGGTTTTATATCGCGATTTTTATGCCACTACTTGGAGCGGACTTCGTCTTAAGAATTGCGGCGTATATTCCTCTGTTTTCTCCAATGGTCGCCCCAATTGCGTATGCAACGGGCATTATAGGATTAGGCGAAGTCTTATTCATATTACTTTTACTATCTTTAAGTGTTGCGTTGTTTTTATATTACATGACACCAATTTATCGCGTCGCAATCTTATCGTATGAAGAAACTAAATTCTTTAAACGCATCAGATTCTATATTAAAAAAGCGTTTGCGAAAAACAAATAATTTTAAAAAAGAAATCCAAAAAACTATGGATTTCTTTTTTTATGTAGCTTTACGACTTAAATCTTCCAAATAGTCATCAATAATTTTATAAAACTTTTGAAGGGTTTCACATTGTGAGATTTCTTTTTTAATAACCGTTGCGCCAGGTAATCCTTTAATGTACCAAGCCGCGTGTGACCGCATTTCTAATAAAGCGACGTGGTCATTTTTATACTTTGCTAGGCTTTTCGCGTGTCTTTTAATCATAGAAAGTTTTTCTTCTAAAGTGACATCAGAATCATACGTTCCTTTGGTGAGGTAATCATCAATTTGTTTAATTAACCAAGGGTTGCCCTTTAACGCTCTACCAACCATGACCGCATCAACCCCCGTATATTCAAGCATATATTTAGCGTCTTCTGGCGTTTTGATATCGCCATTTCCAATCACAGGAATATTCACAGCGTCTTTCACCGCTTTGATGATGTCTAAATCAACCGATCCTTTATACATCTGCGAACGGGTTCTTCCGTGAATTGCGATTAAGGAAACCCCTGCTTTTTCTAATTGTTTCGCAACACTTACTGCGTTTTTGGTTTTATCGTATCCAGCCCGTATTTTTACACTGACAGGTTTAGACGAATGAAGGACCATGGTTTTAACCAGTTCATAAAGCTTGTCTTCATCTTGCATTAACGCAGACCCTGCGCCCGTTTTAATCACTTTAGGAACAGGGCAGCCAACATTTAGATCAATAAACATCGCTGGGGAGTTTAAAGAAGCATACGACGTTGCGCTTTTTAAATTGTCTTGATCAGACCCAAAAAGTTGAAGGGCAACGTGTCCTTCGTTTTCTTCAACTTCCATCATATCAAGGGTTCTTTGGTTTCTGTGATTAATGGCTTTATCGCTTACCATCTCTGTATAAATTAACGCGGGGTTAAATGTTTTTAGTATTTGTCTGAAAGCAATATTGGTAATGCCCGCCATTGGCGCAACAACGACTTTACGCTCTTTAAAT
>CAYZOR010000058.1:0-7575 GCA_964479895.1 uncultured Candidatus Izemoplasmatales bacterium | reverse complement strand
CACAGAATCCATCATGCGTAAAGAAAAAATTGCTCAAGTATTAAAAAGTATTATCGTTGATAATGAAAGCGACCACTTTCTTTATGCGGTTTATCAACCGCAGTATGATGTAAAAGACAGCAAACTCAAAGGGTTTGAACTTTTAACCCGTTTAACATTAAACAGTGGTGAAAAAATATCACCAAACGAATTTATCAAAGTTGCTGAACAAAGTGCTCTTATCCATTCGCTTGGTCAATATATGCTCAGCCAATTGATTAACTTTATTAAATCATTTGATCAAAGGGAGTCACTTACATTCAGTATTAATGCCTCAACCTTGGAATTGATGGATGAAACGTTTGCGAGTCGCTTCATTCAAACCTTAAATGAACAAACCATTGATAAAAACCAAATTGTGATAGAAATTACAGAATCAGCCTTTGCCTTAGATATTGATCAATTATTCGATTCTGTGAAATTATTAAATCAAGCGGGCATACACATTGCCATCGATGATTTTGGAACAGGGTATTCATCGCTTACTTATTTATCCAAACTTCCAATCAGTTACATTAAACTAGATAAAACCTTCACCGCATCGATCGCTTTGAATAAAAAAGAGTATTTAATCGCCAAAACCATCATGAACATCGCCCAATCACTTAATGCTAGCGTGGTGGCTGAAGGGGTGGAAAATAATTCGCAACTTTCCGCGATAAAATCAATTGGCTGTCATCATGTGCAAGGGTATTACTTTAGTAAACCTTTAAGTGAATCAAAAGCAAAAGCCCTTTATAAAAACCAAAAAGACTAAACCCATGTATTATAGTTGTAAAAAAACATTGAACCCTTTATAATAAATTTAAGTTAATCTTAAGCGAGAGATTAGAGCGCAAAAAACAGACCTGTTTTTTGCGCTTTTTCTATTTTAAATTGAAAGGACTGTTTTTATGCAAGATTATATTATTGTTGGTGGCGGTGTCGTAGGTTCATTTATTGCTTATGAACTATCTAAGTACAATAAAAAAGTCACCCTCATTGAAAAAGAAAAAGATTTAGCCTTAGTCCAAACGAAACACAATAGTGCGTTGGTTCACTCTCCTGTAATGGTTCCACCTGAAAAAGGAACACTCAAAGCGAAACTTGCATTAGAAGGCAACTTGACCTATCAAACACTCGCTGAAAAACTAGGGGTCCCTCATCTTAAAAACGGTGCGTATGTTTTGGCGGTGAATGAAGCAGAAAAATCTATCTTAGATGACCTTTTAAAAGAAGCAAAATCAAGAAACTTAAACGCAGAATTACTCGATGATAAAACCTTGAGAAAAAGAGAAAAAAATATTTCTAAGTCAGTGGTGGCTGGGTTATTTTTAAAAGACGCAATGACCGCAGACACCTTTAAACTGTGTCAAACCTTAGAACAATTGGCGAAAGACAATGGGGTTACCTTTAAAAAACAAACCGAAGTGAATGCGATTAACATCATAGAAGAAGGCTTTTTAGTGAAGACCTTGCGCAATGATCATTTAATGACCAAACATGTGATTAATGCCTCAGGCGTTAAAGCAGAAGAAATTGCGAAGATGGTTGAAACGAAGGTTCCTTATAAAATGATGCCTCACCGAGGCGAATATATGGTTTTACCAGAAAAATATCGCGGCTTTGTTACATCGACTTTTTTCCCGGTCCCTAAAAAAGACACAAAAGGCGTTTTAGTCATTCCACAACCTGATGGGACTATCCGTTTAGGTCCAACGAGTGTATACCAACCATCATTAGAGGATGCGCCGGTGACTGAAGAAGGATTAACTGAAATTAAACAAACCATTAATCAACTGCTTAATTATGTGCCTTATAAAGATATCGAAAGAACCTACGCAGGCGTACGTTCAACCATTGATCAAGACGATTTTTATATTGCCCGTTCTAAAGAACATCCTAACTTTATCCATGTGGCAGGGATTGATTCACCGGGGGTCACAGCGGCTCCCGGGATTGCAAAGTACGTTAGAGAAACCATTTTAAATATCCAATAAAAAAACGATTCAAAGTATGAACCCATACTTTGAATCGTTTTATTCAACCCATAATGCTTCTTTTGAGGTGGTGATTGCGATTGCCCCTTCATTTAAGCAGTTATTGATTTCTTCTTTGGTTTCGATTAACCCACCCATTAATATAGGATTATTCATATGGGCTTTAATATGATGGATTTTACTAGGTAAAGCAGGTAAAACTTCAATCATCGTTGGATTGGTTTGTTTTAAAAGGTTGATGCTTTGTTCTAAAGACAATTTATCTTTTAAGAAAAATCTCATAATGCCTAAAACGTTGCGCTTTTTACATAGTTGAACCACTTTAGGCTTGGTTGTGATAATGCCATCCACTTTTAACTCTTGGATTAAATATATGGCACCATATTCATCGTTACTTAATCCCTTAATAAGTTCTAGATGAACAATGACCTTTTTGTTACATGCTTTCATATCTTTAACAATTTGTGGGATCTGAGAAAGCTGAAAATTCATGATGAGTCCATACTCTAAATTTGTTTTGCAAAACTTTTTGATGGCTTGGTGGGTTGAGAGTGCAGGTATAATTTTATTTTTGTTTAGCATAAAATCCTCCTTTAACATGATTATAGCATACCTAAAACGAATTATTGTTTTCTGATTGTTTGAAAATAAAAATATTTAGAATAAAAGCCTTTACATAAAAAATTATGTATGCTATATTTAAGACAAGTTAATAACAATTTCCTGTGGAGATTTAGAGCCCAGAGAAGTAATCTTGCGAAAGCAAGTTTGTTTCTCTGGGCTTTTTATTTTATAAAAAAATTATTTTTAGGAGGAATTTAATGAGTTACTTAGACATCTTTATTGGAGAATTTTTTGGAACAATGACCCTTTTAATTTTCGGGGTCGGTGTGGTAGCAGGCGTTGTGCTTAAGGGTACAAAGTCTAATGGATCTGGCTGGATCGTTATTACGTTTGGTTGGGGTCTTGGTGTTGCAATGGCAGTATATATTGCTGGTCATCTTACGGGGGCACACATTAACCCAGCGGTTACATTTGCTGAATATACAGCAGGGCTATTAACAATTGGCGAAACCTTAGTGTATATGGGTTCACAAATGTTAGGGGCTTTTGTTGGAGCTGGATTAATATTAGCAATGTATTACCCACATTACAAAGCAGAAGAAGACAAAGGCGCAAAATTAGCGACTTTCTCTACAGCACCTGAGATTCGTCATACACCAGCGAATGTTTTCAGTGAAGTATTAGGAACATTTATGCTTTTATTTGGTATCGCAGGAATTAACTTTACCATTGGTATTGAAGGTGGCGGCTTTGTAGGGCCACTACTTGTTGGTCTTTTGGTTGCTGTTATTGGTCTTTCACTCGGTGGAACTACCGGATATGCAATTAACCCAGCACGTGACTTAGGTCCACGTTTGGCGCATTTCTTCTTACCAGTTCCTGATAAAGGCGATTCAGATTGGTCATATGCTTGGGTACCAGTTGTAGCACCACTTGTAGGTGGGGCATTAGGGCTCTTAACATTCGAAGCAGCATTTAACGATAACTTCTTAGTTGCTTTACCTATTATGATTGCAGTATTTGTTGTACTTCAAGTTGCATCATTCTTCATCAGTGTTGAAAAGAAATAAAAAAATTATACGGAGGGTTACAAACCATGGAACAAAAGTATATCATGGCTTTAGATCAAGGAACGACTAGTTCAAGAGCAATTTTATTCGACAAGTCGGGTACAATTGTAGATACCGCTCAACGTGAATTTAAACAAATTTTCCCTAAACCAGGATGGGTAGAACATAATGCAAATGAAATTTGGACTTCAATCTTAGGCGTTATTGCAGAAGTTTTAAACCAAAACAATGTATCGCCTAAAGAAATTGCTGGAATCGGAATCACGAACCAAAGAGAAACAACGGTTGTATGGGATAAAAATACTGGCAAGCCAGTCTATAATGCACTCGTATGGCAATCAAGACAAACCAGTGAAATTTGTGATGAATTAAAAGAACAAGGGCACAATGAAACCTTTAAGAGTAAAACAGGATTGTTAATCGATGCGTATTTCTCAGGGACAAAAGTTAAATGGATCTTAGATAATGTAGAAGGCACCCGTGAGCGTGCTGAAAACGGCGATTTATTATTCGGAACCATTGATACATGGATTATTTGGAAATTATCAGGTGGAAAAGCGCACGTTACGGATTATTCAAATGCGTCTAGAACACTTATGTATAATATTCACGAACTCAAATGGGATGAAGAATTACTCGATATCTTAGGCGTCCCTAAATCAATGTTACCAGACGTTCGACCATCTTCTGAAGTCTACGCTAAAACTGTTGATTATCATTTCTTCGGTGAAGAAGTCCCTATTGGGGGCGCAGCGGGTGACCAACAAAGTGCATTATTCGGTCAAGCGTGTTTCGAAAAAGGAACAGCGAAAAACACGTATGGTACTGGTAGCTTTATGTTAATGAACACAGGAACAGAAGCAATAAGAAGTGATTCAGGATTACTAACAACCATTGCATGGGGTGTAGATGGCAAAGTAGAATACGCTTTAGAAGGATCCATTTTCGTGACGGGATCAGCCGTACAATGGCTTAGAGATAGTTTAAAAATCATTAAAGATGCAAAAGAAACTGAAGGGTTAGCAACATCTTTAGAAAACAACGAAAGCGTTTATGTAGTCCCAGCTTTTGTAGGACTCGGAACGCCTTATTGGAACTCTGATGTACGCGGCGCTGTATTTGGCTTAACACGCGGAAGCGGACGCGCACAATTCGCAAGAGCCGTATTAGAGTCAATCGCGTATCAAAGTGCTGATGTACTCTTAACAATGAATAAAGATTCTGGCATTAACTTAAAAGAATTACGCGTTGATGGTGGAGCCGTTGCAAATGATTTCTTAATGCAATTCCAAAGTGATATTTTAGATGTTCCAGTATTACGTCCAAGTGTTCAAGAAACAACCGCTTTAGGAGCTGCTTACTTAGCAGGACTTGCAGTTGGATTCTGGAAAGACAAACAAGAAATCGCAAAACAATGGGCCATTGATAAAACATTCAAACCGTCAATGGACAAAAAAGAACGCGAAATGCTTTATGAAGGCTGGAAATCAGCTGTCGAAGCAACCATGAAATTCAAACCAATTAAGCTTTAAAACAAGTTAATATATTGAAGAGATCAAAGAGGAAAATGTTCCAAGCAATTGGACGTTTTTCTCTTTTTCTCATTTTAGGAGTGATTGTATCCAAACCGTTATCCCAGCAATATCGACCCACTCAAAACTTAAAGCATTTTTAAAAGGCAATTTAGAATATGGTTTGTTAATGGATTTCCAACTTGCGGAATTGGACCATATCATCGAAGCCATGCATGCCCATGGTAAGAAGGTATTGATTCATCTTGATTTGATTAAAGGCTTAGCCTCCGATCAATACGGTGCGATTTACTGTATTCAAACCCTCAACATCGCAGGCATCGTCACATCAAAACCTAAAGTTATTCAAGTCTGTAAAAAACGCGAAGTTCTAGGTATCTTGCGTATATTCTTAAAAGATCGCCACTCCTTAAAACAAGGGCTAGATGTGATCGAAGAATGTAAACCAGATATCATAGAAGTCTTGCCATATATGCCACAAATTTTACCTTATATCAGTAAAAGATTTACTAAGAAAATTTTTATGGGTGGTTTAATCACCCACCAAACCCACATTAACCAATGTATTGAAAATGGCGCCAATTCAATCACAACATCCAAGATTGAATTATGGAATCCCTCAAGCACTCAAATTGAAAGGAAGTTTTAATATGACTTATGATTTTTTAATAATCGGTTCAGGCATCACAGGGGCCTCAATCGCGAGAGAACTCTCAAAATATAATACCAACACCATTGTCTTAGAAAAAGAAAACGATGCGGCCAATCACGCGACCACCGCAAACAGCGCCATTATTCATAGCGGGTATGATCCAGATCCTAATTCTTTAAAAGCAAAACTTAATGTTGAAGGCAACAAACTCTATGACACCTTAGAAGAAGAATTGGATATTCCCTTGTTCAAAAATGGTGCCTTCATGGTAGCGCACGATAAAGAAGAAGAAGGCTTGCTCGAAAGATACTTACAAAGAGCCATCACCAATGGCGTCCCAGGGGTAGAGATTTTAGATCAAAAAAAGGCAAGAGAAATGGAACCGAACTTAGCCGATTCTGTCACAAAAGTTTTAAATTTACCAAGTACGAAAGTAACCTATCCGTGGGAAGTGGCGCTTGCTTCACTCGAAAATGCCATTAAAAACGGGGTCACATTTGAAAAGAATAAAGCGGTAATAAGCATTGAAAAACACGTTGATTACTACATCGTTAAAACAGAAGATGGCTCAACCTATCAAACGCGTTATGTGATTAACGCAGCGGGGGCGTTTGCTGAGAAGATCGCAAAGATGGTAGAAAAGAAATTGCCTTATCATATTCGTCCTAGAAAAGGAGAATATTTGGTTCTTGATAGAAGAGTTAAAGGGTTCTTACAAAGAACGCTTTATCCAACCCCAGATGAAAAAGGAAAAGGAATTTTATTGGTCCCGCAATACCACGGCAACATTTTAATCGGGCCAAACAGTGAAACCCAAGGGTCTTTAGATGATGTATCAAATTCAAAAGGAGGCCTTGGTGTTGTTAAAGAAGGCGCCCTTAAACTGGCAAAAAACATTCCTTTCCACCAAAATATACGTACATTCGCAGGCGTAAGAGCCTCATCTACGCACAAGGATTTCTACATTAAAGAATCATTCGACAATGAAGGATTCATCCATGTTGCGGGGATTGATTCACCCGGCTTAACTGCCGCTCCAGCGATTGCGAAATACGTTATTGAAACGATTATTCAACCTAAAGAAACGTTAAATGTCAACGAAGCATATAACCCCTATAGAAGAGTCATTAAACTGTATGACGATATGACTGCGCAGGAAAAAGAAGCAGCCTTTAATGAAGATTCGCGCTACGGCAATTTGGTGTGTAAATGTGAACGCATTACTGAAGGGGACATTGTCCGCCATATTCACCGCGAAGTCAAAAGCGATAGCGTCAAAGCGGTGAAAAAAAGAGCGCGCGCTGGCGCTGGAATTTGCCAAGGTGGATATTGCGAATATCAAGTCATTAAGATATTGGCCCGTGAACTCGGTAAAACACCACTTGAGGTTAACTACTTTTCCAACAATTCTAACATTTTAAAAAGTGAAACGAAGGTGAAAAAATGAAACCATATGATTTAGTGATTATCGGTGGTGGCGCCGCTGGCTTAGCCGCTTTAAAGGGTGCGTATGATGAAAAATTAAAGATTTTACTCATCGAACGCGATAAAACCTTAGGGGGCATTTTAAAACAATGCGTCCACAATGGGTTTGGCTTGCACCATTATAAAGAAGAATTAACAGGTCCAGAATACGCTGAACGCGGTGTGAATGAAGTATTAGGATTAAATGTTGATATTATCACAGATACAACTGTGATTGACGTTTTAAAAGAAAACGGCACCTTTGAACTAAAAGT
>CAYZOR010000057.1:0-8076 GCA_964479895.1 uncultured Candidatus Izemoplasmatales bacterium | reverse complement strand
ACGGCGCAAAGGAGATTTGACTCGATGAAAGAAATATTTAAATTAATGCGATACGCTAAGGCGTATCCATGGTTTTTAGTCATTGCTATTCTTACAATGATTGTTCAAGTATTTGCGAGTTTTTATATTCCGTTTTTGATTATTGATATCATTGATGTCTATTTACCCACAAGAGATTTTACAAGCATTATTCAAACGGCCTTTTTAATGCTTGGCATTGCTTTTGCGGGGATTTTGAGTGGAATTATAAATACGTACACTTCGCAATACATCTCGCAATATGCTTCGGCTGAATTAAGACTCGATTTATTTAAAAAGATTCAAACCTTAAGTTTTAAAAACGTCGATAATTTTAAACAATCAAGACTTATCACCAACGCAACCAATGATGTTTTAAGGGTTCAAATGTTTTTTACCATGATGCTTAGAATTGTTATAAGAGCGCCTTTGATGATTGTGATGGGGATTATTTTAGCGCTTCAAACGTCACTTTTATTATCCCAAGTATTTTATGTGACGATGCCTTTATTAATCATCAGTATATTAATCATCATGTTTTTTGCCTATCCTAGGTTTAAAAAGGTTCAATATGCGCTTGATGATTTAAATAATGCTGTATTGGAAACCGCGAGTGCCCCCCAAGTCATTAAATCTTTTGTGTCTCAAGATTATGAACGCTCACGCTTTGAAAAAGAAAACGAAAAATATCGTAATGTTAATACTGGAGCGGAAACCGTTATGGCGTTTGCGGATCCTGTGATTCAATTTATTTTTAATATGGGAATTGCAGGAATTTTACTGGTTGCGGCCTATTACTTAAATATTGGCGAGTTGATGACCAATAACGCTGCCCAAATTGGAGTCATTATGGCGTTTCAAAATTATAGTATGCAAATATTGGTTGGGTTGATGATGTTTGCGATGATTATGATCTTTTTATCCCGCGCCAATGTATCCGCCGCAAGAATCAATGAAATTTTCAATGTGTCGATTGATTTAGTCAATCCAAAAAATGGTAAAACGCCACCATTGAACGGAGAAATCACCTTTGATAAAGTGTCTTTTGGATATGGTGATAATGGGAATTACGCCATTGAAGATTTAGATTTTACCATTAAATCTGGAGAAAAAGTAGGCGTGATTGGCTCTACGGGAAGCGGTAAATCATCCCTTACTTATTTGATTCCTAGACTATATGATGTAAAAGAAGGTAGGGTTTCATTAGGCGGAATTGATGTTAGAGAAATGGATATCGAGCATCTCAGAGATCAAATTGGGTATGTCACGCAAAATGCGACCATTTTTAGCGGTTCTTTAGCGACCAATATGATGCAAGGGAAAGAAGATGCTGTTTTAAGCGACTTAGAAGAAAGTTCTAAACAAGCTTTACTATATGATTTTATTAATGACCAAGAAGATGGCTTCAATTATTTGGTTCGTACCAAAGGAAGCAATCTCTCAGGGGGTCAAAAACAAAGACTCTCTATCGCAAGGGCGATGATTAAAAAACCGTCAATTTTAATCTTTGACGATGCGACCAGTGCAGTGGATGCTGAGAGTGAACAAAAGATTTTATCGCATATTAACACTTTAGAGTTTAACCCCACGTTATTATTAATTTCACAAAAAGTATCAACGGTTAAAAAATTGGATAAAATTTTAGTGTTAAATAACGAGGGAAAACTCGATGGGTTTGCACGGCACGATGAATTAATGAAAACCTCTGCGACATATCGTGAAATTGCGGCCTCACAACTAGGCAATGGAGGGGATTACGGTGTCGAATAAAATATTAAATAAAAAAGCATTAAAAGAAAAACTGAAAAAAGAGATTGACCCTACCGATCCTAAAACCTTTAAAGGTGGCGGCGGAATGCGTCGTGGCGCGCCAAATGTAGGAGCTAAACCTAAAAAGATAAGAGAAACGGTTTTCCGTTTGCTTTCTTATATGGGCGTATATAAATATGCGTTTATTGTGATTGTGATTACCTTAATCGCCGCAACCTTTGCGACGCTTTATATTCCAATGCTTTTTGCCAATAGTATTGACCGCTATATCGATATCGAAAACTTTAGCACCAATTTTGATCCTAGTGGCATTTACCGTATTGTAGGCATTATGCTTGGGCTTGCCTTTTTTGGAAGTATTGTTCGATTTTTATCACGCTTTATTATGGTAAGAATTTCACAAAATGTTGTCAAACAACTCCGCAAAGAAGCGTTTGATAAGTTAATGAAAGCCCCCGTTGAATATTATGATGAAAAAGGCTCAGGCGATATCGTCAGTAGAATTTCTAACGATATGGAGTTAATTTCAAATTCACTTGGAAACACCATTTTAGAAGTTATTAATTCTTCGATTATTTTACTAGGCGCCTTTGTTTTAATGTTTTGGTTAAACTGGGCACTGGGATTGGTTGTTATTGCGTTTATTCCAATCATGATTCTTTTCACCATTAAAATCTCTAAAAAAACGCGTAAAGGCTTTAAAGAACAACAAATTCATTTAGCCAGTTTAAATGGAATTATTGAAGAAAGTGTTAGTGGGTTAAAAACGGTCAAACTTTATAATCAAGAAAAACCATTTACCGCTGAATTTAAAGATGAAAACGATCAATTAAAACGTGCAGGCTTCTTAGCGCAGTTTTATTCAGGCTTAATTTGGCCATTCATTCACTTTATGAATAATCTAATATTCCTAAGTGTGATTGCGGTGGGTGCGTTATTATATTTAAGCACCTCGCTTGTGAGCATTGGTCAAATTGCAGGGGTCTCACAATATTCGCGTCAGTTCATCATGCCAATTTCAAATTTAGCGCAGTTATTTAACGCCCTTATGCAAGGAATCGCAGGCGCTGAGCGTGTCTTTGAATTGATTGATGCAGACAGTGAATATGAAAAAGATGGTGACTTAGCGATTGATCATTTCAAAGGCAATATAGCGTTTGAAAATGTATCGTTTGCGTATCAAGATGATAATTATGTACTAAAAAATATTGATTTTACCGCTTCGAAAGGCGCAACCGTTGCGATTGTTGGGCCAACGGGTGGTGGAAAAACAACGACCATTAAACTCTTAAACCGTTTTTATGATATTCAAAAAGGATCCATTAAAGTTGATGGGGTTGACATTAGAGCGTATAAAATGGATGCGTTAAGAAAACGTATCGGCGTGGTGCTTCAAGATACGCATTTATTTAAAGGGACCGTGTTTGAAAACATCCATTATGGCGATTTAAGCGCCGAAAAAAGCAAAGTCATTGAAGCGTCTCAAATGGCCAATGCCCATGATTTTATTGAAAAGCTCCCCAAAGGCTATGAAACAGAAGTATATGAAGGGGGACAAAACTTCTCACAAGGAGAAAGACAGTTAATTTCGATTGCGCGTACGATTTTAAATAATCCTGATCTTTTGATTTTAGACGAAGCAACCTCAAATATTGACACGAGAACAGAATCTAAAATTCAAGAAAGCATGAAAGCATTAATGCAAGGAAGAACATCCATTGTGATTGCCCACCGTCTTCAAACCATTCGCGAAGCCGATAAAATATTGGTTATTGACCACGGGGAATTGATTGAACAAGGCGACCATGAATCGCTTCTTAAAAAACAAGGCTTTTACCATAATTTATATAAAGCACAGTTTGAAGTAACCTAAAATGAGCGATTTTCGCTCCTATTTCCTATTTTTACAAAAAAGCATTGTATTTATAAATTAGATATGATAATGTTTTTATTGTAAAGGAAAAAATCTTGACAGAAAAGTGTGATAGTTATGACACAATATAATGGAAAAAATGTAGATTTAATGATGAATCAAATAACGGATAGAAGTGTATCTTTTTAGCGTGCTAAAAAATACCATATTTAATAATATAAACTATTAAATCCTTCTATCTATAATTAGAAGGATTTTTTTTATGGACTGAGTAGGTGACAAAATGAAACGATTGAAACAGTTTTTAAAATGGATGAAAGGCAATTTAAGATTTTATATAGTTGGGTTTGTCTTTTTAGTGATGGCGCAATATTTAATGACGTTAACGCCACTATTTACACAACATATCATTGATACCATTTTTGGCAATGAAGCCAGTGCACTTCCCTTTATCATTTCAAGATTTTTAGTGTCAGATACGTTAAGTGGCGCTTTAATACTGGTTGCGCTTATGAGTGTGTTGATTACGCTTATTCGTTTAATTTTTGCGTTTTTCCAACGATTTTTCATCGCGTATTTTGGAGAAAATGTAACTTATCAAATGCGCAATACGCTTTATGATAAAATTCAAAATTTATCATTTACTTACCATTCAAAGGTTGAAACTGGGGATTTAATTCAAAGAACATCCACCGATGTTGATACCTTTAGACGCTTTATCAGCGAACAATTAATTGACGTTTTAAGATTAATGTTTTTGATGGGATTTTCGATTTTTCAAATGGTACGAATGAATGTCTCAATGACCCTCATTTCTTTAATAATGACTCCAATTATTTTTGTGAGTGCGACGGTTTATTTTATAAAAGTGAGAAATGTGTTTGAAACGGTCGAAGAAGCCGAAGCAAAAATGACCAATACGGTCCAAGAAAACGTGCATGGGACGCGTGTGGTTAAAGCGTTTCAAAACGAATTGTATGAGATTGAAAAATTCGATCAAACGTCTAAAACCTTTAAAGACTTAAGCATTAAACTCTCTACCTTAATGGCTTTATTTTGGTCAAGTACGGACTTTATGATTTTCCTGCAGTATACGTTAACGGCCTCATTTGGCATTTATTTTACGGTAAATGGTGATATGGCTCCAGGCGAATTCATTGCGTTTTTAGCACTCCTTGGAATGATAGTATGGCCTTTAAGACAACTAGGACGGTTAATTGGTGACTTTGGAAAGACCTCCGTGGCGCTAGATCGCATTGATGAAGTCATGGAAAACGAAAGTGAACATTTAAATGATTCAACTCACACCCCAACGATTAAAGGGCATATACGTTTTGATAACGTAGGCTTTCAGTTTGATGACGATGATGCGAGGTTGTTAAAGGGCATTAACTTTGAAGTAAACCCTGGTGAAACGCTTGCGGTTATCGGAAAAACAGGCAGTGGAAAATCGACGTTGATGAACCTTTTGGTGCGTTTGCTCGATAATACCGAAGGCAATATTTTTATCGATGGGGCACCGATTCAAACGATCAATAAAAAACACTTAAGAAAAAATATCGGAATCATTTTACAAGAGCCGTTTTTATATTCTAAATCGGTATATGAAAATATCGGAATTATGAAACGCGACGCAAAACAAAGTTCTATTGAAAACGCGGCAAATATTGCGCGTGTTCATGATGATATTAAAAACTTTGAAGCAGGCTACCAAACGGTCGTAGGTGAAAGAGGAGTAACCCTCTCAGGGGGCCAAAAACAACGCGTAGCGATTGCGAGAATGTTGCTTGAAAACAAACCAGTATTGGTCTTTGATGATTCCCTAAGTGCTGTGGATACTGAGACTGATATCCAAATCAGACGCGCTTTAATGCATCACTGGTCGGATACGACCGTATTCATTATTACCCACCGAATCACCACGGCGATGGAAGCTGATAAGATCATTGTCTTAGAAGACGGTGAAATTAAAGCCTTTGGAACCCATGAAAGTTTACTGAAAGAAGATGGGTTATATAAAACGCTTTATGATCACCAAAACAATTTAACAGAAGAAATCAAGAAAGGAGAATAACATGCATTCATTTGAAGAAGAAACATTTAAAGATATGTCTTTAAATACTGGCACATGGCGACAAATATTTGGCTACATGAAACCTCTAAAACGCTATGTATGGATCATTATTGTCCTAGCGACATTGCTTGCGATTGCGGATGTAAGTTATCCTCTGATTAATCGTTATGGGATTGACGTTATCATTGAAACAGGTGATTTAAGCTTATTGCCTCTTTTCATAGGCATTTATGTTTTTTATATGATCAGTGTTGCGGTATTGGTGTTCGGATTTATTTATTTTGCGGAAAAAATGCAACATACGCTTGCCTATATCATAAGAGATAAAGCCTTTAAAAAGCTTCAAGAATTGCCGTTTTCTTATTATGATAGAACACCTGCAGGATGGATCATGGCACGTATGACATCTGATTCACGCCAGTTAAGCGATATTTTATCGTGGGGACTTGTCGATATTACGTGGGGTGGCATGATGATGATCATGATCATTGTGGTGATGTTTGTTTTAAACATTCAACTTACTTTAATCACATTGAGTGTTCTTCCCATCTTAATTTATTTATCATGGTTTTTTAGAAAAAGAATTTTAAAAGCCTACCGTGATATTCGTAAGCAAAACTCAAAAATTACAGGAGCCTTCAGTGAAGGCATTAGCGGTGCTAAAACAACCAAGACGCTTGTGTTAGAATCCTCCAATGCGAATGATTTCGATGCGCTGACATCAAAGATGCGTAAGCACAGCATTAAAGCGGCCATCTTCGCCTCACTTTATTTCCCCTCCATTATGTTTGTTGCGTCGATTGCGGTTGCCTTAGTGTTTTACTTTGGAGGCATAAACATATCCAATGAAATCATTACCATAGGACTTCTTTACGTTTTTGTGAGTTATGTGGGTCAGTTTTTTGATCCGATCATGCAGCTTGCGAATTCACTCGCACAATTTCAACAAGCACAAGCCTCCGCAGAACGCGTGGTGTCATTAATCGAAGCCGAAAGTGATATTAAAGACAGCGAAGCGGTTATTAAAAAGTATGGGACCTTAGAAGCGCCTAAAAAAGAAAATTGGGAAATGATTCAAGGGGACGTCACATTTGAGGATGTAACCTTTAAATATAAAAAAGGTGAAACCGTATTGAGTGATTTTTCCCTCAACGTCAAAGCCGGTGAAAATATAGCCTTAATCGGCCATACTGGGGCAGGAAAAAGTACCATTGTGAACTTAATTTGTAGGTTTTATGAACCGACTGAAGGCCGTATTTTAATCGATGGACTCGATTATAAAGAAAGAAGCGTCCATTGGCTTCATTCACATCTTGGGTATGTTTTACAAAGTCCTGAACTCTTTAGTGGCACAATAGAAGATAATATTCGCTATGGAAAATTAGACGCGCGTTTTGAAGAGATTAAAGAAGCGGCGCAATTAGTTGGGGCCCATCCATTCATAGAAAGCTTCAAAGACGGCTATCAAACAGAAGTAAAAGAAGGCGGCTCACGTTTAAGTGTGGGTCAAAAACAACTGATTAGTTTTGCGCGGGCTTTAATTAAAGACCCTGCCATCTTAATCTTAGATGAAGCAACCTCATCAGTCGACACCGAAACTGAAAAAACGATTCAAAAAGCGATTGAAACCATTATGAAGGGTAGAACATCATTTATCATCGCGCACAGGCTCTCTACCATCATCAATGCGGATAAAATATTGGTGCTAGAACACGGGGAAATCATAGAAAGTGGAACCCATGAAGCCTTGATGAAACGTAAAAGTCACTACTTTAAATTATTTACCAACCAGTTTAAAGCATCCTAAGGGATGCTTTTTTTGCGTCTTAAACCAAAGGGTGGTTAAGGACTGTTATAATAGTTTTAGGTGATAATATGGATAAATTAATCAAAGGAGCACTCATTGCGAATGTTGCGAGTTTAGGCTTTCATTGGATTTATGATAGTGCTTATATTAAGAGAGTTTCGAAAAGTGAAGATATTTTATTTAAACCCCAAAACCCAAAGCATTATAAAAATGCCAAAGAATCGTATTTAGGCTATGAAGGGTTAGAAGTAGGTGCCTTAAGCATGCAAGGGTGTGTGCTTAAATGGCTATATCATGAACTAAAAAATAACAAAGATTTTACCCAAGACGATTATAAAGCTTTATTGTTTAAACGCATGCAACCGGGTGGGAAATACCTTGGATATGTCGAAAGTTATTTAAATAAAATGGTGTCTAAAGAAGTTTTGACAAAGTTTGATATGCATGTTCCATCTTATCCAAAGGATGATGATCATTTAGTCGGCTTAATGCCATATTTTGCATCAAAGGCGGTTGAGAAATCAAATGAATATG
>CAYZOR010000056.1:0-8076 GCA_964479895.1 uncultured Candidatus Izemoplasmatales bacterium | reverse complement strand
TATAATATTTTTTATGATTCGAGAGCACATTGACTCTCTTTCTCGCAATTTGTATTATAGATTATTTGTAATACAAAAGGATTTAAGTAAATTCTATAATCGCGAAACAATAGGGGAAAATTTAATTATATTTTTATTTATAATTCTGATTATCAAAAAAATAAACGCTATAAATAAGGAAAGGATAGCGTTTAATTATAAAATTGTTTTTCAGAGATGACTTTTACATTTGCTTGGTTATTTGAAATTTCTCTTATGGTATTTTGTAGGCGTTCAAACATACCTTTTTTTATTTCTATGGTGAACGCAACTTTATCAGAATATTCACGATCGAGTAACGTACCATACTGTGGTAAATGATGTTCCATAGCACCTATAAGGTCAAAACACGTTTGAATTTTTAAAGTTAGATACGTTTTTTTAGAAGTGAGTGTTGCCAATTTTAATGCTTCAGAAGCACTTTTACTATAAGCCCGTATGAGTCCCCCTGCTCCTAATTTTATACCCCCAAAATATCTAATAACTACACACAATATGTTGGTGATTTCATTTTTCTTAAATACTTCAAGAATAGGGATACCAGCCGTTTGTGTTGGTTCACCATCATCATTGGCTTTTTGAATTTCTTGGTGATCTCCGATTAAATATGCATAACAATGGTGGTTAGCATTTGGATGCTTTTCTTTTATATGATTCAAATGGTTCTTTACCTCATCAATGGACCCAACAGGCGTTAAAATACTTATAAACTCTGAATGTTTAATCGTTATAGTAGTCTCTATTTTTGTTTTTATACTTCGCATAATTATCACTCCATCTATATCATAGCATTTTCTTTTCTCATTTGTCTTTAAGGAATAGAAAAAAGGCTTATTTTATAGTATAATTCAAGTGGTGATAAGTATGCAAAGTCTTGAAAAAAAAGGAAAATCAATTCTCAAAACATTAAATGATTCTGGCTACGAAGCTTTTTTTGTTGGTGGTTATGTGAGAGACAAACTTTTAAACCGACCAACAAAAGATATAGATATCACCACAAACGCAACCCCAGACACTGTACAATCTCTTTTTAAAAAAACCGTGTTAACGGGTAAAGCATTTGGAACCGTTACAGTCATTATAGATAATATGCCCTTTGAAGTGACTACATACCGACATGATATGCAGTATGATAATCATCGCCACCCTACAGAAATTAAATTTGCCTCAACGTTAAAAGAGGATCTATCGAGAAGAGATTTTACCATTAATCAACTGGTGATGGATTTTTTAGGCAATGTTATTGATCATTTTGAAGGGAAAAAAGATTTATCGAACCAATTAATTAAAACCATTGGGAACCCTTTAAAACGGTTTGAAGAAGATGCCTTAAGAATTTTAAGAGCCTTTAGATTTGCCTCAACCCTAGGCTTTAAAATCGAAACTGAAACATTAGAAGCAATTAAGGATAAAGTCTCTAACATTCGAAAAATATCGATTGAACGTGTTCAAGACGAACTTTTTTTACTATTAGATGGACCTTTTAAACCCTATGTTATAGAGAAAATGATAGAGACAAACACCCATAAAGCCTTGCATCTTAAAACAGGGTTTAAGGCTTTATCGAAATTAAGAACGAGTGATTATAATGCAATTGAAGCATGTGTTTTAATGCAAGATGAAACGCCTTTCCCCTATGACAAATATCATTTGTCGAATAAAGTTAAAAAGAAAATTGAAACGATTCAAACGATTCATCAAAAAACCTTTAATGCATCGTTTAACTCTTATGTTGTATTTAACTATGAAATGGATGATTTATTAAGCGCAAATCATGTTAACATATTAAAAGGGGGGATTGATCAATCATCGGATATAAAAAGGTTGAAAGAGAATCTTCCTATTAAAGATATCAAAGCGTTGGCTTTTAAAGGCGATGATATCAAAAAAACTCTGGATTTAGATTCATATAGACAAATAAGTGTAATTTTAGATGAATTACTGAAAAGCGTCTTAGATAAATCGGTTGATAATACCTATCAAGACTTAAAAAAACGTGCGAAACAAATACTTGCATACTTAAAGGATAGTGAAGAAAATGGCAAAATTTGAAGCATACTTAGAAGCGTTTCACGAAATTAGTGTACTTGTTCCATATACTTATAACGATGGACAAATTGAACAATTTTTCGCAAAAGGCAACAATGAAACCATTCATTTAGAAATTGTAAACAAACGCAACTTTGATACATACATTAAATACATATTAAGATTCAGTGGGTTTATCTTCTTAAATAAACATTATGAAATCATTGATAATCACGGTGAATCTTGTGAATTATACAGTGGCGAAATCGTTCGCAGCGACTTATTTGATGAGCTATATTATTATGATGGTGACGATTTAGGCGTGACTTACACCAAAGCAAAAACAACGTTTAAACTTTGGTCACCTGTCGCCAAAGCAGTGAATGTCATTTTATTTGATGATGATAAAGAAAGAACCATTCCTCTAAACTATACGGTTCAAGGCGTGTGGGAAGTGCGTGTAGAAGAAGATTTAGAGAAAAAAGGGTATTTGTTTGAAGCTTATGTAAATGGCAAATCTTCAAGATTTAATGACCCTTACGCCATCGCTTCAAACGCGAATGGAAAACTCAATTATATCGTTGATCCAAACAAGTTTGACCCGATGCAATACACCAATCCATTTGATAGTATTTATGCGAATGACGCGATTATTTATGAGGCTTCTATTCGTGATTTTAGCAAAGATGAATCAATCAAGGCGACGCATCCTGGAACATTCAACGCCTTTACTGAACCTAACTTGAAAAACACGCATGGAGATAGTGCGGGGTTTGATTATTTAAAAGATTTAGGCATTACCCACGTTCAACTGCTTCCAATCTTTGATTTTGAAGGCGTAGACGAAGAAAATCCAGACAAATATTATAACTGGGGATATAATCCTTCACAGTATAATGTTGTGGAAGGCTCTTTTTCGGTTGAACCAAATGATCCATACCGACGGATCAATGAACTTAGAGGTATGATTGATTGCTTGCATAAAAACGGGTTGAGTGTCATTATGGATGTTGTTTATAACCATATTTATAACATTAAAACCTTTCCTTTCGATAAGATTATTCCAGGCTATGCTTATCGGGTCGATCAAAATGGCGTTTTAACAAATAGTTCAGGCTGTGATAGCGACTTAGCGACGGAACGCAAAATGATTCGTAAATTAATCATTGATTCTGTACTTTATTGGGTTAAAACGTTTAAAATTGATGGATTTCGTTTTGATTTAATGGGCTTAATCGACTTAACAACTATGCACATTATCCGTCAAAAACTCGAGGCACACGACGAGCATATTTTGCTTTATGGAGAAGGGTGGAAGATGTCTACTTTGTTAAAAAGCGACAGACTTACCCATATGTATAACGATAAAGTGTTATTTAATATAGGCTTTTTTAACGATGAAACGCGTGAACACATCAAAGGTGAAACCTTTAAGATGGCTTCTAAAGGATATGCTTTAGGAGAGACAGTTAATCGTTCAACTCTCAAAAAAATCATCCAAGCAAAAACCCATCTAAAAGGTGGCATTGGCTATCCTAGTCAATCCATCAATTATGTAGAATGTCACGATAACCACACGTTTTATGATAAAGCGAGTGTAGCGCTTAAAGACAAAGATGAAACAACAAGACTTAAAAGCCAACGCTTAGGCTTAGAGATGATTCTTTTAATGCAAGGGGTTCCTTTTATTCATATGGGTCAAGAATTCGCTAGAAGTAAAAATTTAGAAGGCAATTCCTATAAATCCCCTGACAGTATTAATATGATCAAATGGGATAATGTGACGACGTATCAATCGTTAGTAGAGGCCCTTAAATCGCTTATTAAAATTAGAAAATCTCAGCCATTACTGCGTTTAAAAACAGCCTTTGAAATTGATACTCACACACATGTGAGAATCAAAGATAGTGGCACGGTCCTCTATGAGTTAAAAGACAGTAAAACGCATTTAATTGTGATATTTAAAAATTCTGAAAAAGAAGAGCACTTTACTTTTGAAAGTGGCTTTGATATAATCTATCAATCAGACGCAAACCAAGAAGAAAAAGGATTAAAATCTCTCACTTTAAACACTGTTTCCACAACCGTTTTAAAACAATAATGAAGGTGAAATTATGACGAAATTTTATGCAAAAGTTGATTCTTATAATATGACGACTTATGATACCAACACCTTAAGCGTTTTATTAAAAGATGATACGAGAAAAACATTAAGAATCGATGAAACCCTTCCTGTTAAAGAAGGCGAGGTCTATCATTTTGAATGCGAATGGATTGATTTTAAAGGCAAAGATCAATACCTCGTTAAAACGTACACCCATATAACAGATATGAATTTGTCTTTAGAGGATGAACAAGATGCCATGCGCGCATTTTATCATTATTCGCCTGTTCCTACCAAAGCGACTAAAAAAACTATAGAAGAGGCTTTAAAGTCGATAGAAAATAAAACGATTTATGAAATCACTAAGCATCTTTTTGAACAATACGAACAACAATTCTATCGTTATCCGGCCGCCACGCGTTTCCACCATGCGTATATTGGTGGAGTAGCCCACCATACAGCCACTATGCTTAAACTGGTGGATGGCTTTGTTCAAACCTATCCATATTTAAATAAAGATCTGTTAAATAGTGGCATCATCTTACATGACTTATTTAAAGTGGTAGAACTTTCCAATCACTATTCCCCTGAATACACCAAAGAAGGTCGTCTCATAGGTCATCTTGCGATGGGCGTTGAATATATTGGAAAAAGCGCCAATGAACTAAATCTTTATGATACAGAAGAACGATTGATGCTTCAGCACATGGTGCTTTCGCACCATTATTATGGCAACTTTGGATCCCCTAAAAAACCAAATATTCCTGAAGCTTTAGCCCTTCATTTTATCGATAATATTGATTCAAAGTTTGCGGTCCTTGGAGAAGCGCTTGAAAAGATAGAACCAGGTGAATTTACCCAGTCTTTAGGGGTGCTTGATCGAGAACGCTATTATAAAAGTAAGTTAAAGTAGAATAAAAATAGACAAATATACAACGCTGTGTTAAACTATTAAAGAAAAATTACCGATGAGCGGTTTTTGTTTATATCTTAAGGAGTGAAATTAAAAAATGAAAGCAGAAAAAAGAACTGAAAAATTAAAAGACTTGCGTGCTGAATCATTAGTACCAGGTGTTGTATACGGAAAAGAAATCGACTCTGCACCAATTAAAGTTGGGTACAAAGATTTTGTTAAAACGTATCAACAATACGGAATGAGTATGACATTTAAGATGACACTAGATGGAAAAACCCACCAAGTGTATTTTAAAGAAGTACAAGTTGACCCAATTCGACCAAATCGTGTGGTGCATTTCGATGTTCAAAAAATCTCTGCGAAAGATACGATTACTGCAGAAATTCCTGTAGAAATCACTGGTAGAGAGAAAATTGAAGGAAAAGGACTTATCGTTGAGGTAATCTATGATTCAATTGAAACAGACTTCCCAGCAGGAAGTGGTATTTCTAACTTCACATTAGATGTTGAAGGCTTAGAAGGGAACGATGTTTTACGTATTAGCGACTTAGATTTACCAGAAGGCTTCAAACCTTTAGTTGATGACGAAGAGATTATCGTTAGTATCTCTTATCCACAAGAGGAAGAAGAACCTGAAGAATTATCAGATGAAGATGAAGAAATGGAAGTTGAAGCCATTAAGCAAAAAGGTGACGACGAAGAAGAACAAGACACAGAAGATTAATTATGAAAGCTGTTTACCGCTCATGGTAAACAGCTTTTTTTATGCATAAAAAAACATCTAAGCCAAGGCTTAGATGTTTAAAAATTATTCGCTTAACCCGGGGAATAATCGTCGAGCGTAAAACTCAGAAACCCCTTCTAGTTGTGCTTTAAGATGTTCTTCTTGATTGCTAAATGCAACATTTTGAGCAAACATTTCATCGGCCATTAACATAGTGAATTTATATTCGCTTAAAAGTGCGTTAAGGATTGGATCATAAAAGATGCTAATTGCATTTTGAACGTCCTGTGGGAACTCAATGTCTACTTCGCTTCCCATAAACTGATCAATAATACTTCTTGTATAATATTCGATTTGTTCAACGGTTAACGCATCTTCATCGTTGGCAATTCGGCTATCGTATTCATCCATATCGCTTGTTACTTGAGCACTTGGGATTTCAAAGTTAGGACCTTCACTGGCTTTAATAAAGTGGAGTCCAAACTGTGAGTGGACTAAATCTTCACTTACCATAAAGTCTTCCTCTTCATCATATGTTTGGTAAATTTCGCGCAATCCTTCGACAAACGCTTCAGCATAATCACGCGTATTTTGAGCATTTAATGCTTCGCCTTCATTTAAAGATTCATACATAATTCTAAATCCAGCATTTCTAAACTTTGCCCATTCGCTATAATCATCATCGTCTTCATTTTCACCACGAAGTGCTTGCATATAGTCTTCAACAACGTCTTCTAAGTCATCGCCATCATCAACGCGCTCAAAGATTTTTGTATGAAGGTCTTGGCGCAGTGTATCTAGATGATCTTGATCGTCTTGTGATAAAGCATCGTAATAATCATCAAAGTTATCAGGCGCAAAATCTAAGTCAAAATCAACATGGACAAGAAGATGCTCTGCGGTTAAGGAGAAGTAGTCTTCATAGTTGTCTTCAACCAATTTAAAATAGGCTTCAAAGTCAATTTCTTCTACCATATATTCATACCGGATGGTACGCTCAACCATTTGTCTAAGCATATCTTCTTCATTTAAGAACGCTGATTGTTGTGAGAAACTATAACGCACTAAAGGATCAGCCATTCCTGTCATTTGTAAGATTTGTTGTCTTGATTGTTGGGCTTGTCCGAATAAGTATAGATACTCATTCCATTCAAACGCTTCAGGACTAATTCCAAATTGAGCATAAACATTATTTCCAAAATAGTTTTTCTCTTGACGCAAATCATCGCGATGCATACGCATCATATCGCTTGAATTTCTAAAAACATTACGGCTTGATCCATACGCAGCTTCAAAGTATTCACTATCAAATAAGTACTCGATTTTCGCTAAATCAGTTAAATGCATTGCCCCAACACGGCTTACTGCATTTTCGAAAAAGTCATTGGTTGTTAGGGTTAAATCATCCGCAGAAGCAAGTAAAGATTTATCACTGTTTGCTTCATAGATATCGATGCCGGTTTGCATTTCATAACGCATTGCTAATTTTGAATCATGAATTTTTAATCCGCTTTCTTGATGCAACTCACTCATCGCTGATTCGATTGCGTCATCACCAACTAAAACATCAACATACTCTTCTTTTAAGTCTTCTAATTCAGTGTCACTTAAATCATCGAAATCAGTGATTTCTTCTGTATCGACTAAATAGAAGAATAAACGACTTCCGCCAATTTGACGGCTTGATACATTATAAGGACGTTCTTCACCGTATAAACTATTGAAGATATAATCCGATAATTCAGCCAATGGTTCACTTTGGCGCTCTTCAGCACGCAAGGCTAAATCCATTTGGTTAAAGCTAAAGCCTTCATATTCAAGGTCATTTAATCCTTCAACACTCAACGTTTCATCGATATCATCATTGTGTTGGTTTAAATAATTATAGACTTTAATGAAATACTCTAAGACTTCATCATCTTCTAACACTTCAGTATTATCTTCGTTATATTCACTACGTCCAACCTCTTCAATATCGCGCTCTCCGGTGTAAATCGCAAATCCACCTTCGAAATCTTCAATTAAGTTGAAATGGTTAAATACATTTCTCATCTCATCACGGTCGAAAAATCTTAATGGAACAACCGTCGCATCACCGCGTTTATAATCATTATAAAAACGTTCTAAATCATCATCAGAAATATAAAATGAATCCTCTTCGCCTCCAGTGATATAGAGTTCTTGAACATAGTTGAGTTGTGCTAAATAAAGTCTAGCAAACGCATCAACGCTCTCATCATCAGAAGGATCAAACCCTTCTAATAA
>CAYZOR010000055.1:0-8106 GCA_964479895.1 uncultured Candidatus Izemoplasmatales bacterium | reverse complement strand
TTGGTGGAGTTGAGGGGATTTGAACCCCTGTCCAAAGTAACTACCCTTCAAAGGTCTACATGCTTAGGCGCTTGATTGTACAAACTAACGCCCCCTCAAACACCAAAGGATGTGCGCTAGTCGATCTTATTTGAATTCGTGTGTGACGCTAAGATTGTGCTTCACACATATAGCCTGCTTAATTGGCTATGCGTTCAAGACCGCAGGCAATCTTGAGGCATAGTCGGGCTTATTTCTTAAGCCGCGAAAGCTTGTTGTTGATTTCCGGTTATTTAACCGTTGGGCGTTTTTACTCGCGCGACCGAGGCATGCACTCTGAGGGCTCATTACCCTGTCGAATCCGTAACAACCCCATACATATATTATACCATAAATATAAAAATATTAAAGAATATTGAATAGATTTGAAATTCCCATGATGAGCAATAATAAAGCAACGATTCTGTTGAAATTTACATTGTTGATTCTTTTAACCAGCGTCATCCCCATTAAAGACCCTAAAACGATAAAGGGAATAAAGCTTAAAATATAGATGATCAGTTCTAGGCTGTAAGCACGGTGGATCATAAATGTTAAGACACTTCCAGTATTTATGAATAAGAAAAATAACATCAGCGTTGTTCTAAACGCCTTTTTTTCTATGGTTGTATTGGACAAATAAATTAATACCGGAATGCCGCCTAAGCCTATTAATGTATTAAAAATTCCTGATAAGGCGCCAATAGTAGGAAAATATTTTTTAATATTTCTAACCTTATAAGGAAAATCAAAAAACTTATTCACAGCGGTTAATATTAAAAGGTTTCCTAAAATGATTTTGAATAGTGTATCATCAATAGACCCTAAAAACCACCCCGCTAATATAGCGAATATAAACCCAGGAATAATTAACGCTTTAAGGTCAATGATATTGGCTTTGGTTAAACTATGTTCTTTACTTAATATAAAGATGTTTAAGACTAAGTTTAAACTGACCACGATAACTCTGGTTTCGGTGGGTAAAAAGACAAACGCAATGAGTAAAGGCACCGCAAAAATTGCGGTCCCAAATCCTGAAATCCCTTTGATAAAAGCTGAAAAAAACATGATGAGTCCACCAATAAGAATAATATCGATATCAATCATTGTCTTTGATGGTCCTTTAACGCTTTATCGACGCGTCTTTTCATATCTTTTTCTTTAAGGCTTTGACGTTTATCGTATTTCTTTTTCCCTTTCGCAAATCCAATTTTGAGTTTGCATAAGCCTTCTTTTAAATACACTTCTAAAGGAATTAAGGTCGCGTTTTGTTGGTTAAGTTTGGTTTCTAGGCGGATGATTTCTTGTTTGTGCATCAAAAGTTTACGCTCTCTTGTTTCATCATGATTAAAGATTGCGCCTTCTTTAAATTTCGCAACATGCATATTGATAATCAATGCTTCTTTGTGGCGCATTCTCACATAAGAATCTTGAATCGACACTTTGCCTTGTCGGATTGATTTAATTTCTGTGCCTTTTAACACAATGCCGACTTCAAAGGTTTCTTCAATAAAATAATTATGGTGGGCTTTTTTATTTCTTGCGATGGTTTTCATTGTTTTCACCTTTCGCAATCACAAAATCGACTTGACCGTCAAAGATATTCACTGAGTCTACGGTTATTTTTACCGTGTCGCCCATTCTATAGATTTTTCGTTTATGTTTTCCAACAAGCATTAATAAATCTTCATTGAAGAAATAATAATCATCGTCTAAAGCCGACATATGAACCAAACCTTCAACGGTATTATCTAAGGCCACATATATTCCAAAACTTGTGACTGATGACACGTGACCTTCAAAGGTTTCGCCAATGTAAGCCGCCATATATTCAGCCTTTTTCATATCTAAAACATCACGTTCTAACATGACCGCTTTTCTCTCCATTTTAGATGTATGTGAAGCAACTTCACTCATAATCGAATCATAGTGTTTAATCGTGTCATCGGATTGGTCTTTTTCAAAGAAGTATTTTCTTAAGAGTCTATGGACCATTAAATCAGGATAACGTCGAATGGGCGAGGTGAAATGTGTATAATGTTTAAAGGCTAAGCCGAAGTGTCCTAAATTTTCAGCGTCATATACCGCCTTTTGCATGCTTCTAAGCATCATTGTATTAATGCCTTTTTCACTCGCTGTATTTTCTACTTTTTGAAGGAGTTTTTGCAGTTCGCTATGCGCGATGGTTTTTTTCCCTTTGACACGAAAACCTAGTGCATTGGCCATGGTTAAAAGTTTTTGAAGTTTTTCTTCTTTAGGGGCTTCATGAATTCTATAGATGAACGGCAGTTCTAACCAAAAAACATGTTCAGCAACCGTTTGGTTGGCAATTAACATACATTCTTCAATGATTTTTTCGCTTTCTCCACGTTCTTCTAAGACGACATCACGGGCTTTTCCGTTTTCGTCTAATAAAATGGTAGGTTCATCGGTTTCAAAATGCAGGGACCCTTTTTGGGTTCTCAAATCTCTTAAGGTTTTTGCAAGGTTTTGCATTAAAGGAATGCTTGGTTTTATATGCGCGTATTCTTTTAATAAAGATTCGTCACCTTCAAGCATTTTATTGACTTTTTTGTAGGTTAATCTTGCTTTTGAATTAATGACTGAAGGAAAAATTTCATGATGTTTCACTTTTCCGTGTTGATCAATTTCCATCTCACAGCTCACTGCAAAACGGTCAACTTCTGGCATTAAAGAACAAAGATTATTCGATAAATTTTCAGGCAGCATAGGAATGACGCGGTCGACTAAATAAATACTTGTTGCGCGGTTAAATGCTTCTTTATCTAACAAAGAATTTTCTTTAACATAATAACTCACATCCGCTATATGAACCCCTAAATGATAATTGCCATTCTCTAGACGTTTAATTTCAATCGCATCGTCAAAGTCTTTTGCATCATCCCCATCAATGGTAAAAATGGTGCGGTCTCTTAAGTCTTTACGGTTATGCATCTCACGCACGTCTAAGGTTTTATACTGTTTGGCTTCTTCTATGACGTCACTTGGAAATTCAGGGTCAATGTCATGGGCTAATATTTTACTTAAAATATCAACGCCACTTTGATTCATAGGCCCTATAACATGGATCACTTTACACACCATCTGATCGTCAAAATCATAATTGATAATCTTCGCTTGCACTTTATCATGAACACCCGCACCATTTAAATGGGATTCATGAATTAAAATATCATCTTTAATGGCTTTATCATCACTGATTAAAACATATTGATTGCCTCTTTTTATGACGGTTCCGATCAAATGGGTGTAGTTGCGTTTTAATATTCTTTCAACTTTTCCTTCTTTACGGAACCCTTTAGGGCTTTTCGTTACATTAACCAATACATGATCCCCATTCATGGCATCTTTTAATTTGCTTTTGTGAATATAAATGTCTTCTTCATCACTATCATCGATGAGTAAAAAAGCAAAGCCTTTATCTTTGACATCTAATACGCCTTTAACAAATGATGTGTAGTTGATTAACGTATATTCATTTTTTTTGTTTGGAATGATTTCAGCTTTGTCTTCAAGATTATTAAGAGCTTTAACAAGCGCTTTAAAATCTTCTGAAGCCGTTTTATCTAAGGCTTCAGATAACCGTTTTGCATCAAACCGTTTTCCCTTTTGTTCATTTAAAAATTTTAGTATTTGATTTTCCATAAAATCCTCCTTGCCATAGAAAAAAAGAACACTGAAAAGTGTCCTTAAATCATTGCCCAGATTGCAATTGCGATAAATAATATTGAACTTGTGAGTGTCGCGCGTGATAAGAATAATTCAATGCCACGCTCTTTTTGATGGCTGAAAAGCTCTGACTTTTCCCCACTAAACGCATTCGCTGCGTTATCTTTACTTGATTGAATAACAACTAAGGTAATCAAGAACACTGCAACAAGCAATAACAGTACGTCCACAAATCTCATTGGGTTTCCCTCCTAGAAGGATGCTGCATAAAGCAGATCGAATGATAAGTACACTATTGATATAATAGATGTTGGTTCGAAAACCGACCAATCCTATTATAGTCTCTATACGCTTTAAAATCAAGGATAAACCATGAATTCATCCTTGTTTTTCCGTTTTAATAGCATTTCTATTTTATAGGAGAACGCTTTAAAAATCAAGGATTATTCAAAAGAAAAAAGCTACCCCACTGTAAGGATAGCTTTTAAGCCGTTATTTTAAGTTATAAAATGCTTTTTTACCTAAGAATTTAGCCGTATCTCCAAGTTCATCTTCAATGCGAAGTAATTGGTTATACTTTGCAATACGGTCGGTTCTTGAAAGTGATCCTGTTTTGATTTGACCCGTATTAAGCGCAACCGCGATATCTGAGATTGTTGTATCTTCAGTTTCACCACTACGGTGTGAAATCACGGCTGTATAGCCAGCACGTTTTGCCATTTCAACCGCTTCTAATGTTTCAGTTAACGTTCCAATTTGGTTGACTTTAATTAAAATTGAGTTGGCAATGCCTTCTTCAATTGAACGTGCAAGTTTTTCAGTATTGGTAACGAGTAAGTCATCTCCAACTAACTGTACACGGTCTCCGATTTTATTGGTGAGTGTTTTCCATCCATCCCAGTCATTTTCATCTAAGCCATCTTCAATGGATACGATTGGATACTTGTCAATTAACTCAGCATAAAAATCACTTAGTTCTTCAGCACTCATGTCTTTGCCTTCTCCAGCCAATTCATACACGCCTTTTTCTTTGTTATAAAACTCACTTGAAGCAACGTCCATGGCGAGTAATACATCTTCTTTAGGCTTATATCCAGCTTTTTCAATGCTCTCAATAATCACTTCTAACGCTTCTTCATTACTCTTTAAGTTTGGCGCGAATCCACCTTCGTCTCCAACAGCAGTGTTATACCCTTTTGATTTTAACACCGCTTTTAATGCGTGGAAAATTTCTGCACCCATACGAAGGGCTTCTTTAAAAGTTGGAGCGTTGACTGGCATAATCATGAATTCTTGGAAGTCAACGTTGTTATCTGCGTGTGACCCACCATTAATGATGTTCATCATTGGCGTCGGTAATTCTCTTGCGGCAAATCCACCAATATAAGTGTAAAGCGGTTGTGCTGTATAATCAGCACCAGCCTTGGCACAAGCCATTGAAACCCCTAAAATAGCATTTGCTCCTAATTTAGATTTGTTTGGCGTGCCATCAAGGTCTAACATAATTGTGTCAATCAGTACTTGTTGCGTAACATCAATACCAACAAGTTCAGGCGCAATCACTTCATTAACGTTTTCAACCGCTTTGATTACCCCTTTTCCTAAGTAACGATCTTTATCCCCATCGCGTAATTCCACCGCTTCGTGTTCACCGGTTGATGCACCACTTGGTACAATCGCATGGCCATAAGCGCCTGAGTCTGTAAATACTTCTACCTCAACGGTAGGGTTCCCTCTTGAATCCAATACTTCTCTTGCATATAAATCTGTAATGTAAGGCATATTATCTCTCCTTTAAAAGTTTATTTTCTATTTTTTATTAATGTTTTACCAGTCATTGCTTTAGGTTGCTTAACGTCTAAATACTCTAGCATCGTCGGTGCAATATCCCCTAAGACCCCATTATTTCTTAATTCTACTGTTTCATCCGTAATGGTTAAAGGGACTAAACTTGTGGTATGTGCGGTATGTGACCCGCCTTCATCATCACGCATTTTTTCAGCATTCCCATGGTCAGCCGTAATAATCGCTACGCCACCTTTTTCAATCACTTTACGGGCAACTATTCCCGTACATTCATCGGTCACTTCAACCGATTTAATCGCCGCTTCAATATCACCAGTATGACCGACCATATCACAGTTCGCAAAGTTTAAAACGATGGTATCTACGGTATCATTTTCTAATTCTTCCATCACTTTTTCAGTGACTTCATAAGCACTCATTTCAGGTTTCATATCGTAGGTTGCGACTTTTGGTGAAGGCACTAAAATACGTTTAGAATTTTTGATTTCTTTATCTTCTCCACCATCAAAGAAAAACGTAACATGTGCATATTTTTCTGTTTCTGCAATTCTAAGCTGTTTAAGGCCTGCTTTAGCAACCGTTTCACCAAACATATCATCAAGTTGTTGAAGCCCAAAGGCAATTGATCCTTTAATTTTTGGTGAATAATGCATCGTAGAAACATAGTGTAAGTTTTCAATTGGGGTAGCAGATTTGACGTCTGTTTCACCCGGATTGGTTAACGCTGTTGAAAGTTGAATCGCACGATCGGGACGGAAATTCATAAAAATAATTGCGTCATTATCTTTAATAATCCCTTCAGGGTCCACATTGAATGGCACAACAAATTCATCCGTTATGCCCTCTTCATACGAGGCTTTAACCCCTTTTGTTGCACTTGAAGCCTGTTTTCCTTTTGCTTCTAATAAGATGTCATATGCTTTTTGAGTACGTTCCCAGTTTTTATCACGGTCCATGGCATAATAACGTCCGTGTACCGATGCAATGCTTCCTAGATCTACTTCTTTTAAATGTTTCTCTAACGTTTCTAAGTAGCCAACGGCACTACTAGGTGGAACATCTCTACCATCTAAGAAGGTGTGAATATAAACCTCTTTAACGCCTTCTTTTTTAGCCATATCAACCATTGCTTTGAAGTGTTCCATATGGGAATGAACGCCGCCATCCGATAAAAGACCCATGATGTGTAATTTAGAATCATTATCCTTTACATGATTCATTGCGTTTAAATACGCATCGTTTTTAAAGAAGCTCCCATCTTCAATGGCTTTGTGAATTCTTGTTAGTGATTGATAAACCACGCGTCCTGCGCCTAAGTTTAAATGACCAACTTCACTGTTGCCCATTTGACCATCTGGCAGGCCTACCGCTAAACCACTTGCTTCTAAGGTCGTGGTAGGGTATTTTTTCATTAACTCATCGAGATTTGGAGTTTTTGCATTGGTAACCGCATTGCCTTTTGTCGCTTTCGCAAGCCCAAGGCCATCCATGATGATGAGTACTGTAGGTCGTTTCATAAAATCATCTCCTCACATATAGATTATAACAATTTTACCGTATTATTCATAGTCTTATAGGGTGTCGGTAAGCGTTTACTTGTTTTCAATTTGCGTTTTCATTTAAACTAACCTAAGGTATAATAAGACACAAAGGATGTGACAACATGGAGACCAATATGTTAAAACAATTTAAAGCGTATTGTAATGCGCATAAGGGATCTATCAATCAATTTGCAATTCCTGATTTGTGGCAAACATTTGACTATCAATCAAATTCCGCAAAACCCTTGGCAGATGGACAAATCGTTTGCGATCCCTATGATTTCTTTTATGAATTAATTGATAAAATATACTTGAGTGATGCTTCTAAGGTTCAATCACTTTCTAGACAAAAAGGATTAAACTCTAAGGGGGATTGGTTAAAATCCAGTGTTTTATATTCCTCTTTAATTAGAACATCAAGTGCTTGGGATCATGATCGTAGCGGAGATTTAGAAATCAATAATCTTAGTGGATTAAAGGAAACTGGAACTTTTGTTAAAATGTTAGCAGTTCTTCCTTATTTAAAAGAGATGGGTGTGAATGCTTTATATTTACTCCCAATCATGCAGTTTTCAAAAGCCCACAAAAAAGGGGACATGGGGAGTCCTTATAGTGTTCAAAACTTTTTTAAGCTTGATGAAGCCTTAAAAGATCCCTTAACTGGGACTGATTTTTCTATTGATGATGAGTTTAGATTATTGGTAGAAGCTGCACATAAACTTGATATGCGCGTCATCATAGATATTATTCCAAGAACCAATGCCATTGATTCAGACTTTTTACGTGACCATCCTGAATGGTTTTATTGGATCAAAAAAGATAGCCTTGATACATACGGTCCACCGTGTTATAAAGGGATTCCTTCTACGAGTATACCAAAAGAAAAATACATGAAAAACGTTTATGAAGATCCTAAGACAACCAAACATATCAATCAGTTTGATTTTGACCCTAAAACAAAAGATCCTGAGTTATTTGAAAGCCTTAAAGACGAAAAAAATTTATTACAAGCCATTGAAAACCATTATGGCCTCACCGTTGCGCCTGCATT
>CAYZOR010000054.1:0-8115 GCA_964479895.1 uncultured Candidatus Izemoplasmatales bacterium | reverse complement strand
ACGGATCACCTTTTATTTAATCAAGTCAAAGTCTCACATGTATTGTATACCAACATATAAAGCGGGCTGTAAAGTAATTATGATATTTAAAAACGATGGAAAATATGCGATAATAGACAAAAGTATTCAAGGAGTGACAACATGAAAGGGACATTTATAACGTTTGAAGGCCCAGAGGGCTCAGGAAAGAGCACCATTTTAAAGGCAGTTGAGAAAAAATTGCTAGAAAAAGGCTACGATATATTATCCACAAGAGAACCAGGTGGGATTCAAATCAGTGAAAAAATTCGCAGTGTCATATTAGATGTCCATCACACTGAAATGGATGCGAAGACTGAAGCGTTACTTTATGCGGCTTCAAGAAGGCAACATATAATAGAGAAAATATGGCCCGCTTTAAAACAAGGCAAAGTGGTTCTTTGTGATCGTTTTATCGATTCCTCGCTGGCTTACCAAGGACAGGGGAGAAATTTAGGCATCGATGAAGTGTTAACCATTAATCAATTTGCGATTGAAAATACAATGCCCGATCTAACGGTTTTTATTGATGTCCCCCCACAAGTTGGACTCAATCGAGTGTTTGATAATCACCGCAGTGTTGATCGTTTGGATTTAGAAAGCGTAGAATTTCATCAAACCGTTTATGAAGGGTATTTAAAACTGTTGGATAAATTTCCTGAACGTATAAAAGTTATTGACGGCAATAAAGATGTTAAAAGTGTCACTGAGCAAGCCTTAAGGCTTGTTGAAGATTTTTTATCGAATAAAAGGAATGAATAACATGGATTTTTCTGTGCTAAAAAAAGCTCAAAATGAAGCGTTTAAAATGATTGAAAACAGTTTTAAAAACCAAAAGCTTTCACACGCTTATATTTTTGAAGGAGATGCTGGAAGCATGAAGGTAGATGCTGCGCTTTTTTTCGCATCAAAAGTTCTATGTTTAAATGATGAAACGCCTTGTATGACGTGTAAAAACTGTAAACGGATCATGAACCAAACGCATCCGAATCTTTACATGGTCAAACTTAAAAAAAGTGAAATTGTTAAAGAAGATATTAAATCATTACAAACGGAATTTTCTAAGACGGCTTTAGAAAGCGGCCCTAAAATATATATTATAGAGTCCGCAGAAAAAATGAATGCCTATGCTCAAAATGCCCTCTTAAAATTTTTAGAAGAACCAACCACTGAGACGTATGCGATATTATTAAGCTTAGATGCATCGCAAATGTTACCTACCATTCAGTCAAGATCACAGCGTATTCCTTTCCATCCAGTTAACGAAACTTTGATTGAAGAAGCGTTGATTAGGGAAGGGTATTCCAATACGTTAAGTCGGTTGGCTGCTAGAATGCGTCCCACGATTGAAGATGCGAAAACCTTGTTAATGACAGTTGATTTGGAACCATTAATCGATGAAGTCGGTGCGTTATATGAAACGTACGCAAATGGTGGTTCTTTACTGATTAAATTTCATGAATCATTGGATCAAACACTGAATGATAAAGCAAAAGTAGATGTGCTTATAGATTTGTTTATCCACTACCAAAAAGATGTAATTTATGGTAAAATTAACAACCAAAGCCAAATTGTTTTTGCCGAATATATGGCTGCGATTGAACAGTTAATGGAGAGTATTTCATTAAAAACGCTAACGAAACATTTAGAAAAAATGCTACAAATGAAGCTAAGACAAAGAAACTATATCAATATGCGTTTGGCATTTGATAATTTGTTGATTGCGATGGAAAGAGGAGACTTTTATGGCACATAAAGTCATTGGAGTTCGCTTTAAAGAAGCGGGCAAAAAATATTATTTTGATCCAGAAGACATTGCGTTTTCACAGGGGGATTTAGTCGTTGTTGAAACCGTTCGTGGTTTAGAACTCGGGGAAGTAATGCAAACAAACAAAACCATTGAAGATGATTCTATTATTGCTTCTTTGAAACCGGTTTTAAGAAAAGCGACAGACAAAGACATAACGACTAAAAATAAAAATATCGAGGATTCTAAAAAAGTTCTTGCGTCTTGTAAGGCACATATTAAAAATCATGATTTAGATATGAAGTTATTGGATGCTGAGTATACCTTAGATCGTTCTAAGTTAATCATATACTTTAATGCGGAGGGTCGAATTGATTTTAGAGAATTGGTTAAAGATTTGGCGAATGAATTTAAAGTCCGTATTGAATTAAGACAAGTTGGCGCACGCGATGGCGCAAAGTTTTTAGGGGGCATTGGCCCGTGTGGGTATTTGCTATGTTGTAACACGTTTTTAGGAGAGTTTGAAACGGTTTCAATCAAAATGGCTAAAAACCAAAACTTATCATTAAACCCTTCAAATATTTCAGGACTTTGTGGCAAACTCCTTTGTTGTATTCGGTATGAAGATGACGTGTATGCCGAAATGCGTGAAGGCTTGCCAAAGCTTTATTCAACGGTTAAAACACTTGATGATGAAGGAAAAGTAATCAGTATCAATATCTTACAACGTCAAGTCAAAGTTCAACTTGAAGAAACGGTTAAACATTATAATGTTGAAGATTTAGTAGAAATTAAAGAATATGATAATCTTGACCATATTAGTGAACCAACCATGGATTTATCAGATTTAACATAACATTTTAGCGCTAAGGCATGATGATGAATCAACCATTTGATTCATCATTTGCTATCTAAAGGAGTATGTCAGTGGAAAATAATGCTTTAAATCAAAATGAAGCCGCTACCTTATACATTGTATCAACACCTATTGGGCATTTAGACGATATGACTTTTCGCGGGGTTGAAACACTGAAACGTGTTGATTATATATTGGCCGAAGATACAAGGGTTAGTGGGAATTTATTAAAAGCTTATGGTATTGATACGCCACTTAAAAGTTATCATGCGCACAATGAAAAAGCGATGACAGAAGGCATTATCAATTGGTTAGAACAAGGGTTTGATCTTGCGCTTATTTCTGATGCGGGGACCCCTTTGATTGCGGATCCTGGAGAAACACTTATTAAAACCTTAAGCAAAGCAGGGTTTAATTTGACGACTGTTCCTGGCCCAACCGCTTTAATCAGCGGGTTAATTATGAGCGGAATCGAAACGCATCCGTTTACTTTTTATGGCTTTTTACCCCAAAAAACCACGGCACGTGATAAACTATTAAAGGGCTTAATCTCCCATCCTTATACCCTTGTGTTTTATGAAAGTCCTAAAAGGATTCACAAAACACTTGAAGCGATGTATCGAATGTTAGGGGACCGTGAAGCGTTTATGGCGCGCGAGATGACGAAACTTTATGAAGAGACATACCGGTTTACGTTAAGCGAATACGGTGAAATTCCTGAGCTTAAAGGTGAAATAGTTTTAGTGATTAAAGGGAGTCAAGAAGCACCGTTAATAGAAGGTGACATGGTAGAACATGTTGAACTTTTAATGGAAGATGGCTTAAGGGAAATGGATGCGATCAAAAAGGTCGCAAAACTTAGAAATCTAAAAAAGAATACAGTATATATGGCATTTCAAAATGCTAAGAAGAAAGACGAGGAGTGAGACCATGAGTGATAAAACCTACTATATCACCACCCCGATTTATTATCCGAGTGGGAAATTACATATTGGAAATACCTATACCACGGTCTTTTGTGATGCTTTAAGGCGTTATAAAGAATTAAAAGGCTATGATACCTATTATTTAACAGGTATGGACGAACATGGTAAAAAAATTGAAACGGTCGCTGAAGAAAGAGATATGAGTCCTTATGATCACGTTGATGAGATGGCTAAGGATACTAAAGCGCTTTGGGATCGGTTAAAAATTTCATACGATGATTTTATTAGAACAACAGAAAAACGCCATAAAACAGTGGTTCAAAAAATATTTGAAACCTTACTCGACCAAGGCGATATTTATTTAGGAACGTATAAAGGGTATTATTGTATGCCTTGTGAGTCGTTTTTTACAGATAGTCAATTAGGGGATAATCATACCTGTCCTGATTGTGGAAGAGAAACGTCACAGTTGGAAGAAGAAAGCTATTTCTTAAAACTTTCAAAATATCAAGACCGTTTATTAAAGTTTATCGAAGAGAATTCTGATTTTATTACGCCTGAATCTAGAAAGAACGAAGTGGTTGCCTTTATTAAACAAGGCTTAAATGACTTAAGCGTTTCAAGAACGACGTTTGATTGGGGGATTAAAGTGATTTCTAATCCTAAACACGTGGTTTATGTTTGGATTGATGCGCTCAGCAATTATATTAGTGGTCTAGGGTATAATTCTAACGATGATTCGCTTTATAAAAAATATTGGCATGGCGATGAAGTCGTGCATGTTGTAGGGAAAGATATCTTAAGATTCCATGCGATTTATTGGCCAATTATGTTAATGGCTTTAGACATACCAGTAACCTTTAAACTCCATGCACATGGGTTTTATATGATGAAAGAAGGGAAGATGAGTAAATCTAAAGGCGGAGTGATTTATCCTGATACCATTATTAATAATTATGGCCTTGATGAATTACGCTATTTCTTGTTAAGAGAACTTCCTTATGGCGCTGATGGTGTATTTACGCCCGAATCATTCATTGAAAGAGTGAATTACGATTTAGCCAATGACTTTGGGAACTTGTTAAACCGTACGATTTCTATGATCAATAAATATTTTGGTGGAACGGTTGAATATGATCCAAATACAAGCAATGATTTTGATGAATCTTTAGAAAAACGCATCGAAGAAACCATCGCTACGTATAGAGAAAATATGGAAACATTGAAAGTGTCTGAAGCGATTAAAACGGTTTGGAAATTAATCAGTCGCACTAATAAATATATTGATGAGACAACCCCTTGGGTTTTAGCAAAAGACGCGTCTAAAAAAGAAGCGTTAAATAATGTTATGTACCATTTGGTTGAATCCTTAAGACATATTGGGATTTTATTAAAACCAGTTTTGCTTGATGCGAGTGATTCACTATTTAACCAATTGAAGATCAAAGACCACTTACAAACATGGGAGTCTTTAGAATTTGGTCTTTTAAAACATACTGAAGTGGTCAAAAAACCTTCGCCTTTATTCCCGCGTTTAGATGGAGAAAAAGAAGTAGAAAAACTAAAAAGTGTTATTAGAGGCGAAGATAAAAACGACCAAACACAAAAAGATGCGCAAAATTTAGCTTCAATCGATGATTTTAATAAACTAGAATTACGCGTCGGGAAAGTCGTTGATGCGAAATATCACCCTAATGCGGATAAATTATTAATCATTCAAGTCGATACTGGGGATAAAGCACCGCGTCAAATTGTTGCGGGGATTGCAAAACATTATACCCCTGAAGCCATTGAAGGAAAAAATGTCGTTGTGGTGGTGAATTTAGAACCGGTTAAATTACGCGGTGAAGCAAGTAACGGCATGTTATTGGCAGGGTCAAATAAAAAAACAATGAAACTTGTAACGGTTGATGGGCTCAACCCAGGAGACAATATTTCTTAAGGAAAAAAGTGTATATAAATGTTTGACATTTAAACGATAATAAGCTATTATATACGTCGGTACATTTTGAATTCTCCACTAGCCCGACTATGAGAAGGAAAATAGGAGGCTAACCACTATGAATAAAACATACATGGCAAATAATCAAACAGTAGACCGCAAGTGGTTTGTTGTTGACGCAAAAGGCGAAACACTCGGACGCTTATCATCTGAAGTTGCAGCTATTTTACGCGGAAAGCACAAACCAACATTTACACCACACGTTGATTGTGGTGATCATGTCATTATTATCAATGCTAAGGATATCCAACTTACTGGTAAGAAATGGCAACAAAAGAAATATTATAGACATTCACAACATCCAGGGTCGCTTAAAGAAATGACAGCGACTGAAATGAACACAAAACATCCAACACGTATGCTGGAACTGTCCGTTAAAGGCATGTTGCCACATAACAAATTGGGACGTCAAATGATGAAAAAACTCTATGTGTATGAAAACGAAAATCATCCACATCAAGCTCAAAAACCAGAAGTTTTAGAGCTAAGAGGATAGGAGGAATTATTTATGGCTAATGAAGTATTATATCGCGGCATCGGACGCCGAAAAAAATCCCGCGCTCGTGTCATTTTAAGACCAGGTAGCGGTGAAATTACTGTAAATAATCGTTCATTTGAAGATTATATCCCATCAGCAGCAACACGTCTTGATGTTTTCCAACCCCTTGAAATTACAGAAAATCAAAAATCTTTTGATATTCAAATTACTGTAGATGGTGGGGGAATCACTGGTCAAGCCGGTGCGATTCGTTTAGGAATTGCGCGCGCTTTACTCGAAGTAAACAGTGATTACCGTAAACCATTAAAACACGCTGGATTAATTACACGTGACCCACGTGCAGTAGAGCGTAAAAAATACGGTCTTAGAAAAGCACGTCGTGCACCACAATTCTCTAAACGTTAATATTTCTGTAAAAAAGCACGTGCGAACGTGCTTTTTTTATGTCATGATATTGAGACTTAAGTCAAAACATACTATAATGAATAAGAGTGTTAAAGGAGGAAATATGATGAAAGAAGTACGTGTGAGATACGCACCAAGTCCAACTGGACATTTGCATATCGGAAACGCAAGAACGGCTTTATTTAATTATTTATTTGCACGCGCAAATAATGGAAAATTTATTGTTCGAATTGAAGATACAGACACAAAAAGAAATGTAGAAACGGGTATAGATTCCCAAATGGCTTATTTACAATGGTTAGGGCTTGATTGGGATGAATCGATTAATAAAGACGGTGGATATGGACCTTATAGACAATTAGAGCGACTTGATATTTATAAGGATTATGCGCAGAAGTTATTAGACGCAGGGCTTGCGTATAAATGTTATTGTACAACTGAAGAATTAGAAGCTGAAAGAGAAGCCTTAAAAGCGAAAGGGTATGACAAACTTCATTACTCAAGAAAGTGTTTGGGAAAACCTGAACAAGATAAACCATACGCGATTCGTTTTAAAGTCCCTGATAATGAAACTTATACGTTTAACGATTTAGTCAAAAACACAGTAACGTTTAAAAGCGAAGATGTAGGGGATTGGGTCATTATGAAAAAAGATGGAATTCCTACCTATAATTTTGCGTGTGCGATAGATGATTATTTAATGAAAATTTCTCATGTCTTAAGGGGAGAAGATCATATAACCAATACGCCAAAACAACTGATGGTGATGGATGGGTTAGGGTTTGAGCGTCCGACTTACGGGCATATGACTTTGATTGTGAATGAAAACAATAAAAAATTATCGAAACGCGATGAATCAATTATCCAGTTCATTGAACAGTATCATGATAAAGGCTTTTTGAGTGAAGCACTGTTTAACTTTATAGCGCTATTAGGATTTTCACCAAATTCTAAAGAAGAGATTTTAAGCAAAGACGAACTGATTAAACTATTCGATGAAAAACGGTTATCAACCTCACCAGCAACGTTTGATCAAGATAAACTTCATTACATTAATAACCGTTATGTTAAAAGCTTAAGCGATGAAGAAACGCTTGATTTATGTATGCCTTATATTAAAAAAGAAGGCATTGGAAAAGGCCAAGAGGATGATTGGTTTATGAGTCTTATTAAAGTCTTTAAAGACCGATTAGTTTATGGGGAACAAATCGTTTCGCTTTATCATGAATTTTTTGATCACCCATTCACCTTAGAAGGGGAGGCCTTACAATTCATTCAACAAGATGGGGTTAAACCTTTAATTGAAACGTTTAAATCGATGATTGAAGCCTTGGAAGAATATACCCCACAAACCATTAAATCAACCATCAAAGCCGCAGGAAAAGAAACCGGCATGAAAGGAAAAATGCTTTTTATGCCAATTAGAATTTCAGTGAGTGGCTCGATGCATGGACCCGACTTGCCTCAAATGATGAATTTGATGGGGAAAACGATGGTCTTAAACAACCTTGGAAAAACGATGGATACGCTCTAATAAGCCAGTAAACACAATATTTCTTAAGAAGAAAAATATTTGCAATTTTCATTTTACCGTTGTATAATGAGCTTATCAAACGAAAAAAGGAGATTTTTATTCACATGACTGGAACAGTAAAATGGTTT
>CAYZOR010000053.1:0-8668 GCA_964479895.1 uncultured Candidatus Izemoplasmatales bacterium | reverse complement strand
AAATGGAAGGTAAAATTGTCGAAGCTCTTCCTAACACGGAGTTTCTAGTAGAGCTCGACAATGGCCATCGAATTAAAGCGCACGTTTCGGGTAAAATCCGTATGTATTACATACGCATTCTACCTGGAGATAAAGTAACGGTAGAACTCTCACCGTACGACTTAACACGTGGGCGTATAACGTACAGACACAAATAATTTTTTAAGAGGCTCCAAAGGAGGATAACCAATTATGAAAGTAAGACCATCTGTTAAAAAGATTTGTGATAAGTGCAAAGTAATCAAACGTAAAGGTAAAGTTATGGTTATTTGCGACAATCCAAAGCATAAACAAAGACAAGGTTAATAGGAGGTGCATTTATGGCACGTATCGCAGGAGTAGACATTCCAAGAGACAAACGCATTGTTATTGCATTAACATATATTTTCGGAATCGGAAAGAGTGTTTCACAAGAGATTTTAAAAGAAGCTAAAGTCAACGAGAGTACTCGTACAAAAGACCTTAGTGATGATGAATTAAAAAGAATTCGTGAAGCTGTTTCATCGATTAAAACTGAAGGAGACTTAAGACGCGAAGTTTCCCTTAATATCAAAAGACTACAAGAAATTGGCAGCTATAGAGGTTTGCGTCATCGTAGAAAGCTACCTGTCCGCGGTCAAAAAACCCGCAACAACGCTCGTACACGCAAAGGCGCGAAAAAGACAGTAGCCAAGAAAAAGAAATAGGAGGCGAAATTAAATGGCACGTAGAACAAGAACAAAACGTCGCGCAAAGAAAAATATACCAGCCGGAGTGGCTCACATTCATTCTACATTCAACAATACAATCATTACCGTCACTGATCCAAACGGAAATGCAATTGCATGGACATCAGCCGGCGCATTAGGATTCAAAGGAAGCCGTAAATCAACACCATACGCTGCGCAGCTAGCAAGCGAAGCTTGTGCTAAAGCAGCAATGGAACATGGTGTTCAAAAAGTAGAAGTTTCTGTCAAAGGCCCAGGCCCAGGACGTGAAGCTGCAATTCGCTCATTACAAACCGCGGGATTAGAGATTACAGCAATCAAAGACGAGACTCCAATTCCACACAATGGATGTCGTCCACCAAAACGACCACGTGGCTAGTTTTGAAAGAAAACAAGGGAGGTTTTTCTTTTGAAAGATTTAAAATTTTTAAAACCAGAAACTAAAATCATCTCTGAAGGTGACACCAAAGGCGAGTTTGAAATTACGCCACTTGAAAGAGGATACGGCATTACATTAGGGAACTCTTTACGTAGAATTCTTCTTTCCTCATTACCAGGTGCAGCAATTGTAAATGCTCAAATTGACGGTGTTCAACATGAGTTTTCTGCGATGGAAGGTGTTGTAGAAGACATTACTTCAATCGTTTTAAACCTTAAAGAAGTGATTTTAACAATTGACGACAATGATCCTAATGTTGAAAAAATATTAGAAATTGACGTTGAAGGGCCAAAAACTGTAACAGCAGCTGATATTAACACAAAAGGCGATCCAGATGTAAAAGTGATCAACGAAGACCAACATATCGCAACTGTTAACAAAGGTCATTTCCGCATGACAATTACCGCCAAAAAAGGCATAGGATATGTCAGTGCAGAAAAAAATAAAGCATACAATAAAAACGTAGGAGTTATCCCTATAGATAGTATCTATACTCCGGTTCAACGCGTAAAATACGATGTTGATAAAACACGTGTAGAAGACAGCGCAGATTTTGACAAACTGTATATTGAGCTTGAAACCAATGGAGCATTAACTCCAAAAGAAGCACTAGGTCTTGCGGCTAAAATGATGATCGATCATCTAAACTTAGTGGTAGAACTTAGTGAAAAAGCAAAAGAAGAAGAATTCATGGTTGAAAGGGAGTCCGAACAAAACTCTCAAATATTAGAAATGCAAATCGAGGATTTGGATTTATCGGTTCGAAGCTACAACTGCTTGAAACGCGCAGGCATCAACACTGTGCAAGAATTGACTCAAAAAACTGAAGAAGACATGATGAAAGTTAGAAACCTTGGGAAAAAATCGCTCAAGGAAGTCAAGCAGAAGTTAGAAGATCTCGAACTTTCACTTGCAAGACATAAATAGGAGGTTGTTATAAATGGCTACTTATCGTAAATTAAACCGCAGAAGTGATCAACGTAAAGCGATGCTTCGTGACTTAGTCACTGCGCTTATTACGCATGAACGTATTGAAACGACGCATAAAAAAGCTAAAGAATTAAGCCGTTTGATGGATAACATGATCACACTTGGTAAGAAAAACTCACTTGAATCACGTAGAACGGCCGCGAAAACTGTTCGTTTCACAGAAACTGATGCAGATAAAAACGCCCTTCAAAAACTATTCGAAGATATTGCGCCACGCTACGAATCACGTAATGGTGGATACACTCGCATTCTTAAAAAAGGTCCTCGTCGTGGGGATTCAACCGAGATGGCTATCATCGAACTTGTTTAATGTGGTTTTAAGGACAACAATATAATTGAACCGACCAATTTTGGTCGGTTTTCTTTTTCTCTATCTATAAATGTAATTAGATGTATGCTATGATACAATTAATAAAATACTTGAAGGATAATATCTCAACCCTAACAGCTAACGCTATTACGTTTAATATACAGTTTGGATTACAGGTAATGATTAGGGGGTATCATTTAGATGAAATTATACATTATGATTCGATCATTTTTTGAAGGAGAAGATAAACCCGATAGAAATGTTTATATTGGATATGGTTTAACAGTTATATTCTTTTTAATCACGCTCCCTTTTACCATTAACTTGATTGAAGCGGTCTTTATCGATGGGTCAAATGAAGAGAATTTCGTGTTTGCTTTATTGCTGAGTGTTTTATATATTCATGTGTTGATTTTATTATTGCCTTTTCATTTATTGGTGATTTATAAACGGTTAAATAGGATAGGGGTTAAATGGGCTATTGGCATGCTGCCGTTTGGTGGGATTATCATTTATCCTTTGAATCAACATATTATAGGGATTATGGTTTTTATTTTGACAATTGTCTTAGGATTTTTACCCGATCAGTTTTTTAATTCTAAAAATTGATCAGATTATTGGGTATATTTTTATGAAAATGTCTTAAATATTTAGCATTTAATCTTTAAGTTTGATATAATGTTAACGATTTTTAGGAGTGGATGCGGCGTGAAACCAATCATAGACATTACAAACTTATCGTTTGGTTATATGAAAGATCAAACTGTATTAAAAAACATTAATTTAAAAATTAATAAAGGAGAATGGGTGACCATTTTAGGACATAACGGCAGTGGAAAATCAACCCTGTCGAAACTTTTGATTGGGCTTTTAAGACCACGCAAAGGAGAAATTGAGGTAGCCGGTTCTTTATTAACAGAAGAAACAGTGTATGATATTCGTAAAAAAGTTGGGATTGTTTTTCAAAATCCTGATAATCAATTCGTAGGCGTCACAGTACGTGATGACATTGCGTTTGGACTTGAGAATCTACAAATTCAAAGAGATGAAATGCTAAGGCGTATTGATGAAGTCAGCAAAAAAGTTGATATGTTTGAATTTTTAAATAAAGAACCCCAACAACTCTCAGGTGGACAAAAACAGCGTGTTGCGATTGCGGGTATTTTAGCAATGAAAACAGACATTATCATATTTGATGAATCAACCAGTATGCTAGATCCTAAAGGACGTAAGAAAGTCCTTGAATATATGAAAAGACTCCATGATGAGGGCACGACTATCATTACCATTACCCATGATATGAGTGAAGCGGTTCATTCAGATCGTATTGTTGTTTTAAAGGATGGAGAAATCATTAAAGATGACGCATCTCAAACTGTGTTGCAAGATAAATCTACCCTTGAAAAATCAAACTTAGAGTTGTTGCTTCCTTTAGAAATTTTACATTATATGGAAAAAAACAATGTTAAAAACGAGGAGGTTGAAACGTTCTTATGGCAATCAACTTTGAAAGAGTAAGTTTTGAATATCAAGGGATGGATAAAAGAGGCTATTTAGCAATCGAAGATATCACTTTAAATATTAAAGGTGAAGGCGAGCTAATTACGTTAATCGGTGAAACAGGGAGTGGAAAAACCACGCTTGTTCAACATATGAATGCTTTATTACAACCAAGCGAAGGCAGAATGAATCTTTTTGGGGTGAAAATTGATAAAGCGACTAAAAATAAAAAAAATGTAAAATTGAATCCTATCCGTGAAAAAGTAGGACTTGTGTTTCAGTTTCCTGAATATCAATTGTTTGAAGAAACGGTTGAAAAAGATATTATTTTTGGCCCTAAAAACTTTGGCGTTTCACATAGTGAAGCCCTAAAGCGTGCAAAAGAGGTTATTAAAGTGGTAGGGTTAGATGAATCATATTTATCCAGAAGCCCTTTTAACTTATCAGGCGGAGAGAAAAAAAGAGTATCGATTGCAGGGATTTTAGCAATGGACCCTGATGTTTTAATACTGGATGAACCAACCAGTGGCTTAGACCCTATGGGACGCAATGCATTATTAAAAGTATTTTATGATATCCACAAAACCTTAAATAAAACCATCATTATCATTACTCATGATATGAATACGGTGTATGAATATGCGGATCGGTGTTTGGTGATGCGTGAAGGGGTTTTGGTGTATGATGGTGACCCTATCAAATTATTTTCAAGAAAAAATATAGATAACTGGAACTTAGATGTGCCTGAAATCGTTAAATTAAGTACTGATTTAGAAGAAAAATTCAACATAAAAATTGCTGGGACCCCTCGAAATAAAACCACATTATTTGAAGCAATAAAGGAGGGGTTAGGGCAATGAAAAATATAGTGATTGGACGTTACGTCCCAGGAAACAGCTTTTTGTATAAGATGGATCCTAGAACCAAAATTATTGCGTTGCTTTTAATGATGGCTGGAACGTTTATCATTGATTCGCTTTATGTTATGGTAGGAACAATTTTTTTAATGGTTTTTATCTTATTGATCGGTAAAATCAGTGTCAAACGTGTTTATTTAGGATTAAGACCATTACTATTCTTGCTTATATTTACGTTTGTGTTTCAGATATTATTTAACACACAAGGCGATTTACTCTATGAAGCACCCCTTTATTATTCGCCATTAAATATCATTTTTTTAGTCGCAATCTTTTTAATGTGGATGTTTACGAAACGTTTCATTCGTTTTAAACTGCTTTATTTTATTGCGATGTTACTTATTGCAGGAACTATCTTAAGTACTTTTGAATGGCCTTATACTTTCTTCACAGGGAATTTTAGCGTCTATGAAGATGCGCTTCAAATGGCTTTGTTCATTATGCTTCGTTTAATTATCATTGTGACCCTTTCAACGATTTTAACGATTACGACAAAACCGACAGACCTTAATTTAGGATTGGAATCGGTTTTAAAGCCACTTAAAGTAATCAAAATTAACTCTGAAGAAATCGCTATGATCATTTCGATTGCGTTAAGATATATCCCTACCCTTTTAGATGAAGCCAATAAAATTATGTTGGCCCAAGCTTCAAGAGGGGTCGACTTCCAAGAAGGAAAACTTAAAGATAAAGTTATGCAGATTGTCTCATTGTTAGTCCCTATGTTCATTATTTCATTTAAGCGTAGTGAAGAATTGGCAGACGCCATGGAAGCAAGAAGTTTTATTCCTGGAAACCCGCGGACTAAGCTTCATGAACTCTCATGGCAACGTATTGATACTGCAGGGATTATTTTTGCAAATCTCTTTATCCTTTCAAGCATTGTAATAAGGGTGATGGTATGATCAAATCATTTATAAAAGCGATCCATAATCTAGACAGTGTGACCTTAGGTGAAAGCCTCAGTGACTCTGTCTTTTTAAGAGATAAAGATGAATCAATTACCCGAGATAAATCAATAACGATTGAAAAGCTATTAAGCTATTCCAACCAACCATTTGAAGAGGCTATGAAGTATGAAAGCTTTTTTGTAGTGAATATGGGCGGTCATTTAATGATGAAAATTAAAGTTAATGGGAAATATATAGAAAAAATCTATATCAAAACCATTGATTCAAAGCTTAGAAGAATGCGAATAGATTTTGCTTATGATGGCTCAAAGTACTTTGGATTTCAAAAACAAGCAAACCATTTAAACCCATCCATTCAAAAAACGGTAGAAAAAGTCTTGTCACACATTACTCAAGAACCCTCTAAAATCATCGCATCAGGTAGAACCGATAAAGGCGTCCATGCATTAGATCAAACGGCTCATTTTGATACCTATACAACGCTTGATAGTCGCAAAATGCATTATTTACTTGATAAAATGTTGCCAAGCGACATAAAAATTAAAGCACTCAACGATGTACCTGCAGTGTTTCATGCGCGGTATGATTGTTTAAAAAAGACGTATTTATATAAAATCACACATAAAAAAGACCCCTTTAATGCGCATTACGCTTATTATATAAAGTCAATCGACATTGATGCGTTAAAAAAGGTTTTAATGCCTTTAAAAGGCCAACATGATTTTGTAGGGTTTTCAAAGAAAGCGTCTGGGTTACCCACCATAAGAACGATCGATGAGATACAAGTGGTTTCAACCAATGGAGAAACGCATATATTAATCAAAGCTTCAGGGTTTTTAAGACATATGGTGAGAATCATTGTAGGCAATGCGATCAAAGATGTCGTCAATGATAAAAAAGCGATGCATGATGCGTTAAATCATCCATCAAAAGATAACATCAAATACATGGCCCCACCTGTTGGTTTATACTTACACACTTTAGAGTATTAATTATTTTTATAAACTTTTTAAAATACCAAAATAGATTTGTATTATAAGTTCAAAGTTTGTATACTATAATTGGTAAGAAAAGGGTGTGTAATCAATGAAAAAAGATAAAACGTTTAGTGCAGTTATTATGTTTGCGCTTCTTTTGGGTTTTTGGATCATTATTGAATCAGAAGTAACCATACTTTCTATATCAATAGGCTTTTTAGCCGCTTTATTTGTAATCGTTTATGTTTTTGATCTCATATTTAGCGATCAAGAAAGAACACGATTTACTTTAAGAAGCGCTAAAGCCTTTTTTGTTTTGTTAGGTACGTTTTTAAAAGAAGTCTTGGTTGCGAATATCCAAGTCGCAAAAATTGTCCTTTCTAAAAATATGAATTTGAGCCCAAAAGTGGTGAAAATTAAACAGCCTTTAAAAAAAGATTTAAACCGTGCTTTTTATGGAAATTTTATAACCTTAACGCCAGGGACCCTTACGATTGATTCTACGGAAGAATACTTAATTGTACATGGTTTAACCAAAGATCATGTTAAAAATTTAAGCGAAAGTCCACTTCAAAAAGCTTTTGTTAAGTTTGAAGGTGAACACAATGATTAATGTGATTTATTTTGCGGTCGCTTTTTTAATAGGCCTTGCATTTGTGGCGCTTTATAGAGCGTATAAAGGTCCAACTGCCGCAGATAGAGTGGTGGCGATTAATGTTATTACGACTAAAGTTGTAACAATTATTGTATTGATCGCAGCGATCACAAATCAAAATAGTTATGTAAATGTTGCGCTAGTTTATGCACTGATTGGGTTTATGACAACGATAGGTGTTGGAAAATATCTTTTAAAAGGAAAGTTGAATTAAGATGATGAATTATTTGTTAAGTGGAATCGCTACAGTGTTTATAGTGAGTGGATTGTTTTTCTTTATGGTAGGGGCGCTTGGATTAATCCGTCTACCGGATGTGTTTTCGCGTATGCATGCGACTACCAAAGCAGATACTTTAGGGGCTGGGTTGGTGTTGTTTGGTGTCATTATTTGGCAAGGGGTAGGATTTTTAGCGTTTAATATTTTACTTATCTTAATTTTTATTTGGATCACCAATCCAACGGCGGCGCATTTTATTGCGAAAACTGAATATTTAAGAGGAAAATCTATTGAAAAGGATGATGCGAAATGATGGTGCTCAATGTCATCTTAGTCATTTTTTTAATCATTGCGGCTTTGGCAGTGGAAAGAACGAAGGATTTATTAAGTGCAGTGATAATATTTGCGGTGTATTCTATAATGATGAGTGTTTTATGGTTGATTTTAAAGTCACCAGATGTGGCTTTAACAGAAGCGGCCATAGGGGCTGGGGTTACTTCTATACTCTTTATTGCGATTATAAGTCGGACGACGCGGTATGAATCATGAAGAAAAAATTTATAGCGAGTATATTTATTTTATTGTTTGTTGTGCTTGTTTATAGCATTATGCAAATGCCTGCAGGCGTTGGGGTAGATAGTTTGGCATATAGTGAAAGCACTGAATATTATATTGAAAACGCAGCGAGTGAAACAGGGGTAACTAATATTGTGGCAGCGATTTTAACGGATTATCGTGCGTTTGACACGTTGGGCGAAACAATCGTTTTATTCACCTCAATTGTTGCGGTGGTATCGGTATTAAGACCGGATAAAAAGTATGAAGAAGGTGAGCGTCATGAATGATATTATTGTCCGTTCCATCACGCGTATTGTGATTCCTTTTGTCATGCTTTATGGGATTTATATTGTTTTACATGGTCATATCTCACCAGGTGGTGTGTTTTCTGGCGGTGCGTTAGTAGGGAGTTCCTTAATTTTATATACCTTAGTATTTGGTGTCGACA
>CAYZOR010000052.1:0-9276 GCA_964479895.1 uncultured Candidatus Izemoplasmatales bacterium | reverse complement strand
TTTTTTCTTTTTCCATCGTTTTCCTCCTTGATCATGGTATCGATCTTTTTTCTTAGCGTAATTTTTTCTTCGAGTGTCTCACATTCATTTAATTGTTTGCGCAAGGTTTTAATACGGTTGCGTTTGGTATATTCATGCATCACCATTAAAAAGTCTTCAAACTCATCATGATGGTAAGGATAGGTTTCAAACTGTATATATTTTTCAAAATATTGTTTTTGTTTGGTAGGGAGCGTTTCTATAAATAATTTTGGCACAAGACAAGTTTGGCGATTAAAATCATAAAATTCAAAGATTTCAAACTGTATGTCTCTAGCCGATGCATCGATGTAAGAGACATCTTCAAACTCATGACGAAATTTCCTGGCATAATATTCATCTTTTAAGAAATAATGAATAAACCCACGTTCTGCGCGTCTAAATTTATCCGTAACCTCAATTTTTTCAATCCGTTTATAGGTTGGCACATGATCTTTTCTAACGGCTTTAAAATCAAGCGCTAAGGTTTCAAATGGAACCTTTAAATCATCGGCCATCTTATTTAAGAAATGGCCTTGTTCCACATTAGACTTTGTATTAATGAGGGAAAAAACACGTTTTTTAAAGCGCTCAATATCGGTTAATTTATCTAAATTGACAATTTTTAAATAGGCTTCATATAAAAATTCATCTTTGCTTAACGCGTTATCGATTAGCTGTTGAAATTTTTTCGCCCCATACTTATCGATATAGTCATCAGGGTCAAGTTTTTCTGGGAGGTTCACAACATAAACATTTAAATGGGTTTGTTTTAAATCATTGACCATGCTCATGGTTGCTTCTACGCCGGCATCATCCCCATCAAAACATAAAATGAGCGTATCGGTTAATGATTGAATCAATTTTATATGGTGTTTTGAAAAGGCAGTGCCCATCGACGCTAAGCCTTCTTGAATGCCTGCTTCATAGGCCTTAATAACATCCATGAATCCTTCAAATAAAACCGCGCGATTCTTGGCTTTAATGGCTTTGCTTGCACGATGTAAGTTATAAAGGACTTTGGTTTTTTCAAAGGTAACCGTATGGGTTGAATTGATATATTTAGCGGTTTTTTTGGCTTGATCTAAGATTCTACCAGAAAAGCCAATGACATTCCCTTTTGCATCATGCAGTGGAAACATTAACCGCTCTCTAAAGACATCATATACATTATCTTTTTCACTGACTAACCCTAAATCTAGAAGGTCGCTTTTTAAAATCTCTTTTTTACGCATAGATTGGTAAAGCGCATCCCTTTGATTGGGGGCTAAGCCTAAATTAAAGATTTCGATTGTTTTTTGTTCAATATTTCGATTTTGTAAGTAGCCTAGGGCTTTTTGTCCACTTTTGGTATGATTTAAATACACTTCATAAAAGGTCGTGGCGATTTGATTGATGTCAAAATATTTTTGTAAAGGGTGAGACTTTTCAAACGTTTCACTTAACGGAATGTTTGCACGGTCAGCCAAGTATTTAATCGCATCTTTACTTTCCATGTTCTTTGTTTCTTTTATAAAGGTAATCGCGTTTCCTGAGGCTTTACAAGAAAAACAATGATAGAGCTGTTTTTCTTCGCTGACTGAAAAGGACGGGGTATTTTCTTGATGAAAAGGACATAACCCTACATGATTTTTTCCTTTTTTCTCAAGCGGGGTTACTTCTTGAATGACATCGATGATATTGGTATGTTTTAAGATTTCATCCGTTATAGAATGTTTGGTTTCAGCCATACTATCCCCCAACTATTTAAAATTTAATCGCCGCGTTAATTTCTGTAATAATTTCTTCTAAGGTTAGGCGTTTTTGTTCCATGGAGTCTTTATATCTAAGCGTATACGTTTGATCGTCTAAAGAATCATCATCGACAGTTAAGACAAACGGCGTTCCAATTGCGTCTTGACGTCGGTAGCGTTTCCCAATTTTCCCAGCTTCGTCGTAAGCGGTCATAAAGTGCTTGCTGACGCTTTTAAAGACATCAAATGCATGATCTTTATGCCGTTTTTTAATAAGCGGTAAGACCGCAACCTTGTAAGGGGCTAAGGCCGGGTGAAATTTCATGTTAAGTCGGGTTTCACCGTTTTCAAGGGTCTCTTCATGATAAGCCTCGTGTAAAACTGAGAGAAATAAACGCTCAACCCCTAAGGAGGGTTCAACCACGTATGGAATGTAGCGTGAATTATCCTTTTGATCAATATATTCGAGCGTTGTATCGGAGTGACTTTGATGTTGGCTTAAATCATAATCCGTTCTAGAAGCAATTCCCCAAAGTTCATCAAAGCCCCATGGATAGCGGTATTCGATATCGGTCGTGGCGTTTGAGTAATGCGACAGTTGACTGGCTTCATGATCCGCCATTTTTAAATTGGCTTGATCAATGCCTAAATCGATTAAAAACTGTTTGCTTTCTTTTTTCCAAAACTCAAACCATTCCATTTCTGTGCCTGGTTGCGTAAAAAACTCAAGTTCCATTTGCTCAAACTCACGGGTTCTAAAGATGAAATTCCCTGGGGTAATTTCATTTCGAAATGATTTTCCAATTTGAACAATCCCAAACGGGAGTTTTCTTCTAGAGGTTCTTTCAACGTTTTTAAAATTTAAGAAAATCCCTTGCGCCGTTTCGGGCCGTAAATAGATAGCTTGCGTTGAATCATCAACCACCCCTTGTGAGGTTTTAAACATTAAGTTAAATTGACGAATTTTAGTAAAATCTTTGGCGCCACACGAAGGGCATTTTATACCTTCATCGCCAATATAAGTTTCCATTTCATCAATGCTCATGCCATCGGCCACAATGGTTTCATCGTGGTTTTCGATTAAATGATCCGCTCTATGTCTTGCTTTACACTGCTTACAATCAATCATCGGGTCATTAAAGGAATCAATATGCCCACTTGCTTCCCACGCTTTTGGATTCAGTAATATTGAAGAATCAAGGCCTTCATTGTAAGGACTTTCTTGGACAAAGCGTTTCCAAAATAATTGTTTTAAATTATGTTTAAGTTCGGTGCCTAAGGGACCATAATCCCATGTATTGGCAAGCCCTCCATAGATTTCGCTACCTTGGTAGACAAACCCGTATTGTTTGGCGTAATTAATGAGTGTATCCATCGTTATTTTTTCCATTGTTTTCCTCCTAGTCAATCAGGGTTAAAAGTATTTTCTTGGCTTTTGAATAAAACCCTAAATGCATGCTGTTTAGTGTTGTTGTAATCTCTAAAAGCGTTTGTAACGTTTTATGATCGAGCGTTAAAGGCTCAAATTTTAAAACATCCACATAATAATAATACTGCATTGGTTGATAGATTTCTTTTGAGTAATTGTGGTGATGCCTATTTTTATGGTTTTCACACACAAGCGCGCCTTCATATAAATCAAAGGATAAATTATCGTTTGATTTACACACATGACACCCTTTTAAAGGGACTGCGTAGCCTGTGAAAAATAAAAATTTAAGTTCAAAAATTAATAAGTATTCGACCGGATCATCAGTTTTTTCTATCTTTTTTGCAAGTTTATGAATAAAAGCGAATAATTTTTGATGATCATCATGGGCGCCTACATTAAAATAAATCATTTCATTGATAACATTCATGATGGTCGATTTTAACAAATCGCTTTTAATGCCTTTATAATAATCAATAAGCGTGGCTTCTTTTAAGGTTGGGAGTTTTGATTGACTTAACGTCATGTCTATTTTATTGGTAGGTTGCGCTAAATGTCTTAAAGGACTTTGCATTTTTTTAACGCCTCTAGCAATCATGCTTTTAATGCCTTCTTCTGTGTATACATAAAGCAAAGCAGAGGAATCTTTATAATCAATTACTCTTAAAACATGACCCTTCAGCGTCATTATAAATCGTCTTCCTTAAACCCTAAATCGTGTAAGTGGAGTTTCTTATTGCGCCAGTCTTTCACTACTTTTACATACAGGTCTAAATAGATTTTCGTATCTAAAAGCGTTAAGATATCATGACGGGCTTTGGTTCCTATAAGTTTTAAGAGTTTACCGTTTTTTCCGATAATAATCCCTTTTTGTGAATCTCTTTCCACAATAATGGTCGCGTTGATATTTAAAAGATTCTTATTGTCTTGATCAACTTCTATTTTTTCAATATCAACTGCGACACTGTGGGGGATTTCTTGTTGGGTAAGGTCTAAGATTTTTTCACGGATCCGCTCGGCAATCAAAAATTTCTCTGGTTGATCGGTGCGCATATGCTTTGGATAATATCTAGGTCCTTCAGGCAAAGCATCCTTAATGTCTTCTTTCAGTAGATCAGTATGGATTCCGTTTAAAGCACTCACCGCAAATACCCCCTCAAAATCATACCGCGTTTTTAATTTTTCAATGTATGATTCTAAGCGTGAAGCATCTTTGACTTTATCAATTTTATTCACAATTAAAAACGTTTTGGTTTTTAAGGTTTTAAGCGATTCAATGACGCGTTCATCGAGCATATCTTTATCATTTGTTGCGTCTACTAAGTATAAAATTAAATCCACGCTACTTAACGTTCTTAAAGCCGACTTCGTCATAAAATCGCCCAGTTTATGCGCAGCTTTATGTAAGCCTGGGGTATCAATAAAAATGATTTGTGCATCGTCATCATTATAGATTCCCCGGATGGTATTCCGTGTGGTTTGTGGTTTTGAGGACGTAATGGTTAATTTTTCCCCTAAAATCGTGTTTAAAAGCGTACTTTTCCCTGTATTGGCATTGCCTATTAAACTGACAAAACCGCTTTTAAGCGGTTTATCTGAGGTCGTCTTCACTGAATCCATGAGGCAATAACTCCTTATTGGTAACACTTAAAACATTATCGTTGATGTCGACCATATGAACCTTTACATCTGCAGGGATTAATTCTCGCATCACTTGTCGACACGCACCACATGGTGAGACAATAAATGCTTGTTTTGTCGTAACAACGATTTCTTTAATGTCGTCTTTTTTATAGCCTTGTGTACGCGCTGTGAAAAGCGCGGTACGTTCTGCACAGTTTGCAAGTCCATACGATGCATTTTCGACATTAACCCCTGTAATAATGTTGCCATCTTTCAAACGAAGGGCCGCCGCAACATGAAAATTAGAATATACAACATACGCGTTATCTAATACGTCACGCGCCGCTTTTAATAATGCTTGATCCATAGTATCACCTTATCTAAATAGTTTTAATTCGTTTAATATTTTTTCTTGTAAGTTAAACATGATGTGTTCTTTTTCTTCTGTATCGTGGTCATACCCAATCGCATGCAGCAAGCCATGAACCACCAAAAATGCTAACTCTCGTCTAAAAGAATGTCCATACGCTTTGGCTTGTTCCATCGCTTTGTGAATTGAGATGAATATATCGCCTAGTTCATCATCCATTTCAGACGGAAAGGTTAAGACATCGGTTGCTTTATCGATGTTTCTGTAGGATTGATTTAAATCTCTGATTTGTTCGCTGGTGACCAAAATGATATTGACGGTTTGTTTTTTATGAATATTCATCTTTTTATACGTTTGTTTGACGATGGGTTTAATGAAAGATTCATAATTTTCTTCATTGCATTGATTGATTAAATTAAGTGCTTTCATCATATCGCTCCAGTATTTTTTGGATGAGTGGATGACGAATCACATCAACACGTTCAAAACGTATCGTCGCAATGCCTTTGACATCCGCTAATAAGTTAGTGGCATGAATAAGCCCACTTTCTTTATTTCTAGGCAAGTCAATTTGAGTAATATCGCCCGTCACAATCATCTTCGATTCAAACCCTAAACGGGTTAAAAAGAGTTTCATCTGACCCTTAGTTGTATTTTGCGCTTCATCGAGGACAACGTACGCATTTTCTAGTGTGCGTCCGCGCATGTAGGCTAAAGGCGCAATTTCAATGACCCCTTTTTCAATCAAATCATCGGTTTGTTTTGTCCCTAAGGCTTCATATAAGGCATCATATAACGGTCTTAAGTAAGGATCAATTTTTTCTTTTAAATCGCCAGGTAAAAATCCTAAACTCTCGCCCGCTTCTACCGCTGGACGCGTTAAAATGATTTTACGAATTTTTCCATTTTTCAGTAACTTCACCGCGTGAAGCACCGCAACATAGGTTTTTCCTGTCCCTGCCGGGCCAATCCCAAAGGTTAAATCATTTTTTTCAATGGCGTCTAAATACCGTTTTTGATTGAGTGTTTTGGCGTATATTGGTTTTCCTGTGATGGTTTTCGTAATTTCTACACGATGGATATAATTATCAATAATTATTGTTTTATCAACATCATCATCCACCAATTTCGCAATATAAATCACATCGCGTTCATTGATTTGGATGGAATGGTCAATCACCTTAATCAATATCGAAAAAACGGCTTCTAAAGACGCTTTTTTCTTCTCTGAGGAATCATTGATTTGGATGGTGTCACCTTTTGTGAAGATGGTTGTTTCAAAAAAACGATTCAGCACATCTAAGTGCCGATCATTGGTGCCGACCACTTGCGAAAATGTTTGAATATTTTCAAAAGAAACATTAAGTGTTGTAAGTGTCAAATTTCAAACTCCTTTTAAACAAATTCTTCTATTATTATATCATATATAGCCCTTATTTGTCGGGTATTAGAAAAAAATAACGGTGAATTTTTCACCGTTATTTCTGAATGCATTATTTCTTGTTCTTATTTTTGTTTTGTTTATTCTTTTTAGAAACACTTGGCTTGACGTAATACTCTCGTTTACGAGCTTCAGCAAGGGTACCCGAACGTGAAATATCGCGCTTAAATCGCTTGAGCGCGTCTTCTAAAGATTCATTGTTGCGAACAACTGTTTTGGCCATGAGGTTTCCCTCCCTTCCGCTCTTCAAAATTACTGTACATATCATATCAAAAAATTTATTTAATGTAAAGGTTTTTTGCTTTGTTACGCTATTTTATCACTAACCGAACCAAAATGGCTTGATTTAACCAATTATCATCCATTAACAGGCACGGCTTCAGCGGTTGGATAGGTCTCGTTGGTTAACACGACAGTTTCAAATGCATTGGCGGGTTTAAGTGTGGGGGTTTCAACCAATAGATATTCACTTGTGTGCCCTTTACAAACCCCATCGCTACAATGTTCATATAAAACAGAAAGTCGCGTTTTATGATTTAAGACGCGTTTTCGGTAAGCCGTCGCTAAAGTTTCATTGAGCCGCATCAGTTCATTCACGCGAATGCTTTTAATGGTGCCATGGATGTGTTCTTTCGACTGCGCCGCTTTGGTCCCACTGCGTTTGGAGTAAGGGAAAATATGCATCTCAGAAAAGCCTGCTTTTTGAATCGTTGATTTCATTTCATTAAAATCGGTTTCACTTTCACCGGGGTAGCCTACAATAATATCGGTTGTAATCGCGATATCGCCTAAGGCATCACGAATTGATTTTACCTTTTCTAAATAGTCTTTGACACTATAGCTTCTACGCATTGCTTTTAATATCTGATCAGAACCATGTTGAAGGGGAATATGAAGGTGTCTTGCGAAAATATCATGGGCTTTGATCAATTCGATAATTTGATCAGTTAACTGGTTAATTTCAATGCTTGATATACGGATTCGTTTTAAACCATTAATATCTTTCATCGCCTTTAATAAATCATAAAATGAAGTGTCGTCTAAATCACTGCCGTATCCGCCGGTATGAATCCCCGTTAAGACAATTTCACGGTAGCCACTTTTAACTAAGGTGCGTGCTTCATTTAGTACTTCTTCTTTTTTCCTTGAACGAATGCGCCCTCTCGCAAAAGGAATGATACAGTAACTACAAAACTCATTACAGCCATCTTGGATTTTTAAAAACGCTCTGGTTTGTTCTTGAAAGCTTGTGACACTTAACTGATCAAAGGTTTTATAACGACTTAAATCTTCAACACTTTGAATCGGTTTTCTTTCTCTTAAAAAGCGTTTCACATGGTCTAACAATTTCGCGCGATCGGTCGTGCCTTGAATAATATCAACCCCATCGATAGTGGCGATGGTTTCATGGTCCACTTGTGCGTAACATCCTAGTACCGCCACGACCGCATCTGGATTTCTTTTAACAGCTTGACGGATTGTTTTACGACTCTTTGAATCTGAAGCATTCGTCACCGTACAGGTATTAATGATATAAACATCAGCGTACGCTTTAAAATCGACAATTTCATAGCCATCGTTTTCAAACAAAGTTTGCAGGGCTTCACTTTCATAATGATTGACTTTACACCCTAAGGTAAAAAATGCTGCTTTCATGATTCAACACTCATTTCTAGTTCATAACTTAACGCTGACAATATATAAAATGCAGCGGTTTCACTTCTTAAAATTCTAGGCCCTAACGAAATACTTAAAGCCCCTTTTGATTTTAAATACGCTATCTCCTGTTCATTAAAACCACCTTCGGGTCCAATCAAGATTAACACATTACTTCCTTTTGAAAAGGTTTTTAAGATCTTTTTGGTGGATTTACTTTGTTCACTTTCATACGCCACCAACACATGATCATATAAATCATAATCAATGTTATGTAATTCCGTTGGTTCTCCTATAGACATTACGTCATTTCTTCTTGTTTGTTCCGCTGCTTCTTTAGCGATTTTTTTAAACCTATCTACCTTTTTATGTTTTATCTTTTCATCAATTTTTACAATAGAGCGTGCCATTGAAACACTTAAGAAATGATTCACACCAAGTTCAGAGGCCTTTTGAATCACCAGTTCAAACTTGTCTTTTTTAATCAATGCTTGTCCAAGTGTTATATTTAAAGGATGCGTTTGATGCTTGATAGGATATAAGCTTTCTCCTTTTAAAACGTTTGGATTCATTTCAGTAATTTTCACTGCATAACACTGTTTATTTAAATCACATAATACGATTTCATCGCCTATTTTCATGCGCATCACATGAAAGACATGATGAATCACTGATTCATCATGTAAGGTTATATTAGATTCAATCGTCTCATTAATAAAATATCTTTGCATGGTATCACCGCATTCATTATAGCACTTTTTAAGAAAGCTCACAATAGCGTGAATTTAAGGTTTGAAGGCTTATTTATAATTTGTTATAATAGAGGTGAAAAGGGAGGTTATTCTAATGAGTAAAATGAAACCGTTTGAAGAAAAAACTGTTGAACTAAAAAATGGAGAAACCATTTTTTATCGACATAAAAAGGGCGGATCAAACACGCTTATATTACTACACGGCAACATGAACGCATCCGATAACTGGGATATGTTAATGAATGAACTATCGA
>CAYZOR010000051.1:0-9738 GCA_964479895.1 uncultured Candidatus Izemoplasmatales bacterium | reverse complement strand
AATGTTTTTCCATAGTTATCACCAAAGATATTTTATCATATGTTATCACCAAAGATATTTTATCATAAACTATTCTTTTATGCTTTAATTGTGATATAATGATTAACGGTGATAATTATGCTCGAAAGAATAAGAACTTCAATCATTGCGCCCCAAGAATTGATAAAATTTCGTAATGATAAAGCGATTTTTGCGACGCTTTTCATTATGTTTTTTGCGCTTTTAATGACGGTGGGCCCAGCTCTTAGAATTTTACAGTTTAGCGGCATCTCCAATCAAACACGCAGTGAGATTCGTGAGAATTTTCAATATCCACCAAGTGGATGTATTATTGAAGATGCGCAGGTAAATTGTGACGATGCGGGATCGCACAAATTATTTGAAACGAGTATTTTTAATTTATCTTTTGATGTTTTCATAGATGGTGGAGATACCTATGATATCGACCGTTATGAAGGCAATCATGTGGTTTTAATCGGTGATAAAATGTATATTTCCACCGATCAGTTAATGGTTCAACAATCGCTAATTACCAAAGACATCGCTTCGATGCATCCCGATATTCACAATTTGGATTTTGAGGTCACAACAGAAACAAGAACCGCCTTTTTCGCTTCGGTTTATAATACCATTGACCATGAAATTGAAGGCTATATGAGTGTTTGGTTAACCGTAAGTGTCGTCGCAGAATTCTTATCGGGCGTTTTACTGTTTATGGTCTTTGTATTACTTAATAGCTTTTTAATTCAAAGACGTCTTCAAAAGGTGCGGTTCAAACAAATGTTTGTCATGATGACCTATGCATCAACGCTTTTATTTATTGTATTAATCTTTAACCAATTGATCATGTTTAACTTCATCTTATTCATTGTATTGCTTTTTGTAGGATTCAGACAAACATCTAAACTCGCTTTTGAGTTACAAAAACGGCTTTATAAAAATGAATAAATATGCTACACTTACAATATACAACAACCATGAACCAAAAGTAGTAACAACTCAATGCTTTTAAAGAGACTTAGTGGGGCTGTGAACTAAGAAAGTAACGTTGTGAACTTGTTTGGGGAGTTGCGCATGGAATGCGCCGTTTTCCGCGTTAAGGATTTGAGTGCTTTTTGAACCAAGGTGGTACCGCGGATTTATATTCGTCCTTATTATGATTTAATAAGGACTTTTTTTATAGAAATAAGGAGGAATTAATGATGGAATACACGCACAAAACAATTGAACAAAAATGGCAAGACTATTGGTTTAAACATCATACGTTTGACGCCTTAGATTTTGATGATAAGCAAAAGTATTATGCGTTAGTAGAATTTCCCTACCCTTCAGGCTCAGGGATGCATGTAGGGCATATTAGAGCGTATACATCTTTAGAAATTGTCGCAAGAAAAAGACGAATGGAAGGCTATAATGTATTATTTCCAATTGGATTTGATGCGTTTGGATTGCCGACTGAAAACTATGCGATGAAACAAAAAGTCCATCCGCGTAAAGTGACCGATGAGAATATTGAGATCTTTACGAACCAACTTAAAAAAACCGGGTTTTCGTTTGATTATGAGCGAATGGTCGATACGACCGATCCCAATTATTTTAAATGGACACAGTGGATCTTTTTAAAGCTTTTTAATAATGGTTTAGCCTATCGCAGTAAAACGCAAGTGAATTTTTGTCCTTCATGTAAGGTCGTCTTATCCAATGAAGAATCACAAGGTGGAAAGTGTGACCGTTGTGGCGAAAGTGTTTTATTAAAAGAAAAAGATGTGTGGTTCTTAAAAATAACAAACTATGCGGATAAATTGTTAAAAGGGCTCGATGATTTAAAAACTCTACCGCGCATTAAAACCGAACAACAAAATTGGATTGGGAAAAGTGTTGGCGCAGAAGTGACGTTTAACGTGAATGAAATGGACGAATCTTTAGATGTGTTCACAACGAGACCCGATACATTATTTGGTGCGACGTTTATGGTTATTGCGCCGGAACACCCTTTAATTGAAAAAGCCAAAGATACCATTCGAAATTTGGATGCGATTAACGATTATAAAGCCAAGGCTTTACAAAAATCTGAGTTTGAAAGAACAGAACTTGTTAAAGATAAAACAGGAATAAAAATAGAAGGAATCAGCGCAAAAAATCCTTTAAGCCAAGAAACCTTACCGATTTTTGTGGCCGATTATGTCATGATGGGGTATGGAACTGGCGCGATTATGGCAGTCCCTGCTCATGATCAAAGAGATTATGCGTTTGCGAAAGCGCATGATTTAAAGATTCGTGAGGTCATTAAAGGGGGCGACATTACAAAAGAAGCCTACACCGACACCGATGAAGGCATTATGGTTAACAGTGATTTTTTAGATGGATTAACGGTTCAAAAAGCGATTGAAACGACCATTGAATATTTGGTTGATCATAAATTAGGCAATAAAGCGGTTAACTTTAAAATGAAAGATTGGGCCTTTAATCGTCAACGTTATTGGGGAGAGCCGATCCCAATTGTTCACTGTCCAACGTGTGGCATGGTAGGGGTTGAAGAAAAAGACTTACCGGTGACGCTACCAGACATAAAAAATGTTGAACCAACGTCCGATGGTGAAAGTCCTTTAGCCGGCATTCATGCATTTGTTGAAACGACGTGCCCTAAATGTGGTGGTGCAGCCAAAAGAGAAACGGATACCATGCCTCAGTGGGCTGGGTCTAGTTGGTATTATTTGCGCTACATTGATCCAAACAACCAAAGTCAGTTGGCGGATTACGACAAACTCAAATATTGGCTCCCAGTGGATTGGTATAACGGAGGAATGGAACACGTAACCAGACATGTTATTTATTCTAGATTTTGGCATCAGTTCTTATATGACTTAAACGTGGTTCCTACGAAAGAGCCTTACAAAAAAAGAACGGCACAAGGCTTAATTTTAGGACCTGATGGCGATAAGATGAGTAAATCTAAAGGCAATGTGGTCAACCCAATGGATACCATTGAAACATATGGCGCCGATACGTTAAGAGTCTATATATTATTTATTGGCGATTATGAACAAGCAACCCCATGGAGTGAAAATGGCGTCAAAGGCGCTAGACGCTTTTTAGATAAAGTGTGGCGTTTAAAAGATAAAGTGCGCGAAACAGACGATGAAAAGGCTTTGAAAATAGCGCTTCATAAAACCATTCAAGGGGTTCATGAAGACATTGAAAACACCAAATTCAACACCGCAATCTCTAAATTAATGACGTTTGTCAATCAAGCGACGCAAAGTGCATCAATCTCTAAAGATACATATCACACATTCTTAAAGCTTTTAAATCCCTTTGCGCCCCATATTGCCGAAGAATTAAACCAATTGATTGGCTTTGATGATAGCTTACAATACGCCTCATACCCAAAAGCAGAAAAAGCCCTTTTAGAAGATGAAAAAGTTACCATCGTTTTACAAGTAAACGGGAAAGTACGCGCTAAAATAGAAACCAACAAAGACACCCATAAAGCAACGTTAGAATCATTGGCTTTACAAAACGAACGCATTAAGGAATTTATTGATGGCTTAAAGGTGAGAAAAGTCATTGTTGTTCCTAACAAACTTGTCAATATTGTCGCAAATTAAACCAAGCCCTCTTTGAGGGCTTTTTTCATGATAATTAGAAAATTTCTATGATACAACTTTTTTGATTTAAAGCATTGCCTTCATAAATTAAACATGATATAATTCACATGTAAAAACGCTTTCATGATAAAGCGTTTAAATTATGAACGTTTAAATCTTTTGAGGAGGATTTTTTTATGAAGAAATTTGAGTACATGGAAAAACATGGCTATGAGCAGTTGGTGTTTTTTTATGACAAAACAACAGGACTAAAAGGGATCACATGTATCCATAACACAACCTTAGGCCCTGCCTTAGGTGGAACCAGATTATGGGATTATGAAAATGAAGATGATGCGACTTTGGATGTATTAAGATTAGCACGCGGAATGACTTATAAAGCCGCCGCTGCTGGTTTAAATTTAGGCGGTGGAAAAACCGTTTTAATCGGAAAAGCTGATGAAGTGAAAAGTGAAGCGTATTTCCGAGCTTTAGGTCGCTATGTCCAAACCTTAAATGGTCGATATATCACAGCAGAAGATGTCAATACCGCGACGAAAGATATGGATTTTGTCAATATGGAAACAGACCATGTAGTGGGGCTTCCTGGTAAAAGTGGGAATCCTTCACCAGCAACTGCGTTTGGTGCTTTTCATGGCATCCGCGCTGCATTAATGGAAAAGTTTGGGTCTGACGATATGAGTGAGCGTACGTTTGCGGTTCAAGGCGCAGGTCAAACGGGCGATTATTTAATTGGGCTTTTACTCGATGCTGGCGCTAAAAAAGTGTATTTTACAGAAATTAATGAAAAACATATTGCGAAAATTAAAGACAAATATCCATCCGTTGATTTCGTAGAACCCGATGATATTTATACGTTAGATGTCGATGTGTATGCACCATGTGCACTGGGCGCAACCATCAACGATGAGACGATTGATAAAATCAAAGCGCCAATTATTGGAGGAACGGCCAACAACCAGTTAGAAGACGAAGAAAAACATGGGCAAAAGCTTTATAAAAAAGGCGTTTTATATTGTCCTGACTTTGTGATCAACGCGGGTGGATTAATCAATGTCTTCCATGAGCGTAAAGGTTATGTTAAGGAAGCCGCCTATAGAGACATCGAAAAAATTTATGATCGTATGTTAGATATTTTTAATTTATCGAAAGAAAATAAAGTTCATACGCAACAAGCTGCAAAACTATTCGCAAAACAACGCATTGAAATTATCAATAAAATGCGTGCCAATTATGTCAAACGATAATGATGAATCGCATAAAGATTCTAAGTGGTCACTACGGAAGTGGAAAAAGTGAAGTCGCTGTGAATCTAGCAATCAATGAAAAGGTCGACATGCTTGTCGACCTTGACATTGTTAACCCTTATTTCCGATCTAGAAGTGTAAGAAATTTGTTAGAATCCAATGGCATAGAGCTCGTAGAATCAACGTTAGAAAATATGACTGGTAGCGACCTTCCTTACGTTTCGCCGAAAGCCAATCAAGCATTTTTGTCAAAAGATAAACGTGCAATTTATGATTTGGCAGGGACGAAATCAGGAGCCAAAATCATGATGCAGTATCATGATTTTATTGATGTAAATTCAATAGAATTTTTAATTGTTATAAATATTTTTAGAATGGAAACATCGTCTAAAGATAAAATTCTTAAGCTGATTCAAGAATTGGAAGGAAGTGCTCAATTAAAAGTGAGTGGACTCATTAATAATTCCAATCTCATGAATGAGACTGAAGAAACACACATTATCGAAGGGGAAAAGGTTATAAAAAGTGTTGGCGAAACGCTTAACCTTCCCATAACCCACACGTTTATAGAACAAAATGTTAAAACCAAGCGTCAGTTTTTAGGTGACAATGTGAGATTACGAAGATATTTAGCTGAGCATTGGTTATAGGAGGCTATTATGGCAGCAAAAGGAAGAATTATTATTGCAGAGGATAAGTGTAAAGGATGCAATCTTTGTGTACACCAATGTCCTGTTAATATTTTAGCGCTCGACACATCAAGAACCAATAAAAAAGGGTATACCCCTTTAATGGTCACGGATATGGATAAATGTATTGCATGCTCATTTTGTGCGATGATTTGCCCAGATAGTGTCATTACTGTCGAACGTTATATCAAGGATTAAGGAGGCCAATTCAATGGCAAAAGTTTTAATGAAGGGAAATGAAGCAATGGCTTTAGCAGCCATTAAAGGAGGATGTGATGCTTTTTTTGGATATCCAATCACGCCTCAAAATGAACTTCCCGAATATTTAAGTTATCACATGGAAGCAAACAACCGTATTTTTGTACAAGCTGAAAGCGAAGTCGCAGCGATTAATATGGTGTATGGCGCTGCTGGAAGTGGCGCGCGCGTTTTAACAAGTTCATCGTCACCAGGGATTGCATTAAAACAAGAAGGCATTTCTTATTTAGTAGGGAGCGAATTACCAGCGGTCATTATTAATGTCATGCGTGGGGGTCCTGGTTTAGGGGGAATTCAACCCTCTCAAGCCGATTATAACCAAATCACTAGAACCGGTGGAAATGGCGATATGAAAGTTTTATCGTTTGCGCCGGAAAACTTACAAGAGACGGTTGATATTGTCAAAGAATCATTCGATCTTGCTGATTATTACCGTAATCCTGTCATGATTGCTGTGGATGGGTTAATTGGTCAAATGATGGAACCTGTTGATATGGATAAACCGATTCGCAAAATTAATCTGCCTAAAAAGGATTGGGCAGCGACTGGTGAAAGTAAAAAACGAGGGAAGCGTAATAAAATCGTTTCACTTCATTTAGATCCTTATAAATTAGAAGAACACAATTTAGCCTTGCAAAAAAAATACGATAAAATGATTGAAAATGAACAACGTTATGAAATGGTTAACATGGATAAAAATCCTGAAATTGTTTTCGTTGCGTATGGGTCAATGGCACGGATTGCAAGAAGTGCGATTGAAATGTTGGCAGAAGAAAACATTCATGTAGGCATGTTACGTCCCATTTCTTTATTCCCTTATCCACAAAAAGCTTTTGACAATCTACCTAAAGAGACAAAAACGCTTTTAACCCTAGAAATGTCTTTAGGGCAAATGATTCAAGATGTGAAGATTGCATCAAACGGCAAACACAATATAGAATTTTACGGACGAACGGGTGGCGTCGTTCCTGAGGCTGAAGAAATTGTTCATAAAGTGAAATCGATTTTAAAGGAGGCCAAATCATGAAAACGAAAACTGTTTATAAACCCACCGATGGCCTTGTTGATCGAGATTTAAGCTATTGCCCTGGGTGTACGCATGGGATTATTCATAAATTAGTCGGCGAAGTATTAAGCGAAAAAGGATTAATCGATGAAGCAATCGGTGTTGCAAGTGTTGGCTGCAGTGTGATGAGTTATGAGTTTTTTAACTGCGATATGCAACAAGCAGCACATGGTAGGGCACCAGCGGTCGCAACCGGAATCAAGCGCGTGCGTCCAGAGTCTGCGGTATTTACTTACCAAGGCGATGGCGATTTAGCGTCAATTGGAATGGCTGAAGTTGTTCACGCGGCACATCGCGGGGAAAACATGACCGTCATTTTTGTAAATAATGCGATTTATGGTATGACGGGTGGGCAAATGGCCCCTACCACGTTAATTGATCAAAAAACCACAACCTCTCCAACGGGACGTAAGAAAAAAGGGGCAGGAGAACCAATACGCGTGAGTGAAATGCTTGCAACGGTTCCTGGCGCAACGTATTTAGAACGCGTAAGTGTGCATGATCCTAAACATATGCGCAAAGCCAAAAAAGCGATTGAAAAAGCATTTGATGTTCAAATGAACAAACAAGGGTTTTCAATGATTGAATTTATCTCTACTTGTCCTATCAACTGGGGAATCAATCCCAATGATTCATTAAAATGGTCGGTTGAAAATATGATTCCTTACTTTCCTTTAGGCGTTTATAAAGATAGTACTAAGGAGGATTCCAATGAGTAAGGTAAACGAAAAACTTATCGTTGCTGGTTTTGGCGGTCAAGGGGTTATGCTTTTAGGCCAGCTCTTATCGTATGCAGCGACTGAAGAAGATTATAATACGGTATGGATACCATCATACGGCCCTGAAACTAGAGGTGGGACGGCGAACTGTTCGGTTATCATCTCAAGCGATGAGATCAATTCGCCAGTGGTCTCAATGTGCGATACATTGATTGCGCTGAATGAACCGTCTTTAAAAAAGTTTGAGTCAAAAGTGAAATCTGGCGGAACGATTATTACAAATTCAGGCTTAATCAAAGATTATGATTACCGTAAAGACGTTACTGTTCATGCCATTGATGCCTCACAAATGGCATTAGACATCGGCAATTTAAAAACCATTAATATGGTTACATTGGGCGCCTATATTGGCGCAAAAAAAATCTTTACTCCCGATCAAATAACGGCGATTTTCAAAAAAATCTTTACTGGCTCTAAAGAAAAACTGATTGATGTCAATAAACAAGCGTTAAAAGTCGGGTTAGACGCGGTTAAAGCGTAGGAAGGAAGTGATTCTCTTTTGAGGATCCTTACAGTTAATCCAGGCTCAACATCGACAAAAGTTGCGGTGTTTCATAAAATTGATAAAACTGGGAAAACCAAGCGTATTGCGAAAGCAACGATTAAGCATGATGACGCGAAAATGTTAAAGTTTGATACGCTTTTAGAACAATTGCCTTATCGTGAAAAATTGATCAAAGCATTTTTAGAAGAATATGACATCTCGCTTTCAACCATTGATGGGTTCATTGGAAGAGGGGGCTTACTGGCGCCGATGCAAAGTGGCCTGTATCAAGTCAATGCGAAAATGCAAGAAGAACTGCGTCAAAATACGCACGGTGAACACGCCTCTAATTTAGGTGGACTTATCGCTTGTAATCTTGCGAGTGAAGTTGGTAAAAATGCTTATATTGCTGATCCTGTAGTGGTTGATGAAATGAGTGAAACGGCTAAATTGTCAGGGCTAAATGGATTTGAAAGACAATCTTTATTCCATGCCTTAAACCAAAAAGCAGTTGCTAGAACGTATGCTGATGAAGTGAATATCCCTTATGAAAAGCTTCACATTATTGTTGCGCATTTAGGGGGCGGAATTAGTGTTGGGTATCACCAACTTGGTAAAGTGATTGATGTGAACAATGCATTAGATGGCGATGGACCGATGAGTCCTGAAAGAACAGGGAGTCTTCCGGTTAAAAGCGTGATTGATTTATGTTTTTCCACAGAAACCAAAGAAGAAGTCATCAAAATGATTCGCTCATATGGTGGAATGTTTTCATACCTTAACACAAAAGATGCCGAAGAAGTTTCTGATATGCTTGCGGATAATAGGGTCGAAGCGTTTCGTGTGGTTGATGCGATGGTGCATCAAATAGCCAAAGAAATCGGTGCGCTTTATGCGCTGACAAAAGGACAGCTTGATACCATTATTTTAACGGGTGGATTGGCTTATAACCAAGATATTATCCAACCCTTAATAGAAATGATTGACCACTTAGGAGACATTACCTTATATCCTGGTGAAAACGAATTAGAAGCGTTGGCGTTTAATATGCGTGCCTTTTTAGAAGGAAGAATAAAAGCGAAAAAATATTAAAAAGAAAAACCCATCCTTACACCGAATAATATTGGTGAAAGGATGTGTTTTTTATGCAGCTATGCCCGATTTGTTTTAAATACTTTAAACCCCCCCAAACATTTTATTCGCTATTTCACCGTGTGAAATATTGTGAAGTGTGTGGTTTGATTAAAGAAATGCCTTTAAGTAAGGCCGTTTTACCGATTGATTATTCTGAATGTCATATTTATACTTCAAAAAGGGCCAATCATCCGGCTATTTTTAATAATATCATGGTAGAATTGGTTCTTCAAAACGCAAACGAAATTTTATTCATTGATATGGTTAATGATGCGCGCTATAATCCTTGGCCATTACTTTCTAAACTCTTTGATCCTTTGATTGTTTATACCCCTAAAATGTTAACATTAGATGCGATGGAAAAAATAATCACATGACATTTTCATTTTCATTTATATATGTTATGGTATAATATAATTACAATCACATAAAGGAGATGATGTCCATGAAATTAGAAGTTCGTGGCAAAAACG